>JAICWX010000031.1 GCA_025934635.1 Streptosporangiaceae bacterium | reverse complement strand
GGCTCTGAGGCGGGATCCGCGTGAGCCGGTCCTGGAGGCATGACACCTCCCTCGTCCGGGAGAATTGACCTGTAGAACATAGTACCGAAAAACGGCCTGCCAGACAACGAAATAGGGAATTCTGCTGCGGCGTGTCGTGGCAGACGCCGACTGGGCGTACGGCAACGGCAAGGTCCGCCTGGTCAGGGATCGCGGCCGGGGCGGGCGCGGGGTTACGGGCCCAGGTCCCAGAGGAGGCGGTAGTAGCGGGTGCGGGCGGGGTCGGGGGCGATGCCGTAGGCGTCGAGCAGGGGGATCTCCCAGCCGGGGCCGTAGTTCCAGGTTGCGCTCCAGGTGGCGATGGCCAGGTCGGCCCAGCGGTCGGCGACGCCCAGCTCGCCCAGGTCGACGTGGCCGGACCAGCGGCCGTCGTCGGTCAGCAGCGTGTTGGGAGCGCAGCTGTCGCCGTGGCAGACGACGAGGCGGTCGTCGGGCGGGATCTCGGCGAGCAGGCTCAGCGCCTGCGGCACGTCCAGGTGCTGGTGCTCGGGATGCCACTGGGCCGGGTCGATCAGGCCCTGGGCGGTCCGGCGGCGCGTATCGGCCAGCCGGTCGCGGGCGGTCCAGGAGAACGGGCAGTCCCGCACCGGCAGGGCCTCGTGCAGGGCCCGCAGGCCCTGGCCGATGGCGGTCACCGCGGTCCGCGGGTCGGCGATCCAGCGATCGGCGACGGCCATCTGTCCCGGCCGGGCGCGGGTGACGAGCCATGATCCCGTGGGGTCGGTGCCTTCGCCGAGCAGTTGCGGGACCGGGGTGTAGCGGACGGCCCAGCGCAGCCGGGCGGCTTCGGCCGCCAGGTCGAGGCCGCTGCCGGCCGGGGCCCACTTCACGAACCGCCGCTGGCGGCCGGCGCCGATCGCGAAGGTGAGGCCGCCTAGTTCGTTGATCCAGACCAGGGTGAGCGGGTCGTCGCCGGCGAGGGCCCGGACGGGCGGCGGCACGCTGGTATCCGGAGGTGGCGGCATCTCGCCTAGCCGGGGACGGGGGCTTCCAGGTTGAGGCGGCGCTGCTCGATGATCAGGCAGCGGTCCTCGACGTAGAGCAGCCCGGCGTCCTCGGCGATGGCCCGGGCCTCGGCCGAGGCGATGCCCAGTTGCAGCCACAGCGCGGTGGCACCCGCCGCGACCGCCTGGCGGGCGATGTCGGGGGTCTGCCCGGACGGGCGGAACACGTCGACCAGGCCGACCTGCTCGGGGACGCCGGCCAGGGTGCGGTAGGCCGGCTCGCCGAGGAGCTGGTCGGCGTACGGGTTGACCGGGATGATCCGCCAGCCGTGCTGCTGCATGTGGGCGGGCACCGAGTGCGCCGCCTTGTACGAGGCCCGGCTCGCCCCGACCACGGTGATGGTGTCGTAGCGGGTCAGGATGCGCTCGACGATGGCGTCGGTATCGGTCACCCGATCACCCTAACGAGACCGGCTCAGCCGGGCCCGGGCCAGCCTCGCCTGTGCCAGCCGACTCAGAGCGGCGGGGCCGGTGACCGGGCGGAACCGGTCCGCCGCCGCGCACAGGGCCTGGTACTCGTCCTCGGCGAGGTCGAGGCCGGCCGCCGCGACGTTGCTCTCGAGCTGCCCGACGCTCGACGCGCCGGGGATGGCGACGACCCCCGGGCGGCGGATGGCCCAGGCCAGCGCGATCTGGGCCGGGGTGGCGGAGTGCGCGTCCGCCACCTCGCGCAGGGCCGCGATCAGGTCACCGGCCCGGTCGAGGTTTTCCGGCAGGAACAGCGGGCTGGCGGCCCGGAGGCTGTTGCCCGGGCGGCTGTCCCGGTGGTACCGGCCGGAGAGCAGCCCCTGGGCGAGCGGGCTGTAGGCGATCACCACATGGCCGGTCGAGGCGGCGAACGGCAGCAGGTCCCGCTCCGCGGACCGGTCGACGAGGTTGTAACGGACCTGGTTGCTCAGCACGCGGCTGCCCAGCGCCCGCTCGGCGGCGCGCCAGCGGTCCAGCGAGTAGTTGCTGACGCCGACCTCGCCGACCAGCCCGACCCGCTGCAGCGCGCGCATGCCGCGCATGATCGTCCCGTCCCGGACCACCGGGTTCGGCTGGTGCACCTGGTACAGGTCGAGGCGGCGGACGCCGAGCCGGTTCGCGCTGGCCACCGCGCGCTGCTCGACGACCGGGGCGACCGGGAACAGCGGGAGGATCTTGGTGGCCAGGAAGACCGGCGCCTGGTCCTGGCCCGGCGACTCGGCCAGTGATTCACGCAGCGCCGCGCCGAGGATCCGCTCGCTGCGGCCGAAGCCGTAGATCTCGGCGGTGTCGAACAAGGTCACGCCCAGCTCCACGGCGCGGCGCACGATGGCCCGCGCCTCCTGCCCGGCGTAGTCCCGGCCGTAGCCCCACTCCCGGGAGCCGAACTGCCAGGTGCCCAGTCCGATCCGGGAGATCGGGGTCGCGGTGCCGGCGCTCAGGTAACGCATGGAACCTCGTGTGCGCCCGTCGCTACCACCGGAGCCGGGCCAGCTGGTCGTAATCGGCCGAAGCGTAACCGACCAGCCCCTCGGACAGGGAGAAGATCCATTCCGTCACGCCCAGGGACAGCGCCAGGCGGCTGCAGCGGGAGCAGAAGTGCGGCTCGTCCTGCCGGACCGAGCCGTCCGCCGCCAGCCGGACGTAGATCAGCTTCGAGCCCTGCAGCATCCGCCAGCCGTCGCCCTCGCGCGCCAGCGTGATCGCCCGCTGCTCGGCGTGCGTCCGGCAGCGGTCATGGTGCCCGGTCTCGCCGAACTTGCAGTAGCAGTGATCCTCGCCGGGGAACGGAACGCCGTTCGTCCCCCAGGCCAGCAGGCTGTCGCCTTTCACCAGCACCGCCGCGTAGCGGGTCTGCGCGTGGGAATCCTTGGCCAGCTCCGCCGCCCGCTGGACCATCTGCTCCGCCGCGGCGCTGTCCTGGCGCTTCAGCGGCCGCCACAACGGTCCCTGCCCTGATTGCATGCCCACCACCTTTCCGCGTGAACTGTACGACCGTAGGTGTCCAGACCTGGTCTGGTAAACCCCTGGGGAGTACGGCGTTTCCGGGCGAAGCGTCAGGCGGTGGCATCAGCAGGCCACTCACCAGTGACTTCATAGGCCTCGTCGGCCCCCGGCCAGGGCGGCATGGTCACGCCCACGGCTGTCAGCGGGCGGGCCGCGTCCGCGCGGAACTGGAAGTGGGTGCCGGCCGGAATCGACAGGCAGGTGCCGGGGCGCAGCGGAACCGTCTGCCGCCGCTCCCCCTGGCGCCGCCACATCTGGCCCTGCCCGTCCAGGATGTACCACAGCTCCTCGACGGCGCGGTGGGCCACGGCGCGGGAGACCCGCCCCGGGGCCAGCTCAAAGTGCGCCATCGAGCCGCGGCCGAGGCGCAGCAGCACCCGCACGTCCGAGCCGTCGGGCGCGACGGCATCCGGCACCTCCGGCAGCTGCCTGGTGTCGAAATGCTGGTCGGCCTGTCCGCGCACGAACCGACCCTAACGGATCGGGTCCGCGCACGACAGGCGGCGGGCGCGCCGTAAGAGAAGGGATGACAATGGCTTGGTGGCAGCAGGCGAAGTGGCGGACGAGGCGGCTGAGGTCCCGTTCCGGGCGGTGGCCAGGCGGTTCGCTGAGGTCATCTGCCCGCCCGGGGTCCGGGCCGGGCAGCGGGCGGAGCGGGTGCTGGGCGAGTTCGGCCTGATGCTCGGCTCGCTGCCGCCCGCGGCCCAGAAGGCGCTGGCGGTGGCGCTGGCCGCCGTGGAGCAGGGCGCGCGGCTGTACCCGGCGTCGCGGGGACGGCGGTTCACCCGGCTCGACGACCGGGTGGCCGCCGCCTACGTCAGGGCGCTGCTGGCGCGGCCGGACCCGGCGGCCGAGCTGATCCGGCGGCTCAAGAGCGTGCTCGTCATGTGCTACTACGAGCTGCCCGAGGTGCAGCGGGAGATCGGCTACGACCCGGATCCCTACATCGCGGCCGTGTCCCGCCGCCGCCTGGACCGGCACGGGCCGCAGATCCGCGCGCATGAGGCCTCGGACGCGGGCCGGGCGGGCGGCGGGGCGGGCTCGTCATGACAGCGCTCAGCGGCCTGACGACGCGGGACGGGATCGGGGGCGACCTGAGCCTGGAGTGCGGGGTGGTGGTGGTCGGTTCGGGGGCGGGCGGGGCGACCGTGGCGGCGGAACTGGCCGAGGCCGGGGTGGACGTGATCGTGCTCGAGGAGGGCGGTTACCACCCGACGGCGTCGTTCACGGCCGGGACCGGGCGGGCGCTGCGCACGCTGTACCGGGACGGCGGGGGCGGGATGGCGATCGGCCGGCCGTCGGTGCTGTACGCCGAGGGGCGCTGCGTCGGCGGCTCCACGGTGGTCAACGGGGGCATGTCGTGGCGGACGCCGGCCCGGGTGCTCCAGCGCTGGGCCGAGCGGGAGGGCCTGCGGGCCATCGGCGAGCGGGATCTCGACCCCTATTTCGCCGAGATCGAGTCCCGGCTCTCGGTCGGCCCGCAGGACCCGGAGACGATCGGGCGGGACTCCGCGCTGTTCCGGGACGCCGCGCGGGCTAAGGGCTGGGCGGTGGTGGCGAACCGCAGGAACCAGCTGCACTGCGCCGGCACCAGCAACTGCAGCAGCGGCTGCCCGACCGGCGCGAAGCAGTCGATGCTGGTGACCAGCGTGCCCCGGGCACTGGCGGCCGGGGCCCGGCTGCTGGCCGACTGCCGGGTGGACCGCATCACCCGGACCGGAACCAGGGCGGCGGGGGTGACCGGTCACGTGGTGGGCCCGGGCGGCCGCCGGGGTCCGGCCGTGACGGTACGCGCGCGGGCGGTGGTCGTGGCGGGCGGCGCGCTGCAGACGCCGGCCCTGCTCGCGCGGTCGGGGCTGCGGCCGGCTTCCGGCCAGCTCGGCCGGAACCTGTCGGTGCACCCGAACGCGGTGGTGACCGCGTTCTTCGACGAGGACGTGACCGGCTGGCAGGGCGTCCACCAGGCCTTCCAGGTACGCGAGTTCGCTCGCGACGGACTGCTGCTGACCGCGACCAGCCTGACCCCCCCGATGCTGGCCGGCATCATGCCGGCCTACGGCGCCGAGCTCGGCGCGCTGATGGCGGACTACAACCGGATCGTCACCGCCGGTCCGCTGGTCTCCGACACCGGCAGCGGCCGGATCCGGCACCTGCCCGGCCTCGGGCCGCAGGTCTTCTACCAGCTGACCGAACGCGACGCCGCCCGCATCGTGCGCGGCGTCGAGCTGACCGCGCAGGCGCTGTTCACGGCGGGCGCCCGGCGCGTGCTGCTCCCCTTCGAGGGCGCCCCGGTCGTCCGCACGCCCGGCGAGCTGGGCCGGCTGCTGGCCCGGCCGGTTCGGCGGCGGGCGCTGCAGCTGTTCTCCATCCACCTGATGGGCACCGCCCGGATGAGCGCGGACCCGCGGCGCGGCGTGACCGGCAGCTTCGGGGAGGTCTACGGCGTACCCGGCCTGATCGTGGCCGACGCCAGCCTGTTCCCCGGCCCGGTCGGCATCAACCCGATGGAGACGGTCATCGCGCTGGCCCTGCGCAACGCGCGGCGGCTGCTCGAACGGCGGGCCGCCTACGGCATCTGAGCAGGGCCGGCGATGAGCTCAGCTCTGCTTAGTTCCACTCCGCCACGGGGTCGCCAGGTGCGTACACGTAGCCGCCCTTGCCCCCGTCCGGGTCCTTGGCGAGGTTGGAGTAGTCGATCGAGAACTGGAATTCCTGGCCGGTCGGCACCCGGTGGTAGGCGGGGTCCTGGCCCTGGACCACGCCGGGGTCGCTGAACGGGCTGTCCAGGTAGAAGAACTGCTTCGGGTTGACCATGAAACCCTGCGCCCCGCCCACGATGATCCAGGTGACGATCGCCCCGCCGGTCTGGTCGCCCTGGGTGCTCAACTCCGCGATGCGCGATCCTCCGGGCGTGGTGTACCAGGCCAGGGCGCCCGGGTCCATGCTGTCGGTGGCCTTGAGCCGGTACTCGTGCGGGGTGATCCCCTTCACCGCGATGAACCGGGCGTTGCTCTCGTCGAGCAGGCAGGCCGCGACGTTGATCCCGTCGATCGTGCCGCCGCTGTGAAAGGCGGCCTGGCAGACCGGGCCCCGCGCGGCCAGCCACGCGCTGTCCTGGGACAGGATGGCGGCGCGGCCGGCCGCGGCGGCGGTGGCGTACGTGGCCGCCTGGGCCGCGTTGATCTCGGTGTCGACGTTCTCGGTCCTGGTCTCGAAACACTTCTCGATAGCGAGCGTGCTGCCCTGGCCGCAGCTATCCGGGGCGGTCTCGACCCGGGCCGGGTGGCCGGGGTCGAACGGCTCGGTGATGCTGACGAATGGCGCGATGGCCGCCGTCTGAGCGGTCCTGGTCGCTGTCGCGGACGGGCCGGCGGCACCCGCACCACCGGGCGACCCGGATGAACCGCAACCCGCTAGCACGCCCACCAGCCCCGCCCCGCACAACGTCAGCACCGCAACCCGCGCCAGCGGCTGTCTCAGCGTGCCACTCAACCTGGCCATCTCCGTCAACCCTTCATCACAACAGCAGCAATATATTGGCAGTCATCGTGCCACCCCCACAGACGCGGGAATGGCCCCGCTGGTTGCAGCGGGCATCTCGACGGAGACGCCTGCCCAGTGCCTGATACACCCGCAGGCGGGTTCAGCGGGCCGGGATCAGCAGGGCGTCGACGGCCAGGGCACCGTGGGGTCCGCAGATCAGGGGGTTGATGTCGAGGGCGCCGATGGCGTCGCCGAGGTCGAGGGCCAGGTTGGACAGGCCCTCGATGGCGGCGGCGATCGCGTTCATGTCGGCGGCGGGCTGGCCGCGGGCGCCGGCCAGGACCGGGGCGAGACGCAGCCGCCGCACCGCTTCCAGGGCCGCGGGACGGGTGACGGGGGGGAGCAAGACCACTCGTTCGGCAAAAATCTCGATGAGAATGCCGCCCGCGCTTATCACCAGCAGGGGGCCGAGCGCGGGGTCGCGGACCAGGCCCAGGGCCAGCTCGGGGCCGGCCGGGGCGGTCTGGGCGACCAGGACGCGCGGGCCCAGGCGGGCGGCCAGGTCGTCGTAGGCGCGGGCGGTCTCGGCCCGGCTGGCCAGGCCGAGGCGGACGCCGCCGACGTCCGACTTGTGGGCGATGCCGGGCTCGGCGGTCTTGAGGACGACGGGGTAGCCGATCGCGTCGGCGGCGGCCAGGGCGGCGGCGCGGGTGGCGGCGGGCTCGGTGCGCGGGACGGCGATGGCGTACTCGCGCAGCAGCGCGAACAGCTCGGGGCCGCCGGTGGGAAGCGGGCCGGGACCGGGCTGGCCGGGGCGGGGGGTGCGCGGGGGGCCGGGGGCGAGGGGCGGTACGGGGCGCTCGGCGTGATCAAGGAGGTGGCGCAGCGCCAGGAGGCCGGTGCGGGTGCCTTCGAGGACCGGGATCCCGGACGCGCGCAGGTGGGCGGCGGCGGCCTGGTCGATCGCGGCGGGCAGGCCGGCCAGGATCGTGACCGGCTTGGCGGTGGCGGCGGCGGCGGTGCGGACGGCGCGCGGGTAGGACTCGTCCCCGTCGAACTCGGGGACCAGGTCCACGGCCAGCGCGACGGCGCCGACCGACGGGTCGGCGGCCAGCGCGTCCAGGCAGCCGGCGAACAGTTCCTCGGTGTCACGGCCGGTCCCCCACACGTCCAGCGGGTTGCCCGGGGCCAGGCCGTCGTCGAGCAGGGCGGCCAGCCGGGCGGTGGTGGCCGGGGCGAGGGGGGCGAAGGGGACCCCGGCTTCGGCGGCCAGGTCGGCGGTGTGCGCGCGTTCCAGGCCGGAGTCGTGCACGGTGGCGATGCCGGTGCCGGGGGCGGCCCGGCGGCCGGAGGCGAACAGCTCGAGGGTGTCGGCCAGCTCGGCCAGGTCGCCGACGCGGTGCACGCCGTAGGCGGCGGCCAGCGCCTCCCAGGCGCCGCCGTCCGCGGCCAGCGCGCCGGAGTGCGCCGCCACCAGCGCCTGCCCGGCCGCGGAGGCGCCCACGCTGAGCAGGATCACGGGGATGCCGGCGGCCAGCGCGTCGTTGAGCGCCGCGCGCAGCCCGGGCCCGTCCCTGATCGCCTCGAGGACCAGGGCCAGCACCGTGGTGCCGGGCAGGGTGAGCGCGTACCGGGCGTAATCGGCGGCCGTGGTGACCAGTTCCTGGCCGCTGGAGACGGCCAGGGTGAAGCCGAAGCCGCGGCGGGTCCGCAGCAGGGCCGAGAACACCGAGCCCGAGTGGGTGACCAGCGCGACCGGCCCGGCGGGCAGCGGGTCGGGCTCGACGTAGCCGATGGCCCGCAGCCCGCGGGCCACGTTGACGAACCCCATGCACCCCGCGCCGCACACGGCCATCCCCGCGTCCCGGGCGACCGCGGCCAGGCGGTCCCGCAGGCCGTGCGTCCCGTGCGGGTCGTAGGCACTTCCGAAGATCACGGCCGAACGAGCTCGGTGTTCCGCCGCCGCTCCCAGCTGCGCCTCCAGGGCGGAGTCGGGGACGGCGAGCAGCGCCAGGTCGACCGGTTCGGGTATCGCGGCGAGGTCGGGCAGGCAGGGGACGCCGCCGATGTCCGCGTACCGCGGGTTCACCAGGTAGGTGCGCGGCCGGGACGGGCTCCGGGTCACCTCCTCGATCATGCGCGCGCCGAGGCTGCCCGGGCGGGCGCTGGCTCCGACCAGCGCCACGCTCCGGGCCTCGAGCATCGCCTGGATGGCGGCGGTCACTTCCGGCGGACGGCGGACCGGCGGTCGGCGAGCGCGGCCTTGGCCGCCTGCATGCCGGGGATGCCGCAGACCCCGCCGCCGGCGTGGGTGGCCGAGCTGGCGTAGTACAGGCCCGGTACCGGGGTGCGGTAGTCGGCGAAGCCGGGGGCCGGGCGCATGTGGAACAGCTGCTCCAGGGACAGCTCACCGTGGAAGATGTTCCCGCCGATCAGGCCGTAGTCCTGTTCCATCTGGTACGGGCCCACGATGTCGGCGTGGATGATCGAGCTCTTGAAGTTCGGCGCCACCTCGTTGTAGCAGTCGATCATGCGGTCGGCGTAGGCCTGGAGCTCGGTGGTGTGCGGCTGCTCGTTCCAGTCGGCCGGGACCCACTGGGTGAACAGCGACATGATGTGATAGCCCTCGGGGCACAGCGTCTTGTCGAACGCGGTCGGGATGACCCCGTCGCTGAACGGGCGGGTGGCCGGCCGGCCGTCGCGGGCCTCGAGGAACGCCCGCTCGATGTAGGGCATGGTGGGCGCCATCTCCACCGAGCCGGTGTGGTGTTCCTGCCGGTTCGTGCCGGGGTCGGCGGTGAAGTCGGGCAGCTCGGACAGCGCCAGGTTGATCTTGACCACGCCGCTGCGGGTCTTCCAGTGCTCGATGTCGGTCACGAAGTCGTCCGGCAGGTTGGCCCGGCCGACGTGGTCCAGGAACGCGGTGCGCGGGTGCAGGCTCGAGACGATGACCTTGGCGGTGAGCTGCTGGCCGTTCTCCAGCTCGACGCCGGCCGCGCGGCCGTCGCGGAGCAGGATCCGGCGGACCCCGGCGCCGGTCCGGATCTCGGCGCCGTTCTGCACGGCGGCGCGGGCGATCGCGTCGGAGACCGCGCCCATGCCGCCTTCGGCGAATCCCCAGTTGCCCAGGTGGCCGTCGCCGACGTCGCCGATCGAGTGGTGCGCCATCACGTAGGCGGTGCCCGGCTCGTACGGGCCGGCCCAGGTGCCGATCACGCCGTTGACCGCGAGCGCGCCCTTGACCTGCGGCGACTCGAACCAGTCATCGAGCAGGTCAGCGATCGACATCGTCATCAGCCGGGTAACGTCGGCGATGGTCCGGACGTCGAGCCCGCGCTGGCGCCAGGCCAGCCGCAGCGTCTGCTCGAGGTCACGGGGCTTGCGGGAGCCCAGGTTCGGCGGCACCTGGAGGAGCAGCGGGCCGAGCACGTCGGCCAGCCCGGCCAGCCACGCGTCCCAGCGCGGCATGGCGTCGGCGTCCTTCTTCGACCAGCGCGATACCTCGTCGTGGTTGCGCCTGGCGTCGTCGGCGTACAGCTTGATCGAGCCGCCCTCGGGGAAGGCCTGGTAGTACGGGCCCATCGGGAAGATCTTGTAGCCGTGTTTCTCCAGCTGAAGATCGTTGATGATCGTCGGGGGCAGCAGCGACATCACGTAGGACAGCCGGGTGACCTTGAAGTCGGGGGCGTCCGGCCAGGGAGCTTCGGTGGTCGCGGCGCCGCCGGTCTTGTTCCTGGATTCCAGGACGAGGGTGCGGGCACCCGAGCGGGCCAGGTAGGCCGCCGCGACCAGGCCGTTGTGGCCGCCGCCGACGATGATCGCGTCGTAGTCCGCAGGGCCGCTCGCTCCGGTCTTCGCCCTGATCGCGCCCGCGGACCGGGCGGCCTGGGCTGCCTTGGCGGCCTGTACTGCCTTTCCCGCCGCGGCCTTCGCCGCGCTCGCTGCCTTAGCCGCCGTGCTTGCCTTGGTTGCCATGAACTGGCCCCTCCGAAAGTTGACTGAACATTCAGTCTAGAAGCTGCTACGATTGCGGACAAGACCGCCAGCGAGGGAACGGTCCCGGAACGAGGGTGGCGAGGCCTGAACATGAGGGAGAACGGCGGAGGTTCGCGGGACGCCGGAGAACGAGGCTCGCGGGACGCCGGGGAACGGCGTGAGCAGATGCTGCGCGCCGCGCTGGACGTCATCGTGGAACGGGGCTACGCCGACACCAGGATCGCCGACGTGGCCGAGCGCACCGGCACGAGCCCGGCGCTGGTCATCTACTACTTCAAGACCCGCGACCAGCTGCTGACCGAGGCCATCAGGTACTCCGAGGACACCTGGTACGCCGAGTACGTGCAGCGGATCGAGCAGATCCCGACCGCGGCCGGGCGGCTGGCCGAGCTCATCGGCATGAACTGCCTGCCCGGCACCGATCCCGAGCCGAACAGCTACTGGCTGCTCTGGCTGGACCTGTGGGCGCTGTCGCCGCGCAACGCCGGGGTGGCCGCGGTGCGGGCCAAGTCCGACGAGCGGTGGCGGGAGACCATCCGCTCCATCGTGCTGTCCGGCCAGGAGGCCGGCGAGTTCGCGCCGGTTGACGCGGACGACTTCACGATCACGCTGTCCGCCCTGCTCGACGGGCTGGCGGTGCAGATCGCACTGGAAGACCCGGCGGTGCCGCCGCAGCGCACGTACGATCTTGCGATGCGGTTCGCGTCCGGGCAATTGGGATTCGACGCCAAGCCCGTCCCGAAGCGGGCAAGAAAGCGCGGTTCGTAGAAATCTGGAGGTGGCGCCGTGGCCGGAGGAAGCATCGAGCTTTCCGGGCTGACCAAGAGGTTCGCCGAGATCGCGGTCGACAACATCGACCTGTCCGTGGCCAGCGGCGAGTTCTTCTCCCTGCTCGGCCCCTCGGGCTGCGGTAAGACCACCACCTTGCGGCTGATCGCCGGCTTCGAGCAGCCGACCTCCGGCCAGATCCTGCTGGACGGCGTGGACGTCTCCGACGTGCCGCCGCACCGGCGCAACGTCAACACGGTGTTCCAGAGCTACGCGCTGTTCCCGTTCCTGTCGGTGTTCGACAACGTCGCGTTCGGGCTGAAGCACCGCAGCGTGGGCAAGGCCGAGCTCAGCCAGCGGGTGAACCGGGCGCTGGACCTGGTGGCGATGACCTCGTTCGCCAAGCGGCGCCCGGGGCAGCTGTCCGGCGGCCAGCAGCAGCGGGTGGCGCTGGCCCGCGCGCTCGTGCTCAACCCGGCTGTGCTGCTGCTCGACGAGCCGCTCGGCGCGCTCGACGCCAAGCTCCGCCGCTCGCTCAAGGTCGAGCTGAAGGCGCTGCAGGAGCGGGTCGGCATCACCTTCCTCTACGTCACGCACGACCAGGAGGAGGCGCTGACCATGTCCGACCGGCTGGCGGTGATGAACTCCGGCAAGATCGTGCAGATCGGCTCCCCGCGCCAGGTCTACGAGGAGCCCGCGGACAGCTACGTGGCCGACTTCCTCGGCGCCGCCAACCTGATCGAGGTCGAGGTGATCACGGTGGGGGCACTCCGGATCGGGGACTTCGCGCTGACCTCGGCCCGGTGCGAGGCGACCGAGGCGGGCCGGGCGCACGCGGTGATCCGGCCGGAGCGGGTGCTGATCGAGGAGCATGGTTCGGCCGGGGACAACCGGGTGCCCGCCATGGTGGATCGCGTGGTCTTCCTCGGCTCGTCCACCCAGGTCATGCTGCGGCTGGCGACCGGCGTCGCGCTGCAGGCGCTGATGCAGAACGACGGCTCGCGGCCCGACCTGACCCAGGGCACCCCGGTGCACTGCTACCTGCCGCCGGACGCGCTGCGGGTGCTGGCCGGAGCGGCGGGCGAGGTCCCGGTGGCCGAAGCGGAGCCGCTCGTCGCCAGCTGAGATCCTGGGGGCATGCGTGCGCTAGTGATCACCGCCGCGGGGTCGGCGCGGGTTGAGGAGGTGGCTGCCCCGGTGGCCGGGCCCGGGCAGGTCGTGGTGGACGTCCGCCGGGCCGGGATCTGCGGGACGGACGTGGAGCTGTTCACCGAGAAGCTGGCCTACTTCGCCCAGGGCCGGATCGAGTACCCGATACGGCCGGGTCACGAGTGGTGCGGCGTGGTGTCCGCGCTCGGCGAGGGAGTGGACGCGGGGTGGCTGGGCGCCCGGGTGACCGGGGACACCATGCTCGGCTGCGGGCAGTGCCCGCGGTGCGCGGCGGGGCGCGGGCACACCTGCGCCGACCGCCGCGAGGTGGGCATCATGGACTGGCCCGGCGGCCTGGCGGAGCAGCTGCCGGTCCGCGCATCCAGCCTGTACCGGCTGCCCGACGCGATCGGTGAGGTGGCCGGCGCCCTGGTCGAACCGGGCGGCAACGGCTGGCGGGCTGCCTCCGCGGCCCAGGCTGGGCCGGGCAGGCGGGTGCTGGTCTGCGGGCCGGGCACCATCGGGCTGCTGACCACGGCGTTCGCCACCGCGATGGGGGCCGAGGTGCATATCTGGGCGCTGGACCGGGGCCGGGAGGAACTGGCTGGCTCCTTGGGCGCCGCCGGCTACTGGACGGCGGACGACCCGCCGCCGGTGACCTACGACGCGGTCGTGGACTGCACTGATGACCACCAGATGCCCGCGGCCGCGCTGGCCCGGGCCGAGCCGGCCGGCCGGGTGGTCTACATCGGCATCGCGGGGGTGCCGAGCATGATCGACAGCCGCGACCTCGTCCTCGGCGACATGACCGTGGTGGGCATCCTCGGCGCCTCGGCCGGGCTCGCGCCGGCCATCGGGTACTACGCCGACGGCCGGGTGGACCCGTCGCGCATCGTCGAGGTGACCGTGGGCCTGGACGAGGCGGCCGAGGCGCTGGCCGGGAAGGTCAGCACCGGGGCCGGCACGAAGATCCACATCGACCCGGGCCGGTGACGCCGCCCGCCGGCACGGATAGTGAGGATGTCGTCGCCGGGTATGTATCAGCGGGGTGACCTGGCCCTCTGTGTGGTTATCCGGTCAATGTGACGGTCCCCGGGGGCGGAGGTCCGATATGCCTATTCCCATCCATTCCGCGGCGCTGCCGAGCGTGCAGCTGGCGGCCGAGGCCGCGAACGGCGGCGTGACCGAACTGCGGGTCCACGGGGTCGGCGGCTCGCCGCCCTCGGCGACTCTCGGCGACCTGGCGCCCGAGCAGGTCATGGGGGACGCGACCGCCGGTTTCTACCGCACCGCGGACCACTGCGCCAGCGTCGCGGACCAGGCCGGGCGGCGGGACGTGGGCCGGCACGTGGAGGCCTACTCGTGGGGCGGCCTGACCTCGCGGAGCAAGGTGCGGGTGCTGTGGCTGGCGCTGCTGCCGTTCCTGTTCGCCAACCTGGCGGGGTGGATGTGCCCGGCCGCGACGAGGAACTCGGCCTGGAAGTTCCGGCTGCACCGGCTGGCGGCCGGCCTCGGCAGCCTGGCGCTGACCGTGAACGCCGCCCTGATCGCGGTGGTGATCAGCGCGGACGTGATCGGCTACCAGACCGCGCGGGCCGGGATCGCCCTGCACCAGTGGTGGCTCGCGCCGCTGGGCTGGCGGTTCATCGCCGGGCAGCCGGGCCGCCAGGTCATGCTCGGCGTCCTGGTCCCGGTGCTGTTCGTGCTGGCGCTGACCTGGCTGGCCAGCGCGACCTGGCGCTATGAGGCGGTCCGGCCGCCGTACCGGGTGTCGGCGCCGCGCACGGCCAAGGTCCGGATGGCGACCGCGGCCGCGCTCCCGGATGGCCTGGCCGACGACGAGTTCTGGGACGGCCAGAGCAGCGTCCGGCTGATCACGTGGGTGCATGTCGCGGTGACCGGGGGGTTCCTGGCGGTCGTCCTGGGGGTGACCACCCGGGCGCTCAATGCCGGGTCGCCGCATGTCGCGTTCGTGGGATGGGCCGCGATCGGGCTGGGGGCGGCCACGGTCGTCCTGGGGGCCGGCTATGTGGCGGTGGACGCGCTCACCACGCCGCCGATGGACGCGCCGGGTAAGGCGCTGTCGGACGCGGCGCTGTCGGACGCGGCGCTGTCGCCGGGGTCCGGCGGGAACGTGCTGGGCGACGGGCTGCGCGTCGCGGTGACCTACCTGCGCTACGTGGCGGCCGCGGCCCTGGTGCTGGCCGGCCTGTTCGCCTGGGTGCAGCCGGCGGCCGGCTACGGGCGGGTAGCAGGGCTGCCGGGGATGGCCGGCCTGGCCGGGTGGACGGCCCTGGCCATCGCGGTGACGCTGGCCATCGGGCTGATCTCCATGCTGCTCGGCCTGCCGGGGGGCAGGGACACCTTCAAGGGCGGGCCGTGGGTCACGCTGATGCTCGGGTTCGGCCTGCTGAACATCCTCCTGCTCGGCGCCGGGATCTGGGTCGCGCACCTGGTGGGCCCGGTGACCGGCGACGCGGCGGAGGCCGTGCTGAAGGGGCACATCTACCTGCCGTACCTGGTCACCGCGGGGGCTCCGCTGGTCGCGTGGGCGGCGGTGCTGGCGGTCGTGGCATTCGTCCTGGTCGAGGGCGTCCGGTGGCTGTTCAGCGGCCGGCTGCCCGCCGCGATGGCCCGGGAGTACCGGGACCAGGCCGCGGCGTTCCGGGGCGAGCAGACCGGGGCGCGACGGTACTGGTACTGGTCGGGGCTGAACCCGTTCGGCCCGCCCGGGCTCCCGGGTGAGGACGACGGCGGCGGCAAGAACTGGCAGCGCCAGATCGCCCGGGTCCAGTTCCTGGCGCGCGCGCCGCACGACGCCAGCTGGCTGCTCTGGGCCATCGTCGGCGGCCAGGTGATCATGGCCGGGTGCGTCTGGCGGCTGCACACCCAGCCGCCGGTGCTGATCCGCAACATCGGCGTCGGGCTGGCCGGGCTGGCCGTGCCCGCGCTGATGGCCTTCCTGTACTCGGCGTGGAACGACACCACGCGGCGCCGCCTGATCGGCACCGCCTGGGACATCGGCACCTTCTGGCCGCGGTCCTACCACCCGCTGGCGCCCCCCTGCTACACCGAGCGGGCGATCCCCGAACTGCAGCGCCGGATGTGGTGGCTGCACGACAACGGCGGCCGGGTGATGCTGACCGCGCACAGCCAGGGCACCGTGCTCGCCGCCGCGGCGCTGGTCCAGCCCGGGTGCCGGCCGGCGGGTGACCGGCCGGCCCTGATCACGTTCGGCTCCCCGCTGATCAAGCTGTACGGCTGGGGCTTCCCCGCTTACTTCGGCCGGGAGCTGCTCGGGCGGCTGGCACCGGGCGGGTCCGGGCAGCTGAACGACTGGCACAACTTCCACTACCCGACCGATCCCATCGGCGGGCCCGTCGCCGGCGGCCTGCCCGCGGCCTGCGGTGACCCGGTGGACATCGGCTACCTCGACCCGGCCGGGTGCTACTACGTCTACGGGCAGGCGCCGCCGTCGGCGCAGGGCCACTCGGGCTACTGGGCCGACCCGCGGGTCTGGGCCGAGATCAACCGGGTCGCCGCCGGGCTCGGTGACGGTCCGCAGGACTCCCGCCGGGCTGGCGGGCAGGTCGCCGAGCACCTCGCCGCGCGGCGAGACGATCATGCTGGGGCAGTGCTGGCGCGGGTCGGCGACGTTGCACGCGATGACGAACCGCTGGTTCACGGCGGCGTGGCTGATCAGGTGGCTGGACCAGACTCCGGGCGGGACGGCCGGGTTGGCCGCGTTGGTGAGGTAGACGAAGGCCTGCGCCCCGGCCTCGGCCAGGTACCGCCACTGCTCGGGGAAGACGATCTCGCGGCAGAGCTGCACCCCGACGGCCAGCGACCCGCCGTCCAGGCCTAGCCGGTGTAGCGTGTTCGGCATGCGGCTCACGGTGGTCGGGTGCGCGGGCACGATTCCCCGGCCGGACAGCCCGGCGTCGTGTTACCTGCTGGCGGCCGAGGGCTTCCGGCTGGTGGTGGACCTGGGCAGCGGCTCGCTCGGCCCGCTGCAGCGGTACGCGGCGGTGAACCAGGTCGACGCGGTGGCGCTGAGCCACCTGCACGCCGACCATTTCATCGACATGTGCTCGTTCTGGGTGGCGCGGAAGTACTCCCCCGAGGGTGCGCTGCCGCGGATCCCGGTCTACGGCCCGGCCGACACCGCCGGGCGGGTCTCCCGGGCCAGCGACGATCCCGACGTGGCCGGGATCTTCGACTTCGTGACGCTGGCGCCGGGCCGGCGCGAGATCGGGCCGTTCACGGTGACCACGGATCACGTCGCCCATCCGGTCGAGACGTTCGCGTTCCGGTTCGAGCACGACGGGCGCGTGCTCGCCTACTCGGGTGACACCGGGGAGTCCCCGGCGCTGGTCAAGGTGGCCCGGTCGGCGGACGTGCTGCTGTGCGAGTCGGGGTTCCCGAACCTGCCCGGCCTTCCCCCGGACCTGCACCTGTGCAGCCGGCAGGCCGGCCAGCACGCCGCCGCGGCCGGGGCCGGGCGACTGGTCCTCACGCACCTGGGCCGGGGCTACGACCCGGCCGAGAGCCTGGCCACGGCGCAGGGCGTCTTCCCCGGCCCGGTGACCCTGGCGGCCCCGGGCCAGGTCATCGACTTGGCGTCGGCTGATTAGCCGGATGACCGGCTGGGACGGGCGGCCACGATGGTGACGGTGACGCCGGCCAGGACGAGGGCCAGCCCGGCTAGCTGCCCGGCCGGCGGCCACTGCTGCCTGATTGCGTAGACGTAGCCGAAGCCGCTGACGGTCTCGAGGTTGACCAGCAGTCCGGCCAGGGCGGGCGACAGCCGGCTCGAGGCCAGGTTCCACTGCATCGTGGCGATCCAGGAGACCACGACCCCGAGGAAGACGATGCCGGCGGCCAGCGCGGCCGGACCGGGATGGGCGCCGGACGGCACGGTCAGCTGGCCGGCGAGAGCCGCGGCGGGCAGGCCGCCCAGTGCCACCGCGCCGGTGGCGACGCCGACGGCGGTGGACCAGCCCGCGGGCGAGACCGCATCGTGGCGGGCCAGGAACCGGGCGTTGGCCAGGGCATACCAGGTCCACAGGACGACGGCGGCCGCGGCGGCGAGCAGGCCGGCCGCCTTCTCGGCGGGCGAGGCGGCCAGGTAGGCGTGAACCCCGCTGATCTCGAGCACGCTGACCAGGGCGAGCCCGGCGGTGATCACGACGAGCGGCAGCGCCAGCCGCCGCCACGATGTTCTGGCTCCGGCGGGCGCGAGCACGTTGCCGGCTACGGCGACCACGACCGGGATGGCGCCGATCACCATGTCGGCCAGCGGCGCTCCCGCGGCCTTGATCGCGATCACGAGCAGCAGGTAGTACCCGACGTTGCCGGATACCGCGAAGAACAGCGCGGCGCGCCAGTGCTCCCGCAGGACACGGCGCCGGTCACGGCCGCCCAGGGCGAGCAGGATAGCGGACATCAGACCGTAGACCAGGTAGCGGCCGAGCGTCACGATCACCGGGTTCCAGCCGCCGAGCAGGACCGGGACGGCGAACGCCGATCCCCAGATCAGGGCGCCGCCGATCCCGGCGGCGAGCGCGGCCAGGCTGCGGCCCGGCTGGCCTGGTCCCGCGATCCTGGGCGGCGGGCGGGTGTTCTTCGCTTCCGCAGCGATAGTCATGCGTATCCTAACTGTCGAAATGATCTTTAGACAGTTAGATCTACCCGGTGCACGTGATATAACCCGCTAAACTCTAGATTGATAGTTAGGAGACTGGATGCCGGACATGCCGAACCTGATCGGCGGCGCACTCTGCCTGGACTTCGTGAACACCGTCGATCCCCGGCACTCGTCCGACCGGCGCGAGTACCTGGACAGTTACCCCGCGCTGGCCGCCTGGGGCCGATACGCGGGGACGACGGGTGCGGACCGGGATGACCGGCCGGGCGAGACGGCGCCCGGCGAGCCTGGTGAGCTCGCGGGGGCCGGCGAACCCGCGGGGGCCGGCGATCGCCTCGAGGCGGAACGGGTGCTGGCCCGCGCGATCAGGCTGCGGGAAGCCCTTTACCCGCTGTTCCGCGGGGCCGCCCGGGGGCAGTCACCCGATCCTGACGACCTCGGCGTGCTGCAGGCCGAACTGACCCTCGCCCTGCCCCAGCTGCGGATTGCCTGGTCCCCGGCCGGCTTCGCCCGGCTGTGGGAGCACGACAGCACTGCGCTTGACCGGGTGCTCTGGCCAGTGTGCTGGTCGGCCGCCGAGCTCCTGACGCACGGGCCGCTCGACCGGATCAGGGAATGCCCGGGCCAGGGGAACTGCGGCTGGCTGTTCCTCGACCTCAGCAAGAACGCCAGCCGCCGCTGGTGCGACATGCGCGTGTGCGGCAACCGGGCCAAGGCCCGCCGCCATTACACGCGAGCGCGGGCGGGTGACGACGCGGAGCGGGACAGGTTTTTGCGGTAGGAGCCGGGGGTGGTGCCGAAGGTGGCGTGGAAGGCGGCGGTGAAGGCGCTCGGGGTGCTGTAGCCGCAGGTGATCGCGGTCGCGGTGACCGGGAGGCCGGTGGCGAGCAGGGTCAGCGAGCGGTGCAGCCTGAGCTGGGCCCGCCACTGCGGGAAGGTCATCCCGGTCTCGGCGCGGAAGAGCCGGCTCAGGGTCCGCTCCCCCGCGCCTACGGCGCGGCCCAGCTCAGCCAGGGTGCGGTCGCTGCCGGGGTCTTCGGCCAGGATGGCGGTCACGTCGCGGAGGCGCTCGTCGACCGGCTGCGGCAGGTGGAATTGCAGTGCGGGAGCCGGCCGGAGCTGGCGCAGCGCGACCCTTCTCAGGTCGTCCTGCTCGACGGGGGCGCGCGCGGGGTCGTCGGTGATCGCGATGATCAGCTCGCGGAGCAGGCGGGAGACGCTGAGCACGGTGGGCTGGGTCAGGCCGAGCGGGTTGACGTCCACGCCGAAGGCCACGGTGCGCAGCTGGGTGGCGCCGTAGGCCTGGTGCGCGTGCGCGACCGCGGCGGGCAGCCACACGGCCCGCTGCGGCGGGACGACCCAGGAGCCGTTGGCCGTGGAGACGATCAGCAGGCCGCGGCTGGGATAGACGAGCTGCTGGTCGGCGTGGTCATGCCAGTCGATCCGCTCGCGGTGACGCAGGTGCTCCAGGGTCGGCTGGCCCAGCGGCAAGCGGAGCGGCAGCCGGAGCGAATGGCGGTTCATCGACACAATTGTACGGTTTTTAGGCAGCCCGCCAGGCGCAGGTCAGCGCATGGTGGAGTGATGCCGACCGATGAACGAGGTCCGTGGCGCCGGATGCGGCTGTGGACGACGGCCCACGCCATCGACGACATGTACCAGGGCCTGGTTCCGGCCAGCGTCCCGTACTTCGTGCTCGACCGGCACTACAGCTACGTGGCGGCCTCGGGCCTGGCCCTGGCCGCGACGCTGGGCAGTTCCCTGCCGCAGCCGGTGATCGGGCTGCTGGTGGACAAGTGGCGGCTGGGGTGGATGGCGGCCGCGGGCGTCAGCCTGGCCGGCCTCGGCGCGGGCCTGTCCGGCCTGGCCCCGGCCTACCCGATGGTCTGGCTGCTGCTGCTGGCCTCGGGCCTGGGCGTGGCCATGTTCCACCCGGCCGCGGGCAAGTCCGCCCGGGCCGACGCGGGCGGCAGCGCCTCGGCGATGAGCATCTTCGCCGCGGGCGGCAGTGCCGGCTTCTTCCTGGCCCCGGTGCTGGCCACGCCCGCGCTGGTCTCCCTCGGGCTGGGTGCCACCGCCCTGTTCATCCCCCCGGCCCTGCTGATCGGGCTGTTCCTGCTCCGGCCGCACCAGCGCGCCCTGGCCAGCGCGGCGCCCCGGCCGGGGCCGGCCGGGCGGGACCGCTGGGCGCCGTTCCTGGTCATGACCGGGGTGGAGATCGTCCGGTCGGTGGTGTTCTTCGGGGTGAACACGTTCATCGAGCTGTACTGGATTCATCACCTGGGGGCCAGCCGCGGCGTGGCCGGCGTGGCGCTGGCCTGCTTCCTGGTCGGCGGCGTGGCCGGGACCCTGCTCGGCGGGCGGATGGCCGACCGGCTCGGGCTGGTCCGGGCCCTGCAGATCGGGACCGTCACGATGGTGCCGGCGCTGGTCGCGCTGCGGCTCGGCCCGAACGCGGGCATCGCGCTGGCCGCCGCCGGGGCGTCGGGACTGGCGGTCAACATCCCGTTCGCGGTCATGATCAAGCTGGGGCAGGACTACCTGCCGTCCCGGCCCGGCACCGCCACCGGGGTCACGCTGGGGCTCGCGGTCAGCATCGGCGGCCTGCTGGCGCCGGTCTTCGGCGCCATCGCCGAGGCCCGGGGCATCGCCGCGGTCTTCACCGTCATGTGCTACGTGCCCGTGCTCGCCCTGATCCTGGGCGCGTTCCTGCCCGATCCGGCGGCCGCCGCCGGCGCTAGCGGGGCGGGGCGGGGGCCGGGCCGGGGGCGGGGGCGAGCCATACGGAGACGTGAGCGGGTTTGAAGGCATCGTCGGTCACGCCCAGCAGGTCGTGGCGGACGGCCTCGAGGTCGACGGTGTGCCGGAGCCGGGCGGTGAACGCGGTCACGACGGCCTCGGCGTCGTAGCGGGAACGGTTGAAGCGGCGGTCCACCACCCGCTGCACCCGGCGGCGCACGGGGGCGAACAGGGCGGCGGTGACCAGGGTGGAGATGGCCACGGCGACCGCCGACTTGTGCGGCAGCACGTGGGTGGCCAGCAGTACCAGCCCGGCGTACACGCCGACCAGCAGCCCGGTGATCAGCGCGTAGGAGACGACCCGGCTGATGATGCGGTCCAGCTCGTACAGGCGGTACTTCAGCACCGCCACGCCCATGCACACGGGCAGCGCGCTGCTCCCGATGTTGGTGACCGCGTGGACCACCGGCGGGATACCCCAGCCGGGGGTCCGCCCCATCGCCAGCGGGACGGCGAACACGCTGGTGAGCAGGCAGGCCACGAAGATGGCGGCGCCGCTGTACAGCCACTTGAGCTGCTGGCGGCGCTCGCCCCCGGCGTGGCGGTATCTCGGTACCTGGACGACCAGCCAGGCCAGCAAGCTGGCCACGGTCCCGGCGATCACCAGCAGGCTGAGCACGCCCGGCACCGGGGACACCGGGTTGGCCAGGTCGCCGTCAGCGTCGACGCGGACGTCGTGCGCCACGACGGCCTGCAGGCCGTGGGCCGAGGCACCCAGGGCCGCCAGCACCCCGGCGCCGATGAGGACCGCGGCGGGGCGCCGCCACCGGCCGGACGGCAGCGTCCCGTCAGGGAACAGCCAGAGCAGGATCGCGACGAGGACCAGGAACAGCGGCCAGCACTCCTGAAGCACCACCGCCAGGGCGCCCAGCGGGAGCGTGCCGTGATGCATCCGGTAATCCAGGACGACATACTCGCTGGCCGGGCTGAACCCCAGCAGGATGATGGCAAGGGTGAGCCAGCCGATGGGATTGCCCGGGCGGCGGGCGGCGAGCAGGGCGGCCACCGCGGTCGCGGGCAGCACGGCGACCGCGGTGACGAGCGCGTCGGCCAGCGGCCCGCCGGTCCCGGGCTGATGGGTGAGGCTATCCAGCGGCACGCTGGCCAGGCAGGCCGCGAGCACCACCACGCCGGACGCGACCGCGGCGGCCGGGGCCGCGGGCCGGTACCAAGCGAATCGCACACGGCCAACTCTAGGCACGAAGCGCTCCGGGAACGTTACGGCAGCGGGGGGCCTAGGTTTCGTCGTGCTCCTGGAGGTAGACGCGGAACTCCTCGATCGCTTCCTCGGGGTCGGGGCCGAGGTCGCGGACCAGGGCCATGTCGGTGCCGGTCCAGTAGGCGCCGGTGTAGTCCCCGTCGTCGAGCATCAGGAGATGGTGGTGCGCGATCTTGATGTGGTCACGCACTTCTTCCCACGAGACGCCGGGAGGGACCAGCCCGATCGCGGGCGTGTCGCTGTCGTCGATATCCAGGTTCTCGAGCATGGCGTCTCCCTCGGGGGGCCTCCTAGGGTCATGCTGGGGGTGGAAGCCAGCTCGTTCGGGATAATTTTGAGACAGCGGACGGTCAGCCTTCGCTCCCGGCGATCGTGGTGAGGGCCTCGATCCTGCTGCCGCGCTCGCCGCGGGTCAGGAAGCGGTAGCCAGCGAACCCGATGATCGCGATGATGAACGACATGACCAGCATGATCGTGCCGAGCGCGTTCAGCGCCGGGCCGCCGTTGCCGCCGCGCTGGGTGGAGTAGATCAGCACCGACATCGGGGTGTTCCCGGCGTTGGAGGAGAGCAGGTCGACGATCACGAAGTCGTCGATCACGCCGGAGAAGACCAGCACCGCGCTGGCGAAGATGGCCGGGGCGAGGAGGGGGATCATGACCCGGCGCATGGTCGCTAGCCGGCCGGCGCCGAGGTCGGCGGCGGCCTCCTCGTACTGATGGCCGAGGGTGACCAGCCGGCCCTGGACGATGATCGCGGGCCAGCTCACGTTCCAGGTGACCAGGCCCAGGACCTCCGCCCAGGTGCCCAGGTGCACGCTGGTGAACAGCACCGTGAACACGAAGAACATGGCCACGCCGAAGATCAGCTCGGGGATGACGAAGGACAAGATCATCACGAAGTTGAACGTCGAGGGAACGGCACCGCGCCAGCGGTTGATGCCGAGCGCGAACGCCACCCCGAGCGGGACCGCGATCAGGGTGGTCAGCACGGACAGCCGCACGGTCTGGATGACCGCGGCGTGCAGCTGGGCGTTGTGCCAGACCGAGTTGGTCTTGTCCGCGAAGTACCAGTGCCAGGACAGGCCCTGGTAGGTGGCCTGCGAACGGCCCTTGTTGAAGGAGAACAGCACCGCGATGACGATCGGCACCAGCGACCAGACCAGGTACACCCAGGTGAAGGCCTCGAGGAACCAGGGGTGGCGCCACGGGTTCTTCGGGTTCCAGCGGCTGATCGGCCGGGCTCGAGTCCCGGTGGGAGCGGTCATGATGCCACCTGCGAGGAGCGGTTGGTGGAGACGACGTAGTAGATCATCGGGATGAGCAGCACCAGCAGGAGCAGCAGCGAGAGCACGGCGCCCTGGCCCTCCAGGCCGGGCGTGCCCAGCTGGCCCTGGATCAGGTTGCCGATCATCGAGGTGGACGCCGCGCCGGACATCAGCTGGTTGGTGTAGTAGTCGCCGAGCATCGGCAGCACGGTGATCAGCAGGCCGGTCGCGATGGGCTGCCGGGACATCGGGAGGGTGATGCTCACGAAGGTGCGGATCCGGCCCAGGCCGAGGTCGCGGCCCGCCTCGATCAGCGCGGGATTGATCCGGTCCAGGCCCGCGAAGAGCACCAGGATCAGGTACGGGATGTAGCCGTAGACCAGGCCGAGGATGACGGTGACCGACTTGCCGCCCAGCCAGTTGACCGCCGAGATGCCGAACCAGGACAGCACCGTGTTCGCGTACCCGCCGGACTGCAGCAGGTCCACCCAGGCCAGCATGCGCATCATGTAGCTGATCCAGAACGGGGCGATGAGCAGGATCAGGAACAGTCCCTTGCGGCGGCCGGAGAAGCGGGCCACGAAGTACGCGGCCGGATAGCCGATGGCCAGGCAGAGCAGGGCCGCGATGGCGACGTAGAGGATGGTCCTGAGCACGATCGGGCCGGCGAACGCGGTGCTGCCGAACAGGTCGCGCCAGACGTTGATGACGTTCGAGGAGCTCCACTCGAAGGGGTTCCAGACCGCGACCGGCTGCTCGAACAGCCGGTCCAGCTTGCCCATCGCGATCGCGAGCACCGCGTAGAACGGCACGACGAACAGCAGCAGCAGCCACAAGATGCCCGGCGCGGCCAGGGCGGCGTAGAAGCCGTTCTTGTTTCTCATGAGTGGTCCCTAGATTCCGTTGCTCACGACGAGCCAGGCCTGCTGCCACAGCGCGTCGGCGTCGACGGGCAGCTGCAGCTCGGCCACGCCGCGGCGGAAGTCGGACGGCAGGACGACAGTGGACAGCAGCGGCTTCGGCAGGATCTCCTCCTTGACCAGCACCTGGGGGGTCACCCCGGTCAGCGGCTGCATGTAGCCGTTGAAACTGATGTTGTTCAGGACGTTCGGCAGGTCGAGGAAGTAGTTGAGGAACATGTGCGCCAGGACCGGGTTCTTGGCCGAGCGCAGGACGACGTTGGTGTCGTTGGCGACCGGCCCCCGTCCGCTGGCGGGGAACCAGTAGCCGACCGTGCTGACCGGAACGTGCTTGGGCATGTAGTACCCGGCCGCGGCCATGTCGCCGGACCAGGCGTGGTGGATCCAGGTGCTCGCGCTGGGCACCTCGGTGTAGTCGTTGTTGTCGATCCGGATGTTGACCAGGCTGCTGAGGTCCTCCAGCGCCTTGCGGGCGGTGGCGATCTGCCGGTAGTCCGTGGTGTTGAGGTTGTAGATGCCGCTCTTCATCAGCCCGAGGCTGATGCTTTCCCGGTAGTCGTCCAGGATCGCGATCCGGCCCTTGTACTGGGGCTGCCACAGCATGGACCAGGGATTCTTCATCGTGTACGGGTTCAGGTCCACGAGGTCCTTACGCCAGGCGATGCCGGTCGTGTAGATCGTGTACGGCACCGTGTACTGCCAGCCCTGGTCGTAGAACGGGTTGGTGAAGTCGGGCCAGGCCTGGGAGATGTTCGGGATGTAGGAGTGGTTGAGCGGCTGGACCAGCTTGGTGCTGACGATCTGGGCCATCTGGTCGACGGTGAGGCCGACGAGCAGGTCGAAGGACAGCCCGCTGCGCAGCTTGTTCATCGCCTCGTTCATGGTGTTGAACGTGGTGATCTGCACCTTGCACTTGAACTTCTTGGCGAAGGAGTTGACCACGTCCTGGTTGATGTACGCCTGCCAGGTGTACAGCTGCAGGGTGGCGTCCTGCTCGGCGGGGAGGTTGGACGCGATGGCCTTGTTGTCGGCGAAGAGCGGCCACTTGACCGGGTGGTCCGGGCGGGCCAGCGGGACCGTGCCGGTGCCGGCCAGCCCGGAGGAGCAGGCTTGGAGGAGGGGCGCGGCCCCGAGAGCGGCGAGCGTGGCGGCGCCGCCCTGCAGGAAGGACCTCCGGCTGAGCTTCCTGGGGGCGCCGTGGCCCTGCCAGCCTTCTCTCGGGTGCGCCATCGTGTTAACCCTCGGTTCTTGCGTTGCCTGCTCCGCCGCTGTCACGCACGGCTTCGGCGAATTTAGCGAAGTTCGCGATCAGGCGGTCGATATCCGCCTCATTGTGCTGTACGGAGATCAGCCATTGCTCGATCTTGCCCCACGGCGGCAGGAAGACCCCGCCGTTGTGCTGGTAGAGCCAGTGGGCGTGGCTGTACCGGTCGTCCACGCCGAGGAAGCCGCGGTAGTTCGTGACCGGCTCGCCGGAGAAGACCACGCAGCCCTTGGCGCCCGCGGTGACCACGTGCGCGGTGAGGCCGTTCTTGTCGATGGCGTCACCGATGCCGGCGGCGGCGCGCTGGCGGAGCCGCTCGATCCGCTGGTAGGCCCGCGGCGTGGCCACCTCGGTCAGCATGGCCCGGGTCGCGGCCATGGCCAGCGGGTTGCCGTTGAAGGTGCCGACCATCTCGTAGCCGCCGTTGGCCACGTGCTCCATGACCTGCTCGGTGCCGCCGACGGCGGCCACGGCGACGCCGCCGCCCAGCGACTTGGCCAGCGTGATCAGGTCGGGCTGGACGTTCTCGTGCCGGGTGACACCGCCGGGGCCGACGGTGAGGCCGGTCTTGACCTCGTCGAAGGTGAGCAGCGCGCCGTGGGCGTGCAGGAGGTTTTTAAGGCTGGCGAGGTAGCCGGGCGCGGGCTTGATGATCCCGGCGTTCATCATGACCGGCTCCAGGATCATGCCCGCGATCTGGCCCTGGTGCTCGTCCAGCAGGCGGGCCACGCCGTCGGTGTCGTTGAACGCGGCGATCAGGGTCAGGTCGGTGATGGCCTTCGGGATGCCGGAGGAGGCGGGGGCGCTGCTCGGCTTTTCCTGCGGGCCCGCCTCTTCTTCGCCGGGGGCCACCGAGACCTGCACCGAGTCGTGATGGCCGTGGTAGCAGCCCTCGATCTTGATGATCAGGTCCCGGCCGGTGAGGGAGCGCATCAGGTGGATGGCGTCCATGGTGGCTTCGGTGCCGGAGTTGGCGAAGCGCCAGCTCGGCAGGCCGAACCGGGCGGCCAGCTCGGTCGCGACGGTGACGGCGCCGGGGGTGGGCTGGGCGAAGTGGGTGCCGTTGGCGGCCTGGTCGCTGATGGCCCGGGCGATGGCCGGGTGGGCGTGGCCGGCCAGGGCGGCGCCGTAGCCGCCGTGCAGGTCGACGTACTCGTTGCCGTCGACGTCCCAGACCTTCGAGCCGCGGCCGCGGCTGAGCCAGACCGGCTGCGGGGCGGTGATCTGCCAGCTGGAGGTGACACCGCCGGCGAGGCTCCGCCTGGCCTGCTCGGCGAGGCGGTGGGACTTGGGCTGGCGCCGGACGAAGATCTCCTCCTGCGCCGCGATGATCTCTTTCAGCTTGGTGTCGGCGGACTTGTCGGTGCTCACGTAGAGGCTCCCAGTCTTGACTGAACGTTCAGTCTAGGCCGGTGGCGCTGGCCGCGGCAAGAGGCAGCCGGGGCCGGGGCCGCGAATTCGGGGGTTGACCGGGGGGTGTGACGCAGTTAACTTATCTGTTATCCGGAAACGTTATTTCACGATACGGAAGACGATGGGAGCCGCTGCGGACCGCGCAACCGGCTGATCGCCCCGACTGGAGCTGTGATGTCACTGACCAACGCACCCCAAGCCCCGCCCCCAGGAGCAGGGTCGCCGGACACCGGGAACAGACCGGCGGTTCACCCCGTGGACGAGGTGCTGCCGGCGCCCCGGCTGTTCATCCTGGGCCTGCAGCACCTGTTCATCATGTACGCGGGGGCCGTGGCGGTGCCGCTCATCGTGGGCGGGGCGCTGGGGCTGCCCGGGTCCACGATCGGGCTGCTGGTCAACGCCGACCTGCTGGTCTCCGGGATCGCGACCGTGATCCAGAGCGTCGGGATCGGCAAGATCTTCGGGGTGAGGCTGCCCGTGGTGGCGGGCGCGACGTTCACCGTGCTCAGCCCGATGATCATCGTGGCGCAGAAGTACGGGCTGGCCGCGGTGTACGGCGCGCTGCTCGTCTCGGGCGTGTTCGGCCTGCTCATCGCCAAGCCGTTCTCGATGATGGTGCGGTTCTTCCCGCCGCTGGTGGCGGGCACCGTCATCTGCGTCATCGGCCTGTCGCTGATCGGCGCGGACGTCAGCCTCATCGCCGGGGACGATCCCGCGGCCAAGGATTACGGGCAGGTCTCGCACATCGCGCTGGCCGGCCTGGTGGTGCTGCTCATCGTGGTCATCACCCGGGTGTTCCGCGGCTTCATCAGCCAGATCGCGGTGCTGCTCTCGATCATCATCGGGACGCTGGTGGCCTGGCCGATGGGCCTGCTGCACTTCACCGGCGTGGGCGCGGCCCACTGGGTGGGCTTCGGCGGGTTCTTCCGGTTCGGCCATCCGAAGTTCGAGATCGCCGCGATCTTGTCGATGTGCATCGTCATGCTGGTCACCTACACCGAGTCGACGGCGGACATGCTGGCCGTCGCGGAGATGGTGGACAAGAAGCTGACCCCGTCCGACCTGGCTCGCGGCCTGGCCACCGACGGCCTGTCGGCGGTGCTGGCCGGGTTCCTGAACTCCTTCCCCGACACCGCGTTCGCGGAGAACGTCGGGCTGGTCGGCCTGACCCGGGTCCGCAGCCGGTGGGTGGTCACCACCTGCGGCGGGCTGCTGATCATCTTGGGCCTGCTGCCGAAGTTCGGCCAGATCGTGGCCGGCATCCCGGGGCCGGTGATCGGCGGTGCGGCGACGGTGATGTTCGCGATGGTCACCGCGGTCGGCATCCAGACGCTGCACAAGA
Source organism: Streptosporangiaceae bacterium (assembly GCA_025934635.1). Next base: position 15,641 of record JAICWX010000031.1, on the reverse strand, counting down.
CCTCGTTCGACGGCAACCACAACCTGCTGATCGTCGCGGTGTCGCTGGCGGTGGGCCTGCTCCCGGCCGTGCAGCCGAGCTTCTACGAGCACTTCCCCAACGACTTCCAGGTCATCTTCGGGTCGAGCATCACCTCCACCGTGATCGTGGTGTTCACCCTGAACCTGGTGTTCAACCACTGGACGCGCCGGCCGAAGGGCGAGTCCGCGGTGTCGGTCGCGGTCCGGGAGGGCGCGGTCGCGGTGAACGTGCCCGACGACGGCGCCGGGCCGGCGCACGGTACCGAGATGGAGCACGGTACCGAGGTGGAGCGCCAGCCCTGAGGCGCTACCCCGCGCGAAGGACCTCGATGGTGCCAGCGGCGCCGACGGCGTAGCAGCCGGAAGCGGTGACGCAGGTGATGCCATCCAGGTCCTTCCGCGCGGGCGCCTTGGCCGGCACGAACCTGGTGCCGTTGGTGGTGCGGAGGATGACGCCGCCGGGGCCGGCCGTGTAGCAGGGGGCGCTGGCATCGCCGACCACGCATCCCGGCAGCGAGAGGCCGGGGACGTGCACGGGGAGCGTGCGGGCGGCCCAGTGCGCCCCGGCGTCGTGGGTCACAGCTCGTCGCCGCGACGAGGGCCAGCGCCGCCAGCAGGGTCCTCATAGTGACCGCGTTACCACTAAGTGTGGTGGCTTGTCAGCCGGCGGCGCCTTCGGCGGCGATGGTGTCGGAGATCTCGCGGGCGGTCCGCTTGAGCGCGGGCACGATGCGGGCCGCGGCGTCGTCGGTCATCCGGGTCTGCGGGCCCGAGGTGGAGATGGCCAGGGAGCCCGGCGCGTCCGGCACGGCGACCGCGAAGCAGCGCACGCCGATTTCCTGCTCGCCCTCGTCGACGGCGTACCCCTGCTTGCGGATCACCTCCAGGTGCGCGATCAGCAGGTCCGGGTCGGTGATGGTGGCGGGCGTGTAGGCGGGCATGCCGTCCCGCTCGAGCAGCGCGCGGGCGTCTCCCGGCGGCAGCTCGGCCATCAGGGCCTTGCCGACGGCCGTGCAGTGCGGGCGGACCCGGCGGCCGGGCTCGGTGAACATGCGCATCGAGTGCGGGCTGGGCACCTGGGCGATGTAGACGACCTCGTCGCCGTCGAGCATGGCCAGGTTGGCGGTCTCGCCGGTGGTGCGGACGAGCTGGGCCAGGAACGGCCGCAGCCAGGTGCCGAGCATCTGGCTGGAGATCTCGCCGAGCCGGATCAGCCGGGAGCCCAGCGTGTACCGGCGCGACGCCTCCTGCCGGACGTAGCCCCGGTTGACCAGCGTGCGCATCAGCCGGTGCACGGTGGGCAGCGGGAGCCCGGAGACGGTGGAAAGCTCGGACAGGCCGAGGGCGCCGCCGGCGTCGGCCAGCATCTCGAGCAGGTCGAAGGCCCGCTCGATGGACTGCACGCCACCCGCGGCCCGGGTCAAGTCGTTCATGGTTTCCATGATACAGAAAACATAATTCACATATCAGAAGTGGACGTCTTCAGTCGCATGGTTGACCGAGGCCGTGAGGCGGGTTAGGGTTAATCCAAGAAACGGAAAAGAAATTTCAGGATACGGAAAATATGACGAATCACTTGCTTCCTTACCTGGTCAACTGCTCGCTGCTGTTTACCGAGGAGCCGCTGTTGCGGCGCCCGGCCGCGGCCCGGGCCGCGGGGTTCGGGGCGGTGGAGTTCTGGTGGCCGTTCGCGGCGGCGGTACCCGCCGACCGTGAGGTCGACGCCTTCGTCACGGCGGTCGAGGAGGCCGGCGTGACGCTGGCCGGGCTGAACTTCTTCGCCGGCGACCTGGCCGGCCCGGACTGCGGCGTGCTGTCCATCCCCGGGCGCAGCGCCGAGTTCCGCGACAACGTCGACGTGGTGGCCGGCATCGGCGAGCGGCTCGGCGTGCGCGGGTTCAACGCGCTGTACGGGAACCGGGTCGACGGCGCCGCCCCGGGCGACCAGGACGAGCTGGCGCTGGAGAGCATCGAAGCGGCGGCGAAGGCGGTGGCGCCGTTCGGCGGCACCGTGCTGATCGAGCCGGTCAGCGGGCCGAAGCCCTATCCGCTGCGGACGGCCGCCGACGCGGTGGCCGTGGTCGGCCGGGCCCGGGCGGCGGGCGCCGCCAACACCGGCTTCCTGTGCGACCTGTACCACCTGGCCAGCAACGGCGACGACATCGACGCCGCGATCGACGCGTACGCCGATCTCGTCGCGCACGTGCAGATCGCGGACGCGCCCGGCCGGGGCGAACCCGGCAGCGGCCAGCTCGACCTGAACCGGTACCTGGCGGCCCTGGCTGACCGCGGCTACCGCGGCTGGGTAAGCCTGGAGTACAAGCCGACCGGGACGACCGAGGCCAGCCTGGCCTGGCTGCCCCGGGAGCGGCGGGCCGGACAACTGAGGGAGCAGGCATGAGCACCAAGATCGGGTTCATCGGGCTGGGCATCATGGGCGCGCCGATGGCCGCCAACCTGGTCAAGGCCGGTTTCGCGGTCACCGGGTACAACCGCAGCCCGGCCCGGGTCGAGCAGCTGATCGCGGCGGGCGGCCAGGGCGCCAAGGACATCGCCGGGGCCGTCGCGGACGTCGACGTGGTGGCGACCATGGTGCCCGACTCCCCCGACGTGCGGGCCGTGCTGGCCGGCGAGGACGGCGTCTTCGCCCACGCCAAGGCCGGGGCGCTGATCATCGACTTCTCCAGCATCCGGCCGGACGTGGCCGCCGGGCTGGCCGCCGAGGGCGCCGAGCGCGGGTTCCGGGTGCTGGACGCGCCGGTGTCCGGCGGCGAGGCGGGCGCGGTCGAGGGCGTGCTGTCGATCATGGTGGGCGGCGCCGCGGCGGACTTCGAGGCGGCCGCGCCGGTATTCGACGCGGTGGGCAAGACCGTCGTGCACGTGGGGCCCGCGGGCTCGGGCCAGACGGTCAAGGCCGCCAACCAGCTCATGGTGGCGGGCCACCTGGAGCTGCTGGCCGAGGCGATCGTGTTCCTCGAGGCTTACGGGGTGGACACCGAGGCGGCGCTGCGGGTGCTGGGCGGCGGCCTGGCCGGGAGCACCGTGCTGCAGCGCAAGGGCCCGGCCATGCTGGCCCGCGACTTCAAGCCCGGGTTCCGCATCGAACTGCACGACAAGGACATGGGCATCGTCACCGCCGCCGCGCGCGAGGCCGGCGTGGTGATCCCGCTCGGCGCGGTCGCCGCGCAGCTCGTCGCCTCGCTCAAGGCGACCGGAGACGGCGCCCTCGATCATTCGGCCCTGCTGAAGCTGGTCCTCCAGCTGTCCGGGCGCCCAGGCGACAGGAGTGAGCAAAAAAAATGACCAGGATGACTGCCGCGGACGCCGCGGTCGCGATCTTGCGCCGCGAGGGGGTCCGATGCGTGTTCGGGCTGCCCGGCGCGGCCATCAACCCGTTCTACGCGGCCATGCGCCGGGACGGCGGGATCTCGCACACGCTGGCCCGTCATGTGGAGGGCGCGTCGCACATGGCCGAGGGATACAGCCGGGCCCGTTCGGGAAATATCGGTGTCTGCGTCGGGACCTCCGGCCCCGCCGGGACGGACATGATCACCGGCCTGTACTCGGCCTCAGCCGACTCCGTGCCGATCCTGTGCATCACCGGCCAGGCGCCGGTGGCCCGGCTGCACAAGGAGGACTTCCAGGCGGTGGACATCGCGGCCGTGGCCGGGCCGCTGACCAAGATGGCCATGACCGTGCTCGAGCCGGCCCAGGTGCCGGGTGCCTTCGCCCAGGCGTTCCACCTGATGCGCTCGGGCCGGCCCGGGCCGGTGCTGATCGACCTGCCGTTCGACGTGCAGCAGGCCGAGATCGACTTCGACCCGGACCTCTACCAGCCGCTGCCGGTGTACAAGCCGGCCGCCACCCGGGCCCAGATCGCCAAGGCGCTGGACATGCTGGCCGCCGCCCAGCGGCCGATCATCGTGGCCGGCGGCGGGATCATCAACGCCGACGCCGCGGACCTGCTCGTCGAGTTCGCCGAGCTGACCGGTACCCCGGTGGTGCCGACGCTGATGGGCTGGGGCACGCTGCCCGACGATCACCGGCTGATGGCGGGCATGGCCGGCCTGCAGACGTCGCACCGGTACGGCAACGCCACCCTGCTGGCCTCGGACTTCGTGCTCGGCATCGGCAACCGGTGGGCCAACCGGCACACCGGCGGCCTCGGCACCTACCGCGCCGGGCGGACGTTCGTGCACATCGACATCGAGCCGACGCAGATCGGGCGGGTCTTCGCCCCCGACTACGGGATCGTCTCCGACGCCAAAGCGGCGCTGGAGCTGTTCGTCGAGGTGGCGCGGGAGCGCCGGGACCGGCTGCGGGACCGGGCCACCTGGGTCGAGGAGTGCCGCCGCCGCCGCGCGACCATGCAGCGGCGCACCCACTTCGACAACGTGCCGGTCAAGCCGCAGCGGGTGTACGAGGAGATGAACAAGGCGTTCGGCCCGGAGACGCGGTACGTCACCACGATCGGGCTCTCGCAGATCGCGGCGGCCCAGTTCCTGCACGTCTACCGGCCGCGGCACTGGATCAACGCCGGCCAGGCGGGCCCGCTGGGCTGGACGACGCCGGCCGCGATCGGCGTGTGCGTGGCGGACCCGGACACGCCGGTGGTGGCGCTGTCCGGTGACTACGACTTCCAGTTCATGATCGAGGAACTGGCGGTGGGGGCGCAGTTCAACCTGCCGTACATCCACGTGCTGGTGAACAACGCCTACCTGGGCCTGATCAGGCAGTCGCAGCGCGGCTTCGAGATGGACTACTGCGTGCAGCTGTCCTTCGACAACGTCAACTCCCCGGAGCTCGGCGGCTACGGCGTCGACCACGTCAAGGTGGCCGAAGGGCTCGGCTGCAAGGCGCTGCGGGTGACCGAGCCGGCCGAGATCGGGCCCGCGCTCGAGGAGGCCAAGAAGCTGATGGCCGAGTACCGGGTGCCGGTGGTGGTCGAGGTCATCCTGGAGCGGGTCACCAACATCTCGATGGGGACCGAGCTCGACAACGTGACCGAGTTCGAGGACCTGGCCGAGCGGCACGAGGACGCGCCGACGGCCGTCGTCGCCCTGCTGGACTAACCGGGCTGACTGACAGAGGCTGGGCTGATCATGCGGATCGTCGTCGCTCCGGACAAGTTCAAGGGATCGCTGCCCGCGGCCGAGGTGGCGGCCGCGGTCGCGGCCGGGCTGCGGTCCGTCGCGGGTAACGCGGAGGTCGTCACGGTCCCGGTGGCCGACGGCGGCGAGGGGACGGTGGACGCGGCCGTCGCGGCCGGCTTCGACCGGGTGCCGGTCACCGCGGCCGGGCCGCTCGGCGACCCGGTGCGGGCGAGCTACGCGCGCCGCGGCGAGGTGGCGGTGGTCGAGCTGGCCGGCGTCTGCGGCCTGGCCCGGTTGCCGCGGGGGCGGCTTGCGCCGCTGACCGCATCCAGTTCCGGGGCGGGCGAGGTGCTGCGGGCCGCGCTGGACGCGGGCGCGCGGCGGATCGTCTTCGGCGTCGGCGGCAGTGCCAGCACCGATGGCGGCGCGGGGATGCTGCAGGCACTCGGCGCGCGGGTACTCGACGGCCACGGCTCGCTGGCCGGCCGCGAGGCGGGCGGACGGAAGCTGGTGAGCGGCGGGGATCTTGACGAGGTGTCCGCGCTCGAGCTGGCCGGGCTGCAGCCCGCTGGCCGCACCGCGGAGTTCGTCCTCGCGGCCGACGTGGACAACCCGCTGACCGGGCCGGATGGCGCGGCCGCGGTGTACGGGCCGCAGAAGGGCGCCTCGCCGGACGAGGTCGCGCGGCTGGACGCCGGGTTGCGGCGCTGGGCCGCCGTGGTGGCCGCCACCGTGGGCAAGGACTGGTCGCGAGCACCCGGCGCGGGGGCGGCGGGCGGAGTGGGGTTCGCCGCGCTGGCGGTGCTGGGGGCGCGGCGGCGGCCGGGCATCGAGCTGGTGCTCGAGCTGACCGGGTTCGCGTCCCGGCTGGCCGGGGCGGACCTGGTGATCACCGGCGAGGGGTCGCTCGACGCGCAGAGCCTGGCGGGCAAGGCGCCGGTGGGGGTGGCCCGGGCGGCCGCCCGGCTCGGCGTCCCGGTCGTGGCGGTGGCCGGGCGCAGCACGCTGAGGGCGCGCGAGCTGGCCGCAGCCGGGATCGCCGCGGTCTACCCGCTGACCGACCTCGAACCCGACCTGGAACGGTGTCACGCCGAAGCGGCCGGGCTGCTGCGCCGGGCCGGCCAGCTAATCGCCCGTGACCGGCTGACGGAAATGGTGAGGCAGGCATGAACTCCGACAGTGAGAAAATCTGGCCGGATCTGGCCGGGCGGGCGCTGGGCGGCAGCGTGATCTACGCCAACGACGAGCTGTTCGCCGAGCGGGAGAACCTGATCAAGGCGGAGGAGGCGGCGTTCCAGCCGCACACGTTCGGCCATAAGGGCCAGATCATGGACGGCTGGGAGACGCGGCGGCGGCGTTCGCCTGCCAGTGATGGGCAGGGCGACAGTGCGATCATCCGGCTGGGCGGCGGCGGCGTGGTGCGCCGGGTGGTGGTCGACACCTCCTGGTTCACCGGCAACTACCCGCCGGAGATCTCGGTGGAGGCGTGCGGGGCGGAGGGGTATCCGTCCCCTGACGAGCTGGCCGCGGCGCAGTGGTTCATGCTGGTGCCGCGGAGCGCGGTGGCCGGCGATGCCAGGAATGCGTTCGAGGTCGAGCCGGGGCGAAGGGCAACACACGTTCGGCTGACTATTTTTCCTGACGGCGGGGTGGCGCGGCTGCGGGTCTACGGCGAGCCGGTGCCCGACCCGCGGCTGCTGCCCGCCACCATCGACCTGGCGGCGCTGGAGAACGGCGCGGTGGTGACCGGCTGCAGCAACATGTTCTACTCCTCGCCGGCCAACCTGCTGCTGCCGGGCCAGGCCCGGGTGATGGGGGACGGCTGGGAGACCTCCCGCCGCCGCGACCAGGCGAACGACTGGGTGGCGGTGCGGCTGGCCTGCGCTGGTGCGGTCGAGGTGGCCGAGCTCGATACGTCGCACTTCGTCGGCAACGCGCCGGGGTGGGCGACGTTGCGGGGTTCTGACGGTGCTGACCTTGTGCCCCGGACGGCGCTGCAGCCGGACACGCGGCACCGGTTCGCCGTGCCCGGTTCCCCGGTGGCGGAGCAGGTGCGGCTCGATATCTATCCCGATGGCGGCATGGCCCGGCTGCGGGTGTTCGGGCGGCCGACCGCGGCGGCGCGGGCGGCGCTGGCGGCGCGGTTCCTGCGGCTGCTGCCCGAGGGGCAGCTGACGGAGCTGCTGCGGGCGGGCGGGCTCGCGGCGGGCGGGGCGAGCCAGCTGGCCGCGGACCTGAGCGGCGACCTGGCCGAGGACCTGGCCGGGGACCTGATGGGGAACCTGCCGCCGGCCTTGCGCGAGCAGCTTCGGCTCAGCTCGTGACCGGGACCCGGCGCGAGCGGCTCGGGCCGAGCTCATGACCGGGGGGTCGTCCGTCAGTTCTGTCGGTTCTACCGAGCGCAGCCGGCGGGTGGCCCGGTCCTCTGTAGGAACCCACTAAATCCATCCATATCGAGAAAACTTTATTTCGCATCACGAGAACTAGTGTGGGAGCTCATCATGGCCATCACCTTCGGCGACAACCAGTACGGCAAGGCGGAGGTCCGCCTGGTGCGCATTACCCGGGACGGCGACCGGCACCAGATCAAGGACCTGAACGTGTCCACCTCGCTGCGCGGCGACTTCGCCGACGCCCACCTGGAGGGCGACAACGCCAAGGTCGTCGCGACCGACACGCAGAAAAACACCGTCTACGCCTTCGCCCAGCAATACGGGGTGGGCGAGATCGAGGAGTTCGGCCTGCGCCTGGGCAGGCACTTCGTGGACGACTGCGAACCGGTGACCGGGGCTCAGGTGCGGATCGAGGAGTACGGCTGGGACCGGATCGCGGTGGACGGCGCCGACCACGGGCACGCGTTCTCCCGGACCGGGGGCGGCACCAGGACCACCGTCGTCACCATCGACGGCCCGTCGGCCTGGGTGGTGTCCGGCCTCACCGACCTGACCGTGCTGAAGTCGACGGGGTCGGAGTTCTGGGGGTTCCCGCGCGACCGGTACACGTCGCTGGGTGAGACCAATGACCGCATCCTGGCGACCGCGGTCACCGCGCGCTGGCGTTACGCGTCTTTGGATGTGGACTGGGCCAAGGCCTACGCGGACGTGCGGCGGATCATGCTCGAGTCGTTCGCGGTCAAGCACAGCCTGGCCCTGCAGCAGACGCTGTACTACATGGGCGAGCAGGTGCTGCAGGCTCATCCCGAGGTGGCCGAGATCCGGATGTCGATGCCGAACAAGCATCATTTCCTGGTCGACCTATCGCCGTTCGGGCTGCCGAACGAGAACGAGGTGTACTACGCCGCGGACCGGCCGTACGGGCTGATCGAGGGCACGGTGACCCGGGACGACGCGCCGCCGGCCGGGCGCGCCTGGCAGGCCGTGCCCGGCTTCTGAGGTTTCCGGGTTTTCAAGGCTCCTGGTCCAGCCGGCTGCCTGGACCAGGGACCTCAACTGGCACGTCCGCCTCGCAACCCGCACCCGTCACCGGGCGGCGGCCTCTGGCTAGGCCAGCAGCGGCATGGATGCTCCATCGATGTCGTGGCAGCGGCATTGATGCTCCATCGATGCTGCTTGCGGAGGCGCTTGGACGGGGCGGGGTGCTCCGGGGCGGCTTCGGAAGGGCTTCGGGGCGGCTACGGACGGCTTTGGAAGGGCTTCGGGGCCGGCTTCGGACGGCTTCGGACGGCTTCGGGGAGCGCGGGCAGGTCCCGTAGCTCGTTGATATCCATCATGCGGAAAAAAGTTTCCATTGATGTATGGCGCTTTTGGTTACATGGAGCTATCGTCGGTAAGTAGATAGGAGAACGCGCTGACGTTCGCCGGGCGGAACGCCCGGTGAATGGCGGCGGAGGCAGGAGTGTGTACGGTGGAGCCCCGACTGGCAGGATCCGGGACGGCAGGATCTCAGGTGGCCGAGTCCCGGGCGGCTGAGTCCCGGGCGGCCGAGTCCCGGACGGCCGAGTCCCGGGTGACTGGGTCCCGGGTGGTGGTTAACGGGCGGGACCGGCGGCTGGGTGAGGTTGGCGGGCACGTCACGTTGCTCGAGTGGCTGCGCGGGAGCGGGCTGACGGGGTGCAAGGAAGGCTGCGCCGAGGGTGAATGCGGGGCCTGCGCGGTGCTGGTGGCCCGCGACGACGGGCCGGGGCGGACACGCTGGGACGCGATCAATGCCTGCCTGGTCCCGGCGGCGGCGTTCGACCAGCAGGAGGTCGTGACGGCGGAGGGCCTGGGGAAGGCGGGGCAGCTGCATCCGGTCCAGCGGGAGATGGCCGACCGCGGCGGTTCCCAGTGCGGGTACTGCACGCCGGGCTTCATCTGCTCGATGGCGGCCGAATACTACCGGCCCGGGCGCGGCGAGACGAACGGGCATCACGACGCGGAGCACGGGCCGAACGGGTTCGACCTGCACGCGCTGAGCGGCAACCTGTGCCGGTGCACCGGGTACCGGCCGATCAAGGACGCGGCCTACGCCCTCGGGCCGCCGGAGGCGGCCGACCCGTTCCTGACCCGGCTGGACGAGCCGGCGCCGGCCCCGGCCGCCACCGCGACGTCGAGCGCGCAGGGCCGCTACGTGCGCCCGGCGAGCCTGGCCGAGGCGGTCGGGCTGCTGGCGGCCGAACCGGAGGCCCGGCTGGTGGCCGGGTCCACCGACTGGGGCGTCGAGCTGAACATCCGGCACAGCCGGGCCGCGCTGACCGTGGGCATCGAACGGATTCCCGAGCTGCGCGAGTTCTCGGCGAGCCGCGAGCGCATCGACATCGGCGCGGCGCTGAGCCTGTCGGAGATCGAGACCTCGCTGGCCGGCCGGTTGCCGCTGCTCGGCCAGCTGTTCCCGCAGTTCGCGTCGCGGCTGATCCGCAACGGGGCCACGATCGGCGGCAACCTCGGCACCGCCTCGCCGATCGGCGACACCCCGCCCGCGCTGCTCGCGCTGGACGCGTCCCTGGTGCTGGCCTCGAGCCGGGGCGAGCGCGAAGTCCGGCTGGCCGAGTACTTCACCGGCTACCGGCAGAGCGTCAAGCGCCCCGACGAGCTGATCAAGACGATCCGCATCCCGCTGCCGGCCGCCCCGGTCACCGCGTTCCACAAGATCGCCAAGCGCCGGTTCGACGACATCTCCGGCGTGGCGGTGGCGTACGCGCTGACGCTCGGCGGCGGGGCCGGCACGGCCGGCAGCACCGCCCGGGCCGAGGGGGCCACGGTGGAGTCGATCCGGATCGGCCTGGGCGGGGTGGCGGCCACGCCGCTGCGCGCGCTGGCCGCCGAGGAGGCGCTGACCGGCCGGCCCTGGACACGCGAGGTGGTGACGGCGGCCGCCGCGGAGATGGCCGGGACCGGCACGCCGATGAGCGACCACCGGGCCAGCCAGGCCTACCGGATCGCCATGCTGCGCAATTCGCTGCTGAAGTTCTACGCAGAAACGACGGAGTCAGCTAGTACAGGGGAGGCCCGGTCATGAGCAAGGGATACGGACCGCTGGCCGACCGGCCGGACGGGCCCGTGGTGGGCCTGGCGGTCTCCCACGAGAGCGCCGACCTGCACGTCACCGGGACCGCGCTGTACACCCAGGACCTGGTGGGCCGCACGCACGGCACGCTGCACGCCTGGCCGGTGCAGGCGCCGCACGCGCACGCCCGGATCACCGCGCTGCGCACCGACGGCGCCTACGACGTGCCCGGCGTGGTGCGGGTCCTCACCGCGCAGGACGTGCCCGGGCTCAACGACGCCGGCGAGAAGCACGACGAGCCGCTGTTCCCGGACGAGGTCATGTTCTACGGGCACGCGATCTGCTGGGTGCTGGGCGAGACGCTGGAGGCGGCCCGGCAGGGCGCGGACCGGATCGAGGCCGACTACGAGCCGCTGCCCGCGCTGGTCAGCGTGCACGACGCCATCGCAGCCGGCAGCTACCAGGGCCACCAGCGGACGGTCAGCCGCGGCGACGCGGCGGCCGGCCTGGAGAAGGCCGCCTACCGGTTCAGCGGCGAGTTCGAGATCGGCGGCCAGGAGCACTTCTACCTGGAGACCCAGGCCGCGCTGGCGCTGGTCGACGAGAACGGCCAGATCTTCATCCAGTCCAGCACGCAGCATCCGTCCGAGACCCAGGACATCGTGGCGCACGTGCTCGGCCTGCCCGCCCACCAGGTCACCGTGCAGTGCCTGCGGATGGGCGGCGGCTTCGGCGGCAAGGAGTTCCAGCCGCACGGGCTGGCCGCGATCGCGGCGCTGGGCGCCACCTTGACCGGGCACCCGGTGAGCCTGCGGCTGAACCGGAACCAGGACATCACCATGTCCGGCAAGCGGCACCCGTTCTTCGCCACCTGGGAGGTCGGCTTCGACGCGGAAAAGCGGCTGTGCGCGCTGCGCGCCACGCTGACCGCCAACGGCGGCTGGAGCCTGGACCTGTCCGAGCCGGTGCTGGCCCGGGCGCTGTGCCACATCGACAACGCGTACTGGATCCCCGACATCGAGGTCACCGGCCGGGTGGCCAAGACCAACCGGCAGTCCAATACCGCGTTCCGCGGGTTCGGCGGCCCGCAGGGCATGATCGTCATCGAGGACATCATCGGCCGCTGCGCGCCCGCGCTCGGGATCGCGGCGCACGAGCTGCGGCGCCGGAACTTCTACCTCCCCGGCCAGGCCACCCCGTACGGGCAGCGGGTCCGCCACGCCGAGCGGCTCGAGGCGATCTGGGCCGAGGTCCTGGAGCGGGGCGAGTTCGCCCGCCGCCAGGCCGAGGTGGCCGCGTTCAACGCCGCCCACCCCGACGTCAAGCGCGGGCTGGCGGTGACCCCGGTCAAGTTCGGCATCTCGTTCAACCTCACCGCCTTCAACCAGGCCGGCGCGCTGGTGCACGTGTACAAGGACGGCTCGGTGCTGATCAACCACGGCGGCACCGAGATGGGCCAGGGGCTGCACACCAAGATGATCCAGGTCGCCGCGACCGCGCTCGGCGTGCCGATGAGCACGGTCCGGCTCGCGCCGACCCGCACCGACAAGGTGCCGAACACCTCGGCCACCGCGGCCAGTTCCGGGGCGGACCTCAACGGCGGCGCGGTCAAGAACGCCTGTGACCAGATCCGCGCGCGGCTGGCCGTGGTCGCGGCCGGCGAGCTCGGCGTGCATCCCGACGACGTGCGCTTCGGCGACGGTGTGGTCACCGGCATCGGCTTCGGTGACAAGCAGATCGCCTGGGCCGACCTGGTGCACGACGCGTACTTCCGGCGGGTCCAGCTGTGGGCGGCCGGCTTCTACCGCACCGAGGGACTGCACTGGGACTCCGAGCGGATGCAGGGCGAGCCGTTCAAGTACTTCGCCTACGGCGCCGCGGCGGCCGAGGTCGAGGTGGACGGGTTCACCGGCGCCTACCGGCTGCGCCGCGCCGACATCGTGCACGACGTCGGCGACAGCCTGTCCCCGCTGGTCGACCTGGGCCAGGTCGAGGGCGGCTTCGTGCAGGGCGTGGGCTGGCTGACGCTGGAGGAGCTGCTCTGGGACGAGAGCGACGGCGAGAACCGGGGGCGGCTGGACACCCAGGCCGCCAGCACCTACAAGATCCCGAGCTTCTCGGAGATGCCGCCGGAGTTCCACGTCCACCTGTTCGAGCGGGCCACCGAGTCCGGCGTGGTCTACGGCTCCAAGGCGGTCGGCGAGCCGCCGCTGATGGAGGCGTTCAGCGTGCGCGAGGCGCTGCGCCAGGCGGTGGCGGCGTTCGGGCCGCCCGGCTGGAGCGTCGACCTCGGCTGCCCGTCCACCCCCGAGGCCGTCTACTGGGCGCTGCAGGCCGCCCGCGACGCCAGCGCCCGGCCGCAGCAGCCGGCTCCTGCTTACGCGGGGGTGTGACGTGGACTGGCTGAGGGCCGCCCAGCAGCTCAGGGACGAGGGCCTGCCCGGGGTCCTGGTCACCGTGGCCGAGGTGCGCGGGCACGCCCCGCGCGAGGCGGGCGCCAAGATGGTGGTGAGCCGGGACCGGACCTGGGGCAGCGTCGGCGGCGGGAACCTGGAGGCGACCGCGGTCGCCCGGGCCCGGGCGATGATCGAGTCCGGTGCGGCCGGGCCGGAGATGAGCGAGGCCCGCCTCAACCCGCACGCCCGGACCGAGCACGGCCGCCAGTGCTGCGGCGGCGCCGTCCGGCTGCTGCTCGAGCCGCTACCGGTCCGGCCGGCGGTGGCGGTATTCGGCCTCGGCCACGTCGGCTACGAGCTGGCCCGCATCCTGTCCCGGCTGCCGGTCCGGCTGCTGCTGGTCGACTCGCGCCCCGAGCAGCTGGACCGGTTCCGGCTGGCCGACGTGATCGACGGCGCCGCCGACGTGAGCATCCACTCCACGCTGCTCGGCGAGCAGGTGCTCGAGCGGCTGCCGCGCGGCGCCCACGCGGTGATCATGACGCACGACCACGCCGAGGACTACGCGCTGTGCGACGCGGCCCTGCGGCTGCCGCAGCCGCTGGGCGGCATCGGGCTGATCGGCTCGGCCGCCAAGTGGACCCGGTTCCAGGCCCAGCTGGCCGACGCCGGGCACCGCCCCGAGACGATCGCCAGGATCACCTGCCCGATCGGCCAGCCCGGGGTCACCGGCAAGGACCCGGCGGTGATCGCCGTCGCGGTCGCCGCCGCGCTGCTGTCCACCCTGGGAGACCGCGCGACAGCGGCGGTGAGCTCATGACCATTTACGCGGCGACGGTCGTGGACACGCCCGGGGACCCGTTCACCGGTGACCCGGCCACCGCGCTCCGGCAGGACGAGGCGCTGCTGGTCCGCGACGGCGTGATCGCGGCCCGCGGCCCGCTGGCCGCGCTGCGGGACGCGTATCCCGGCGAGCCGGTTACCCGCCTGGACGGCGGGCTGCTCGTTCCCGGCTTCGTCGACACCCACGTCCACTACCCGCAGCTCCGCGCGATCGGCGGCCTCGGCCTGCCCCTGCTGGACTGGCTGGACCGGTACGCGCTGCCCGAGGAGTGCAGGCTAGCCGACCAGGCCTACGCGCGGGCGGTGGCGGCGGAGTTCGTCGACGGCCTGGTGGCGGCCGGGACGACCAGCGCGCTGGTGTTCGGCTCGCACTTCGCCCCGGCCATGGACGAGCTGTTCGCCGCGGCCGAACGGCGCGGCCTGAACATCACCTCCGGCCTGGTGCTGTCCGACCGCAAGCTCCCGTCCGACCTGCTGCATCCGCCGGAGGCCGCGCTGGCCGACAGCGCCGACCTGATCCTGCGCTGGCACGACCGCGGGCGGCTGCGTTACGCGGTCACGCCGCGGTTCTCCCTGTCGGCCTCGGACAAGATGCTCGGCGCCTGCGCGGAGCTGCTCGGCCCGGGCGTCTGGTTCACCTCGCACATCAACGAGAACGTGGCCGAGATCGCGACCGTGGCCGGGCTGTTCCCCGGGTCCCGGCACTACCTGGACACCTACGACCGGCACGAGCTGGTCACCCCGCGCAGCGTGTTCGCGCACAACGTCCATCCCGGCGACGCCGAGCTGGCCCTGCTGGCCGGCCACGGCGCGTCGGTCGCGCACTGCCCGACCAGCAACAGCGCCCTCGGCAGCGGGCTGTTCCCGCTGCGGCGGCACGTCGAGCACGGCGTCCGGGTCGCGCTCGGCACGGACGTGGGCGCGGGCGCGGGCCTGTTCCTGCCCAAGGAGGCGCTGCAGGCCTACTTCATGCAGCAGCTGCTCGGCCCGGCCGGCCTTCCGCTGACGCCGGTGCACCTGCTGTACCTGGCGACCCGGGCCGGGGCCCGGGTGCTCGGCCTGGACGACCGGGTCGGCGACTTCGCGGTCGGCAAGGACTTCGACGCGGTCTGGCTGCGTCCCGCCGACGGGAGCACGCTGGCGGTCAACCTGCGGCACGCCAGCGACACCACCGACGCGCTGGCCAGGATCTTCACCCTGGCCACGCCGGCCGACGTGGCCGGGGTGTGGGTCCGCGGGATTAAAGCCGGCTCCGCCGCGGGTCAGGCGCCTCGCTGAGCGAGGCCGCCCGGTAGGCCCGCCAGCCGCCGTGGCCGGTGATGTCGGTGTGGATGCCGAGGGCGTGCTCGGCCTCGCGGAGCACCATGGCGAACGACAGCTCGCCGTCTTCGAGCTCGATGATGGAGAGCTCGAGCTCCGGGGGTTCGGTGGCCAGCAGCGCGCTCAGCGGGCCCATCGGCACGTCGTACAGCTCGCCGAGGACCGGCTGGCCGCCGTCGGCCACCGGGTAGAGCGCCGGGAACTCGTCCCGGACCGAGAAGAACCGGTACAGCGGCGCCGTGCGCCGCTCCCCCACCAGGGGCACCCCCTCGATCGTGTAGTGCGCGCGTCCCCCGCGCATCCCGTCTCCGTTAAGGAACATGAAGGCCATCCGCTCTCCTCTCACCGGGAGAGTTATTCCCTCCCGCGCGTCGATGGCACATCGGGCCGCAGGATGGGCGGGAATCCGGTCCAGCGCAGCCAGCGCCACGGCGGCGCCGCCATCGCCTGGCTGACGAGCCAGCCGGCCAGGAAGTCGTGCGTCACGACCAGCTCGTACTCGTCGCCACCGGGTACCAAAGAAG
>JAICWX010000144.1 GCA_025934635.1 Streptosporangiaceae bacterium | reverse complement strand
TCCGCCAGCTCGAAGCCCTCGGCCTCACCGACACCATCACCCCCGCCGAGGACGCCGCCTAGCTCCAGCGCAGCTAGCCGCCGAGGCCCCCGCCAGCGCACCGGCCGGGGGTCGCTGCCGCCTGCCCGCTAAAGGTTGTTATTTCCGGTCAGCTTAAGTTGACCTTGTCTTTGCGTCACTTACGTCACCAGCGGCCAGCCGCGCCGACCGAAACCTCCCGCCACCCGAAACGTTCCCCAAAACCCGCCGGGCCGATTCCATGATCACGTGTTGTTGTAGGTCGCCGGCGACCCCTAACAACACGTGATCATGGAGCGCGACCGCTGTGCTCACAGAGCAGGACGACCGGAGCAGGATGCGATCCGGTGCGTGATCACGACGTAAGCCACCTGAGCGTTGCCGACCTCGAACGGGCGCGGCGCGAGCTGTCCGCCAGCCTGGCACTGGCCAGGCCCAACGTGCCGTCCGCCGTCCCGGCAGCCATCCAGCTCAGCGCGGTTGAGACTGAGCTGACCGCGCGGCAAGCTGCGAACCGCAGCGGTATACGCCTGTGCGCGTGCGGCTTCGCCTCCAGCGGACAGAATAGGTTCGAGGCCCCTCTGGCCAACAGCCCAGACCACCGTGAGCGATCGCAACCCTAACCCCAGTTCCCCTGTCCGGTTCGCCGGGCAGGTGCCGACCCCCGTTTTGCTCCGTCAGCCGGGTGTCGTCGCCGCGGTGCTGGCTCAGCCGCTCTCCTCGAGATGGTCAGCTTCGACCACTGCGCGGGCGAAGCCTCGTGGATCTTCCTGCGGCACGTTGTGACCGACCGGCACGGTGCGGTGCGGTGCGCGTACCTGCCGGTGAAATGGGCGCGGTACAGCGCGCCGTTCCCGGCCGGCGTGAAGGGATCGTACGCGCCGTCCACGGTGACCGCCGGCACCCCGATGGCCGGCACCGCGGCTAGCCTTTTCTCGATAGCGGCGGACCGCGGGTCACCCGCGACCGGGTCCAGCCGCCAGCGGTAGTTGTCGATGATGACGGCGACGTAGTCCCGGTCGAGACCAGCGCCCGGCGGCGCTGCGGCCACAGCGCCGCGATGATGTCGGCTGACCGCCGGGCCGAAAGACCTGGCCGTCCCCGTTGGCGCCGTCCCGGCCGGAGCCACGTCGAGGACGGACCCGGTGGCCCGGCCCGCCTGCGCCTTCGCGCCGGCGGCCAAGGCGAGCTGGGCGCCGCTGACGGCACCGACGGCCAGGGCCGCACTGCCCAGGAACCGGCGGCGGCCAGCGGCGATCTCGGCGGGCATGCTCGTCTCCACTGCTGGTCTCCTCGCTCCGGGTGCCATTACCACCACGGTCACGTGTGCGGCCGTCCGGTCGCGCCCGTAGAGTCCCCGGGCCTGCCCCGGGTCTGTGCCCCGCCCGGACCGGTGACCGGCGCCCCGCTGACGGCCTGGCCGCCGGCGGCGCAGGACGTGCCGGGTGATGTACCCGGCCAGCAGGACCACCGCCGCGATCAGCGCGTAGTAGGAGTACCGGGTGATGGAGCCGTAGATCGTGCCGATGTGGTTGCCCGCCAGGTAACCCAGGCTGACCCGGGTGCCGACCCACAACGCGGCCCCCACCGCATTGAAGGCACCGAAGCGCAGCCAGCGCAGGGCCAGGGCACGGCCGCCGAGGTGCCCGATGGCGAAGCCGATGTTGTCGCCCGTGACGGCCGCCGCGAAGGCGATCACCCCGACCGCCACCACGTTGAGCTCCCCGGCCCGGGACCCGGTAACCGGGCAGGCTTATCTGCCGGTATCCGCTTCCTCACGGCTACCAGAGAGGGGGCGGCGTGAGTTGACGACTCCTTTCACGGCCGTGGCGCCGCCAGTCAGGCCCCGCCGCCACGGCAGCTTCCCGTCGATCTCCACCTGCAGCGAGAAGCTCAGGAACGTCCTGATCAAGACGATCAGGCCGAGTACGGCCACGTTCCGCGTGGTCGGCGCGACCGCGACCGTCCGGATCAGGTCGGCCGCCACCAGGATCTCCAGGCCCAGCAGCAGCACCCCGCCGAAGGTCTCGCGCAGCACCTGGTACCCGCTCCGGCCGCCGCCGGCGCGCCACGCCCTGCTCGCGAGCACCACCGACCAGACGAGGCCGACGACCAGGACGACGGCGCCGATGGCCTCGAAGCTCCGGGCCACGTCCGCCAGCAGGCCGGTAAATGTCATTGCTGCTCCTTCGCGGCACGGCCCGGCGCCGCCGTCCAGCCGGGCCGCGCCGCGGCTGCCATCAGACCGGGTAGAGGTTGGGCGGACCGAGGTAGGGGAACTCGGTCAGCAGGTCGTCGTGCGGCTTGAGGCCGTCGGGCCCGACCCGGCCGTGGGTCAGCCAGGCGAAGCGGGCGCTGAAGGCATCGTCGGTAAGAGCCCGGCCGTTGGGGTAGGCGGCCGGCTGGCTGCGGTCGTAACGGAGGATGTCGGGCAGCACGATGCGGGCGGCCGCCTCCGCCTCCGCCGGCGGGTAGCCGTTGTCCTCCAGCAGGGTGGACCAGAGCTGCAGGTAGTTGGCCAGGTCGTCGGCTGGCCGCCGGAGGTTGTACTCGTTCTTGACGTTGTTCGGGTTGACGAACGGGTTGATCGTCGGGTGCCCGCCGCGGTCCACCTGGACGAGCGCGCCGTCGCGGCGCACGCTGACCGTGGCCCACACGCCGATCTCCGGGTCGGCGCTGAGCATGTCATGGGGCACTTCCAGCGCGATGGACAAGATGTTCCGGTCGGCGAAGGCGTCCTGCCCGGTCCACTGGAACCCGTGGAAGGAGCCGTCCGCGTCGGCGAAGAACGGGTCGCTGCGCACGCCGGTGAACAGCCGCACCGGGCCGGCCTGGACGGCCCGGGCGGTGGCGTCGAAGCCGACCGGGGTGTCCCGGATGAGCACCTCGCCCGCCGGCTCGGGCTGGTCGGCCTGGCCGCCGGTGGCGAAGTAGGCGGTCCCGGTCTGCCGGCCGTCCCTGAGCTCGGAGAAGACGAACGTGAAGGCGGCATCGGCGTGCGCGTCCGCGTCGGTGTCGATGTTGATCCGGTAGACCCCGTCCGGGTGGAATTCCGACTTCATCAGGAACGGCGGCATGGCGCTCATGCCGGTCGTATACGGGTTCAGGTCGATGATCAGCACGGTCGTGCCCGGATCGTCGGGCGCCTGGAAGACGAACAGGTCGGTCAGATCCAGCCGCGCGTCGTCCCCGGGAAACCTGAGGTTGGCCGCGCTGTAGTGATTGGACATGGGGGCTCCTTCGGTGGTGATGGCCCGAGTTACTGGCCCTGCGGCGGACCGGTGTCGTCCACACCACCAAGCTCGCATCCGGGGTCATTTATGGCACCCGGGTACTCCCTGGTCGCACCCCCGGGCGTAGCGGAGCCCCGGGGTCCGGTACGCCTGGTTACGGGGACAGCCGGGCGCGGCGCCCGCACGATCCAAAAAAACCCGGCTCCGTGACCGGAACCGGGCTTTGTCCTGGGTGGAGCTGAGGGGATTTGAACCCCTGGCCCCCTCGATGCGAACGAGGTGCGCTACCGGACTGCGCTACAGCCCCGAGAACTTGAGCTAGCGTAGCAAACTCGAAGGGCTGCCCACGCCACGGATCACCGCGGACCGCCGGGTGGCAGGAAATGTATCCCCGGGACATCATGGGCATCATGCGCCAGAACCCGCCAGGAGGTGCGCGATGACCACGTCGACCGGCCCGGGGGCCGCCGCGGCGACCGGATGCCCGGTCGACGAGTCGTTCGACCCGCTCTCGCCCGAATTCCTCGCCGATCCCTACACGGTCATGGCCCGGCGTCCCGGCGGCGGCGCCCCCGTCTTCTTCGCCCCGTCGATCGGCTACTACGTGGTCACCCGCTACGATGCGGTGGATCAGGTGTTCCGCGATCCCGCGGCGTACTCGGCGGCGGTGGCCCAGGCGCCGCTGGTGCCGATCGTCCCCGAGGCGCAGCGGATCCTGCTCGGCGGCGGCTACAAACCGCAGCCCAGCATGGTCAGCCTGGACGAGCCCGAGCACGCCCGGCTGCGCAAGCCCGCCGCCCGGGCGTTCAGCATGAAGCGTGTCACCGCGATGATCCCCGCCATCGAGGCCACCACCGCCCGCCTCCTCGACGCGGTGGACGGCCAGGCGGAGTTCGACCTCGTCGCGGCCCTGGCCTTCCCGCTCCCCGCCAACATCGTGTTCTCCCTGATGGGCGTGCCCGAAGAGGACTTCGCGCAGCTCAAGCAGTGGTGTGGCTACCGGGCGGCGCTGGCCTGGGGGAGGCCCGCGCCGCAGGACCAGGTGGAGATCGCCACCAACATGGCCGTCTACCGCAAGTACCTGCGCGACCTGGTGGACATCAAGGCCCGCGAACCAGGCGACGACCTGGCCAGCGACCTGATCGCCATCCACCGGGAGGCGCCGGAGCGGCTTACCCTGGACGAGATCGGCTCGATCCTGTTCTCGCTGTCGTTCGCCGGCCACGAGACCACCACCGGGCTCATCGGCAACACGGTCCGCCGCCTGCTCGAGGAACCGGGCCGCTGGGCGGAGCTCGCCGCCGACCCGGACCTGATCCCGGGCGCGGTGGAGGAGAGCCTGCGCTACGACCCGTCCGTGCCCGTCTGGCGCCGGGTCACCACCCGCCCGGTCACCCTGGCCGACATCGACCTGCCCGCCGGATCAAAGCTTTTCCTGTGGCTGGCCGCCGCCGGCCGGGACACCGAAGCGTTCGACCACCCTGACGAGTTCAATATGCACCGAACGGGTGCCGATCGTCACCTCGCCTTCGGCAAGGGCCTGCACTACTGCCTGGGCGCCAACCTGGGCAAGCTCGAAGCGCAGATCGCGCTCGCCGAACTCGCCCGCCGCTACCCCGCCCTGACCCTAGTCCCCGGCCAGCACCTCACCTTCCACCCCAACATCTCCTTCCGCGGCCCCCAGACCCTCCACGTCCGCGCGACCCTCTGAACGCCTCAGTCGCCCTCGCATCAGCCGTCCCGCCCCGGGCAACTCCGCGCGGCGCGATAACGACATCGATGGAGCATCGATGCCGCAATCGCGACATTGATGGAGCATCGATGTCGCTTGCCGAGAGCCGATCAGGGCCACGCCGGTGGCGGGCGTGAACTGTGGCGCGAACGCGACAGCTGAGGCCAAGGACTCGGCCCGCGCGCCAGCCGCAGGGCGAGTCAGGCGACAGTAGCGAGCGGTAAGTCGCCGACGGCTCGCAGCTTGGCGTCGGTGTACTGGTCGTAGAACTCCTTGTCGCCCTGGCTGACCGACGCGGAGATGTCGATGACCTCGGCGTCGGGCACCGGCGGCGGAGCCAACGGGGGCACCGGGGCGGCAGGCGCGGCCGCAGCCGCCGCGCCTGCCGCAGGCGCCGGACCGACCGCCGTGGCGGTGGCCGTGGCCGGGGGAGCAGCCTGCTCCGTGGCCGCCTCGGCGGCGCGGGCGTGAGCCAGTTCACGCCGTTCGGCGTCGACCTTGGAGGCCTCGCGGAGCAAGGCGAGGTAACCCGTCAGCATGATGAAGGGCGGCCCGATCACCCACCAGGCCGCCATCTTGGCGACCGCGAGCACGCAGGAACCCAGCGCCAGCGCGAGCAGCATGCCGAGCAGCCGCCTGCGCGCGGCCAGCACCTTCTTGCGCTCCGCGCTGGGCTCGTCGTCGACCAGGACCTCGGGACGCTCGCCGGCCGGCCCGGCCACCGGCGCCGTCGGACCCGCCGCCGTCCGGGGTGCCCCGGACGGACGCTGAGCCGCCGTCCGCGCGGCCGGCGCTACCCGCTCCGCCGGCGCCGGCCGCGAAGTAGGAGCCGGCCGCGAAGTAGGAGCCGACGCCGAGCCCGCACCCGGCCGCGCTACCGGAGCCGGACCAGGTCGTGCAGCAGGTGCCGGAGCCGGCCGGGCAACCGGAGCCGAACGATCAGCCGGAGGGGCCACCGGAACCGGGGCACCCAGCGGCATCACCGGAAGCACGTCTTCCCGCGGACGCGGACGCGGACGCGATCGCGGCGCCGCCTCATGTCCAGAAGGAACCGGCGCCGGGAGGGCATCCGTTTCCGCCGCGCCGACCTCGTCGTCTTCCCGGTCCTGCGCTGAGGAGTCCCGCCGTAGCCATCGGGGGATGAGCACGCCCGCCCAGATCGCCACGATGGCGACGTACAGTATCGCGCTGCTCAACCGTCCTCCCCTCGGCGCGGCCGACGCCGAACGGCCCGGCGGCGGATTCCACGGACCGTGGGTGCGGGCACGCCGCGATGCGAGCCCACGTGACGCAAAGTAATAGGTTACGAGGTTTTAAACGAGCACCCCGGACGGTGTGTCGCAACATTCGTCTCACGATCCCGTCCAGACCGTGTCAGATTCAGCCGGCGCTGGAGTCCGAAGCGACCCGGATGCTCCGCCACCTGGGCATAAGTCCCTGCGGAACTTCCTCGGCGGTCAGCGCGTAGCAGACGTGATCTCGCCACGCTCCGTTGATGTGCAGCTGGCGCACCCGGATGCCTTCCTCGCGGAACCCGAGCTTCTCCACCACCCGCCGGGAGGCGTGGTTCTCGGGCCGGATGGACGCCTCGAGCCGGTGCAGCCCGATGACGCCGAAGCAGTGGTCGACCGCCATCGCCAGCGTGGTCGGGATGATGCCGTGCCCGGCGTACGCCTCGTCAATCCAGTAGCCGACCTGCCCCGAACGCGCCGATCCCCACGTGATCGACCCGATCGTCAGCTGGCCGACGAAGGCGCCGCCGTAGGCGACGACCCACGGGACCGCCTGCCCCTGCCTGGCCTCCCGGCGCATCGCCCGGACCATCGCGATGTACGGCCCGAGGTTGGACCGGTAGAGCGGGGTCTCCGGGTTGGTCGGCTCCCAGGGCCGGAGCCAGGACGCGTTCCTGACCCTGATCTCACGCCACAGGCGGGCGTCACTGACCCGCACCGGGCGTAGGCTCACCGGCTGTTGAAGCAGATGAGGCTCGGTGAGAGTAACCGGCCAGCCTCGCATGCGTCCCACGTTCCCATCATTCTCCAGTATCGCTGCTGACGCTACGCGATCCCCGATGCGCGCGGCCCGCCGGAGTCGGACCTCGCGTGGTCCCCTCCGTTGATCTGGGAGACTGCGTGCCCGAGCACGGGAGCCAGCACGGCCATCCCGTCGCGGACGCCGCCGGTCGAACCGGGCAGGTTCACGATCAGGGTACGGCCGGCCACCCCGGCCACGCCACGGGAAAGGATCGCCGCGGGCACCCCGTTCGCCGCCCCGGCCGCGCGCAGCGCCTCGGCGATGCCGGGAATCTCCCGCTCGACCACGCGCCGGGTCATCTCCGGGGTCAGGTCGCCGGGCGTCAGGCCGGTCCCGCCGGTGGTCACCACCACGTCGTAGCCCGCCGCCACCGCGTCCCGCAGCGCCGCCTCGACCGGGTCGCCGTCCGGCAGGACCCGCGGCCCGTCCACCGCGCAGCCCGCCTCGGCCAGCAGCGCGGCCAGCACCGGCCCGGACTTGTCCTCGTAGACGCCCGCCGCGGCCCGGTTCGACGCGGTGATCGCCAGTGCCCTTATCGATGCCATGGCCCCGTCTTCCCGCCTTCCTTCCACTCGACCCGCACGTCGGTGATCACCGCGGCCGGGTCGATGGCCTTGACCATGTCGATCAGCGCCAGCGCGGCCACCGACACCGCGGTGAGCGCCTCCATCTCCACCCCGGTCCGGTCCGCGGTGCGGGCGACGGCGGTGATGTCCACGCCCTCGTCAGTGACGGCCAGGTCCACCGTAACCCCGTGCAGCCCGATCGGGTGGCACAGCGGGATCAGGTCCGGCGTCCGCTTGGCCCCGGCGATGCCGGCGATCCGGGCCACCGCCAGCGCGTCGCCCTTCGGCACGTTCCCGGCCCGCAGCGCCGCGACGGCGGCGGCCGACAGCCGCACCCGCCCGGTCGCGGCGGCCGACCGCGCGGTCACGTCCTTGCCCGACACGTCGACCATCCGCGCGTGCCCAGAGCTGTCCACATGCGTCAGGCCGTCACTCATGCAGGCCACATTACTTCCGAACGGGTGCATGACACCGTCACGGCCACGCCGCGAGCCGTTAAGGCAGGACCAAGACCTCGACGGTGTCGCCGGCCGCCATCTGCACGACCCATTCCGGCACCACGACGAGCGCGTTGGCCCGGCCGAGGGTGGCGATCTGGTGCGAGCCCTGTCCGGTCAGCGGCTCGACCGTGCCGCTGGCCCGGTCGAGTACGCCGCGCAGGAACGAGCGGCGGCCAGCCGGCGAGCGCAGCGGCGCGGTCAGGCCGGCCTGGATCTTCTCCAGAGCCAGGCCCTCGTAGCCCTGCATCGCGCCGATGGCGGGCCGGGCGAAGACCTGGAACGAGACGTAGGCGCTGACCGGGTTGCCCGGCAGCGTGAAGATCGGCACCCGCTCGCCGGCCGCCGGGTCCGACGCGGCGGCCTCCTCGTAGCCGTCCCGCCGCCGGAACGATCGCACCGAACGGCGCTGGCGTTCCTCCGGCGCCCGGGCTTCGGCCGGCAGCGCGATGGTGCCGAACCCCTGCGGCATCCCCGGCTGCATGGCGACCTTGCGGAACGTGATCGAGCCGAGCCGCTCCAGCGCCGCCTTGACCACGTCGTGCTCGCCGCCCATGCTGACCCCGCCGGTGGTGATCATCAGGTCGGCCCGGACCAGCTGGTCCTCGATGGCCGGCAGCACCTCGTCCGGGTTGTCGGGCAAGATGGCCTGCCGGTAGGCCAGGCAGCCCGCCTCCCGGGCCGCCGCGGCCAGCATGAAGCTGTTGGAGTCCCAGATCCGGCCGGGGACGAGCGGCGTGCCCGGCTCGGCCAGCTCGTTGCCGGTGGACAGCACCACCACCCGGGGCCGCGGCCGGACCAGGACCGACCCGCGCCCGGCGGCCGCGATCACCGCGACGTGCATCGGCCGCAGCAAGGTGCCCGCGGCGACCAGCACCTCCCCGGCCTTGGCGTCCTCCCCGGCCAGCCGCACCGCGTTGCCGAATTCGGCGCCGGCCCGGATCCTCACCCGGGCGCCGCCGCCGTCGGTCCACTCCACCGGCACCACGGCCTCGGCGCCGCGCGGCAGCATGGCCCCGGTCATGATCTTGATGGCGGTCCCCGGCTGGAGCGCGTACGCTCCGGTGTCGCCCGCCGCGATTTCTCCCGTCACCGGCAGGGTGACCGGGTTCTCCTCGGTGGCGGCGGCGACGTCATCGACCAGTACCGCGTAGCCGTCCATGCCCGAGTTGTCGAACGACGGCAGCGCGGAGGCGGTCGACACATCCTCGGCCAGCACCAGGCCGTGCACGTCCCCCAGGCTGAGCTGGGTGGGCGCCAGCGGGCCGACCGTGGCGAGGATCTGCGCCAGGTGCTCCTCGACCGGGGTCAGCGGCCCGTGGTCGTGCCCGTGCCCGTGGCCATGGGTCACGGCAGGCTGTCCAGGTACTTGCGCAGCCAGGGCACGATCTCCTCGGCCAGGTCGGAGCGCTCGCACGCGAACTGGACCAGGGTGCGCAGGTAGTCCAGCTTGTTGCCGGTGTCGTAGCGGCGGCCGTGGAACAGCACGCCGTGCACGCCGCCCCCGCCGGAGTGCCCGCGCTTGGCCAGCGTCAGCAGCGCGTCGGTGAGCTGGATCTCGCCGCCGCGGCCGGGCGGGGTCTCGCGGAGCACGTCGAAGATGGCCGGGTCGCAGACGTAGCGGCCGATCAGGATCCAGTTGCTCGGCGCCGCGCCGGGTACCGGCTTCTCCACCAGGTCGGTGACCGTGACCACGCCGTCCTCGCCGGTCGGCGTGATCGCGGCGCAGCCGTACTGGGAGACCTGCTCCGGGTCCACCTCCATCAGCGCGACCACGCTGCCGCCGTGCCGCTTGCGCACCTCGATCATCTGGGTGAGCAGCGGGTCGCGGCTGTCGATGATGTCGTCGCCGAGCAGCACCGCGAACGGCTCGTCGCCGACGTGCTGGGCGGCGCAGAGCACGGCGTGGCCGAGGCCCTTCGGGTCGCCCTGGCGTACGTAGTGCACGGTGGCCAGCTCGCTGGACTCGCGCACCTGGGCCAGCCGCTCGGCGTCGTCCTTGGCGGCCAGCGCCTCTTCGAGCTCGTAGGCCCGGTCGAAGTGATTCTCGATGGAGGCCTTGCTCCGGCCGGTGATCATCAGCACATCGTCGAGACCGGCCGCGACGGCTTCCTCCACGACGTACTGGATGGCCGGCTTGTCGACGACCGGCAGCATCTCCTTGGGCGTCGCCTTGGTCGCGGGCAGGAACCTGGTGCCCAGGCCGGCGGCGGGGATGACGGCCTTGGTGACGTCCTTTACAGCCATGCCCTGAACACTAGCGAACTCCGGGGAGTGATCCCTTCCCTGGGCAGTACGGTAAGTGACATGCCGGGCGTAAATGAGGAGAAGGCCGAGTTGCGGGCGCGGCTGCTCGCGGCCCGGGCGGAGCTTTCCGCCGAGCAGCGGACCGCGGCCGGGCGGGTCATCAGGGACGCCCTGCTCGACCGGCCCGAGGTGCAGATGGCCGGGACGATCGCGGCCTATTACTCGGTCGGCACCGAGCCCGATACCCGCGGCCTGGTGTTCGCGCTGTGGAAGCGCGGCAGCTACGTGCTGCTCCCGCTGCTGCGGCCGGACGGCGACCTGGACTGGGCCTCCTACGAGGGTCCCGACTCCCTGGTCCCCGGCCCGCGCGGGCTCCTCCAGCCGGGCGAGCCGCCCCGCGGCCCCGGCGCGGTCGCCCGGGCCGACGCGGTGCTGGTGCCCGCGCTGGCGGTGGACCGGGCCGGGAACCGGCTCGGCCGGGGCGGCGGCAGCTACGACCGCGCGCTGGCCCGGGTCGGCCCGCAGGTCCCGCTGCTCGCACTGGTCTACGACGCCGAACTCCTCGACCACGTGCCCGTCGAGCCGCACGACGTGAAGGTCAGGGCGGCGGTCAGCCCGGGGTCCGGGGTGACCATGACCGGTGGGGGATAGCGGACTCGTTCGGGATCATGGGGTAAGGAATCCCTGAACGGCCTGCACTGTTGGATATGCTTAGCAGTCGGTGGTTCCGAGTGCTAACTAACAAGGCCCGCGCTGAGGAGTGTCAGTGCCCACGTATCAGTACACCTGCACCGAATGCGGTGAGCCGGTCGAGGCTGTGCAGAAGTTTTCCGACGCCCCGCTGACCGTGTGCACGGCCTGCGGCGGCAGGCTCAGGAAGGTGTTCTCCCCGGTGGGGATCGTCTTCAAGGGCTCGGGCTTCTACCGCACGGACAGCAGGAACGGCGCCAGCGCTCCCGCCCCGGCCGGCAAGGAGAAGGAGAAGGCGTCCGACTCCGCGTCCACGTCGTCCTCCACTGAGTCGTCGAGCAGCAGTAGCAACGGCTCGGCTGACAAGCCGGCCGCGAAGAAGACCGAGACGGCCAGCAGCGCGTCCAAGTCATCCTCGAGTGAGAAGGTGGCCTGAGCTAATAAGCTCAAGCCTCATGGCGGACCTCGCAAGCATCGCGGTTGTCGGCGGCTCAGGTTTCTACGAATTCCTCGAAGACGCCGAAGAGGTCACGGTCGACACCCCGTTCGGGGCGCCGAGCGACCCGGTCACGGTGGGCGAGGTGGCGGGCCGCCGGGTGGCGTTCCTGCCCCGGCACGGCCGTGACCACCGGTTCCCGCCGCACAAGATCCCGTACCGGGCCAACCTGTGGGCGCTGCGCTCACTCGGCGTCCGGCGGGTGCTCGCGCCGACCGCGGTCGGCTCGCTGACGCCCCGCTACGGCCCCGGCACGCTGGCCCTGCCCGACCAGCTGGTGGACCGGACCCGGACCCGCGACCAGACCTACTACGACCAGGGCGCCTGCCACGTGCCGTTCGCGGACCCGTACTGCCCGTCCGTCCGCACCGTGGCCATCGAGACCGCCCGGGACCAGGACTGGGACCCGGTGACCGCGGCCACCCTGGTCGTCATCGAGGGACAGCGCTTCTCCACCCGCGCCGAGTCCCAGTGGTTCGCCGCCCAGGGCTGGACGCTGGTCGGCATGACCGGTCACCCCGAGGCCGTCCTGGCTCGCGAACTGGCCCTCTGCTACGCCCCGCTGGCGCTGGTCACCGACCTGGACGCCGGCGTCGAGGAAGGCGCGGGCGTCACCCAGGCCGAGGTCTTCGAGGTCTTCGCGGCCAACATCAAGCGCCTGCGCGACCTGACCGCCACCATCATCGCCGCCCTGCCCGCCGAACGCGAAGACGACCTCTGCGCCCACGCCCTCGACGGCATCACCCTCCCCTTCCCCCTCCCGTAAGTCCCCTCCACCCCCCGTTGCGGAGCGTCCCCCGCCTGTCCCCACTGCGGAGCATCCCTCCGCCGTTGCGGCGGCGTAGCCTCACATGCCACATGAGCAACAGATGACACGCTTACTCCATTAACCCCAATCGCCCCAGTGTTGCGGTAACCGCCGGTTTCACCTGCGTCTGAACTATCCCTTTCGCACCACAGGCCCCGCCCATCACCCGCTCCGGCCCCGGACAACGACATCGATGCTCCATCAATGTCGCGTGAACGGCATCGATGCTCCACCAATGCCGTTGACCGCGCTGCCCAGGACGCGGTGGCCTGGCATCCGGCGCACCATCAGCCCCACTCGCCACGCGAGTCGGGCCACTCATCGCCGGGCAAGACTCCTTCCATTCGGCCGGGCCTCATGCCCCTGAATCGAGGTGAGGAGGCGAGAGCTGGTGGTTTGGGATGTGCGGTAGGTAAGGTCAGCTTCGTGACTGATGTGAACATTGCAGCTGGTGGGTCTGCCTCGGTATTCGTGCTGAACGAGGGCTACGCCGGCCTGCCCGACGACGACGAGCGAGTGGCCGGGACGGTAACCCTGATCGTGGACGGGGAGACGGTAGTCGTCGTCGACCCGGGCATGGTGGCCTCCCGCGAGGCGCTGCTGGCCGCGCTGGCCGGGCACGGCCCGCAGGCCGCGGACGTGACCGACGTGGTCTTCAGCCATCATCACCCGGACCACACGGTCAACGCCGCGCTGTTCCCGCGGGCGCGGATCCACGATCACTGGGCGATCTACGACGGGGATCGCTGGATCGACCGGGACGCTGAGGGCTTCGAGCTCAGCCCGTCGGTCCGGCTGCTGCGGACCCCGGGACACACCGCCGAGGACATCTCGACCGTCGCGTCCACTCCCGACGACGTGGTCGTGTGCACCCACGCGTGGTGGATGGCCGAGGGGCCCGCCGACGATCCGCTCGGTTCCGACGCCACCGCGCTGCACGTCAGCCGGGAGCGCCTGCTGTCCGTCGCCACCGTGATTATCCCTGGTCACGGCGGTCTGTTCCGCCCTGGTCAGGGTACGCCGCGCTAACCCGGGGTCGTTCCGGCGGCACCCGGACAACCTCCCGGAGGCCCTCACCCGTATGGAGGGTGAGGAGGTGTGCATGCCACGATCATCGCGCGACGAAGAGTTCTCCGCGTTCGTCTCAGAAAGGCGGACCAGCCTGGTCCGTTCGGCCTGCCTGCTGACGGCCGGAGATTCTCATCTCGCCGAAGACCTGGTCCAGACGGCCCTCGCCCGGCTCTACGTGGCCTGGCCGAAGGTCAGGCGAGCCGGTACCGAGTCCGCCTATGTCTGGCGAATAATCGTCAACGCCCACATCGATGAGGTCCGCCGCCCCAGCCGGCGCAAAGAACGCAACGTATCCGAGCTGCCTGACCGGCCCGCGCCCCCGGATACCTTCCCCGACGGCCTCGGCGGCGCCGAGGTCCGGAACGCGCTGGCCGCCCTGCCGCCCGGGATGCGCGCGGCCGTCGTGCTGCGCCATTGGCTCGACCTCAGCGTCGGGGAAACGGCTGACCTGATGAATTGCTCCGAGGGCACGGTCAAGAGCCAGACCTCGAAGGCCGCCGCGCGCCTTCGTGAGCTGCTCAGCCCGGCCGCTGTGGAAAGGACGTACCCATGACCGACCTGAAGGACCTGTTCGAATTGGCACTCAGAGACGTTTCTCCCGCCGCCGGGCGCATCGGCCCGGCTGAGGACTTGGCTCGGGGCCGCCGCCTGCTGCGCCGCCGGCGGCAGCGGCTGGCCGGCCTGGCCGGCGTGACCGCCGCCGTGCTCTGCGGCATCCTCGTGCCCCTGTCCCTCAACGGATCCGCCCCGGCGGCCAGCCACCCGGTGGCCGCGGCGTCATCACCCGTGTCCAGCCCCCCGAAGGCATCCGCCACCCCGGCGCACGCGACCACCCCGGCCACTCAGGCCCACGCGATCAAGCTGGTTGCCTGGGTCGGGACACAGCCGCCCGGCTACAAGGTGGACTGGATGCCCAAGGGCTGGGTGGTCCAGGGCAGTGACCCGTACGTGCTGACCATGGCACCCCCCAACGCCAAGGACAAGGACCCGCACGTCTTCATCGGCAAGCTGGTGGTGATGCTGCAGTCCGCGGATGCCTCCGCCCCCCCGTCCAACTGGGCGGACCAGCCGGTCAACAGGCGGCCCGGCAAGTTCGACGTGCAGACCGACACACAGATCCTCATCTTCAAGAACGCCGCCGGGCAGTGGGTCGACATCCAGGCCCCGACCTCGCTCGGCTGGGATAGCGCCGAGCTGGCCAAGTTCGCCAGCGGGGTGACGGTACTCGCGGCCGCGCAGCCAGGACGCGGCTGAGCCCGCGCGTTAGGGCTGCACTGCCCCGATGACGGCTGCCGCCGTGCGATGCAGGGCCGCACGGCGGCAGCCGCCCGCGTGTTTGGGTAGGCTATGACCTTGGCAGGCCCCGATAGCTCAGCGGATAGAGCGACTGCCTCCTAAGCAGTAGGTCCCGCGTTCGAGTCGCGGTCGGGGCGCAGGTTACAGGCTTCGAGCCGGATGTGAGGGCACGGCCGAATCGAACGGCTGACCGCGGACAGACCAGTGTCGCCTTGCGGCCTAGGCCGTCCGGCTTTACTGCTGCCATCGAATAAATCACCGTCAGGCCCGGGCACGTCACTCCTGTGCTCCCTGGGCCAGTTCCGGCCTTCGCCGGCTACCCCCTCCAGCACGTGCAGCAGGTCGGCCACGCTGGTCATGTCCGGCGCGAAGTCCTCTGCTACCTCCGGGGGCTCGTCGGGCGGGCGGGCGTCATGATCCTGCTGATCGGCGCCGGGATCGGCGTCCCATACCCGGAAGGTAATCGGGTCACCGGATGTCAGCCTGAGTTCGAACGTCTGCCGCCGAGCTTTCCGTGAGAACTGCATCGAGACGATCGCGTCGTAACGATAACTGGTTCGCTCGTAGACGTTAAGCGTTCCTTTCAGGAAGTCGAGACTGGCCTTGACCTGGCGGACTCCGTCCTTGGCCAGCAGGAACATTAGGAGGTGGTACTTCGTGTACCTGAACGGAGCGTCTCCGATCCGGGCACGCTTGGCTGCCACGCCTGATTCTTCGAGGAAAGCGTGAGCGTCTACGCGGCTTCTGAGTAGCTGGAAATGGTCGAGTGCCTTTCCTTGCAGAACCGTCCGATCATATCTAAGCCAGGTGGCCATCTCCGAGTCTTTAGGTCTCGCCTTTAGTCTTTTGTTCCATCGCACGAACTCCCGGTCGATCGCTTCCTGCCGCCTGGCGCGCTCTTCGCGGTCAGAGCTGTCTTTCCTGCGTTCTAGATTCACGCATAGCCAACACCGCCACCACATGCCGATGGCACATGTGGCAATCGTCAGCGCTATCACGTCGGTCAGCGGATGTGCTCTCAGCGTTAGGGCGGCCCAGAAGGCTCCTAGCGCCAGGACGGACAGTCCGGTCCACCGGGTCGCTGTCGTGCCGGGCCGCAGGACTAGTTCGCGCCGATACTCGTACAAGCTTCCGTCCTGCCAGCGCTTCCTCAGTTGACGGACTTCGTAACGGATGAGCCAAGCCACCCCTTTGGCGGGAATACCATTATCCTGGCACATTTCGATGATCTCGTCACGGTAAAACCGGCGGATTCCGGCGACGTCAGCTTTCCAGCGCTCGAACTCGGCCGTGTCCAGCGGGAACTTGTTGAAAAAGCGGTCCTGTGGTGACCTGTCGAAGTATTGCTTGAACAGCTTGTCCACCTCGGCAGTGAGCTCGCCTCCTGATGGATTGGTACTGGCCTGGTTCGTTACCCGAAGTAGTGCCTCTTTCTGGCCGTACCGCCAGGCTATAAACCGCCGCTCTAGGTCGGCTGCAGCGGCGACGGCGGCTCCCGCGGCAGCAGCTACATAACCGAGCAGTCCGATGGGGGCGCCACGCCAGAGTGAATACCCGGCCGCAGCGGCAAACAGCCAGGCACCTGTATGCATAGCCAGCCGGTTAGCGCCGCCGACTCGCTCACGCCGGGGCAAAGGGAGGGACACCATCACCGGGACCGGTTGGAAGAACATCCAGGCACGTGCCAGCCGGCCGTCGGAATACTGCCGGGACTGCGCGGCTTCGAGCTCGCGCTGCCACATCTCGTCCTGCCGTGGGCCAGTAAGGAAAAGCTCGATATGCGGCAGGACCATATCCCGCTGCTCTACTTCCAGGCTTTCGAATTGCTTGAGCGGCAGTGACATATCAGTCTCGGCCGTCCGGTAACCGGCCTGGCCGGCCGCCGGTGAGAGTACTGAGGCAAGGAGCCGGTAGATGAGCCGGACGCCATTCGCCCACCCGTCGTCTGCTAGCTCGGCCCACCGCGATTGGGACTGCCTTAGCTGGTGCTTCTCGTCCGTAGAAAACTGCAGGACGGTCCGGCCGCTGAGCATCGCGACCAGCCAGTGGAACAGCATCTTGCTGTCGGCTGGGCCGCTCATCATGGCGTCCCAGATGTATTTACGTGCCATCCGCGGGTTGCCGCTATTGAGGTTCTCGACGCCGACACGGTACTTTACCTCGGGCAAGGCGTCCTGCCCGACGGTCAGCTGGACGTGGCCGGGGATGATGACCGTGTCGATGTCGGCGTGCCCAGTTTGCAGGCCGACATAGGAGCTTCCGCTGGCGATGTTGACGGGCTGCCCGCTCGGCGTGGTCATGTCACGCTCCTGACCGCCGTGATGACCGCCGTTACCCCCGCTGCCAGGTCGGCGATACCTCGGAGGGCCGTGCGTGCCCGACTGACTGCCAGCCTGAACCTGTTCGGGCTGATCACGGCCTCTTCCGGCTTGGCGGTGAGACCGGCTGTACTGCCGCCGAGGTCAGGTCCTCCTAGCTGGATGCCGCCATGGATGGTGACGTTCCTGGCCTGAAGGCCCACACGAGCATTCCCCGTGGCGATGTTGGTGGGGCCTCCTGAGGAGGTCCCGTCTGCGCGGGGACGGGAGGACATCCCGTGGTCCACGCCGATTTCCGCCGCGAGGACCGTGGCGAGAGCGGCAGCGAATGCGGCGGCATTGGCGGCCGCTCGTGGCTGCCAGCCGGTGCTATCGGTCGTGGATTTCCTTTCGTCGGCGTAATCACTGATGCCTCGGACCATGATCGTCGGAAGGGCGTCGTTCAAGTGCCCGGCCTGCGCAACCCCGGCTGCCTCCATTTCGATTGCCACCGCATCGTTGTAGTGCTCACGCAGCCATTGCCGAGCGTCAGACATCGCTGAGTAATGAGCGATCTCCCCAGCGGCGACCGGCCCGAAGTGAACGCGGGGCCGGTGCTCACCGTCGGCTAGCTGGCGCGCCCATTCACCAGTGCGCTCCAGGTGGGCGGCGATCTGGTGCCCGCGGTGCGAGAGTTCCCAGCTGCGCGGCCGGGCGGTGAGACCGTCGTCTTGGCTGGTCGCGCCATGGTAGGCGTAGACATGGGTCGCTACTACGACGTCGCCGAGGCCGAGATGCGGCTGTAGCGCGCCTGCCACTCCGACGAAGATGACAGCGATAGGGGCGAACTCGGCCACTGCCCGCTCGGTGAGTACCGCCGCAGGCTGGTTGCCCTTGCCGGTGAGCGCGAGGGCGACCCGGCAGCCATCGAGGCGGCCGACCTCGAACCGGGTGCCCATGAGGTGCGTATGGGCGGTGATGTCGGATAGACGTTTGCGTACAGCTCGATACTCCAGATTCATGGCCGTGAGGATCACGATGGCGGGGTCGTTCATGAGCGGCTTCCTGTGATGACTGCATCGACGGGGCGAATCATGGGCGGGTAGAGGACTGTGCTCGAGCCGGCCCGGAACAAGCGAGCAGGACGGCCCATGCCGGTGCGCCTCGGCATGTCGGCCGGGACGATGAATTCGTGGGTGCCTTGGATCTTGCGATAGAAGTTCCGGGGATCCAGGGGAATGCCCCAGACCGCCTCGTAGACCTGCTGGAGTTCGGAGATCGTGAATGTCGGTCCGCAGAAAGCGGTAGCCAGTGCCGAATGCTCCAGCTTGCCGCGTGCGCGCTCGACCCCGTCGGAAACGATGCGCTGATGATCGAACGCAAGCTCCAGCCGGGTAGACAACACATCATCAGCCCGGGTCCAGTGCGCGTCGGCGGCATCCGTGCCGGCAACCGGATCCGGCAGCCGCGGCATGATCGCCAGGTAGGCGATAGACACGACCCGCCCGCGCGGATCACGTCCTGGGTCGCCGTACACGCCGAGTTGCTCCAGGTGGAGCGAGCCGGTATCTAGCCCGGTCTCTTCGGCGAGTTCACGACAGGCGGCGGCCAGGATGGATTCTTCCTCGTCGCGCAGGAAGCCGCCCGGCAGCGCCATCATCGCCGCATAAGGCTCGACCCCACGCTGGACCAGGAGGACGTACAGGTCTCCGTCTCGCAAGGTCAGGATCACCAGGTCGACGGTCAGGAGGACGCTGGGCGCCCGCCATTTTTCATCAGCCACCTGTCGATCGTTACTTTTTGTCAACCTGACAGGAAGTGTCCTTAAGGCTATTTCTCAGTAGCCTTTCAGCTATAAAAAGGTCGCCGCGGCGCGACAGCGGGGAGCGATACGACCGGGAATCGGGTGAGCTTTTCTCTGCGTGCTCGTGTCCGTGCCCGGCGTGGTGAGCGTCGGTCTCACCAGCAGGGAGTGCCGGAAGTAAGCCGGTGATGGCCCAGGAATTGCCGGGACTTGGCAACAGGCTGGAAAGGCGCGCTCTGATATCGCCGACTGGAGCAGTCCGCAAACGTACCCAGGCGCAGGTGGCTGTCCCGGAGCGGCAGGAAGCGAAGCTTGGGCAACAGGCCACCAAGGCTCGGCAGATGGGGCGGGAGGACCTCGCTCAGGTAGCTCTGGCCCGGCAGCAGGAAACGCATAGCTGACGGGCTGAGTTGCACACCCACCTCGGGCAGCTGATCGATGAAGATGCAAGGCTCGCTATCACGACGCAGCAGCTGCAGGCGAGGAAGACCCGGATCTACTGGTTTTGGGCTCTAGGGTCAAGACGGCGAAGCCTGACGAGATACCGCTGCCACCCTTGGCGCAGGAGTGCCAAATGTTTCTAGATTGTGCTGCTGGCCTGATCGCCTCAGGCTGCATGGGGTTCGAACCAGACGGAACCGAGGTCGTGCCCTGGGGTCAGTCGCACGTCCGAATCGAGGGCAGCGGCTAGGCGCCGTAGCAGAGCGATGGTGAGCTCGGTGCCCCCCTCTTCGATGCACTCGACATCATCCACGCTCATGTCGGCTCGGGCGGCTAGGTCGGCGATGCTAAGACCCAAGGCGCAGCGCTGGTCGTACACGGCCTTACCGAAGGCCAGTGCCTCGCGGATAGCGATCCGCTCGGGATCGTCGGCGTTCTCCGGCGGGCGGACCCAGCGGGTGTGGTAGCCGGTCATCACACCTGCCTCTCATAGACTTCCACCGCAGGCGTTCGGTGGTCGCGCTCGCACGTCTTCTGCGCTCGGACGGCCCGGTCGATCTGCCTCTGGTCGTGTTGCCTGGTCTTCCGGAACACTGTCAATAGCACGATTCTTCCATCAGCAGTACACTAGTAGGCGATCCTTGCCGCAACATCACGCAGCCGGATCCGCAGTTCCCACACCGGCCCTTCCAGGTGATCAGACCATGGGCCGCCAAGCTCGCTGCCCTTCTCGGCGAGCAAGCCGCATACCTCATCCACGCGCCTGAAGTCGCTGTCGCTGAGGCTCTCCAACCAGTCGCGGACTTCCGGCTCGAGCTCGAAGTTATACAGGCGCCGTATCTGGTCGCTCACGGTTGGTCAGAGTATCTGCGGGTCCTGACATTACCGGCGCGCTACTGGGCTCATGTGCTTCCCGAACTGACCGAGCGTCGCCGCCTGGCGGCACGAAGAACGCCACGCGTGCAGCCACCAGTGGCCGAGGCCGCGATCGAGTGCGGCATCATGACCTCAGACGGCCTGGACGTTAGCACCGCTAACGGAACTCGGGGGAGCCTAACGGGGAGCCAACGACCGCAGATCCAGAGCTACATCAGGCCGCACCCAGCCACTACCGCCGCAGCCGAACAGCACGTGGGGCGACACCTGGCACTGCCAGGCAACACTTCGAAAGTGCCTCCTAAGCAGTAGGTTCCACGTTCGAGTCGCGGTCGGGGTGCAGATAGTGCAGGTAGTTATATTTATTCGAAAACTTTACCACTGGAATGAGTTGCTGCTCGCAGGCAGTCACTCAATCCGATACATCGCCCTTGCGGACAAAACAGGTAGATAGCCTCTCGCCAGGCAGAACTGCGATCTAGATATGCGCCGCAGAAGTAGTCCGCCACAGGGGGAGCCAAACGGGAGCCCGCGGCATCTGCCCGATCTCCGCTGACGACTCCGGTCCGGTCCGGATTGTTACGGCCGTTCTTCGCGCCGGCGATCGGGTGCTGCTGTGTCATCGAAGCGCCGGGCGGCGTTGGTATCCCGATGTATGGGATCTGCCGGGCGGTCATGTTGACGAGGGGGAGGACTCGAAGGAGAGCCTTGTCCGCGAGCTTCGGGAGGAGCTGGGGATCACGGCGCCGGAGCCGTCCAGCCCGCTGGTGCATGAGATCCGGACCGCGACGTTCGACATGCAGATCTGGCTGGTCGACAGGCGGACCGGAACACCCGTCAACGCCGTGCCGGACGAACACGACGCTGTGGCGTGGTTCGAGACGTCCGACCTTGACAGCCTGCGTCTCGCCCACGAGTCGTACCTCTCGATGCTCACCGCCGTGCTCGTCAGTGACGTCGCTCCGGGAGCAGCTGACCTCGTTGTCGGACCGGGAGATCGCTAGCGCGTTCAAGCTGACGCGCTGCGGCGTTGCCTGCCCACTCATGAGGCGGCGTTACCGGTGCTCCGGGGAGAGGAAGTTTAAGGCGGAGAACACTAGCCGGTGCTACAGGAGACCGAGGGCCAGG
>JAICWX010000288.1 GCA_025934635.1 Streptosporangiaceae bacterium | reverse complement strand
GCTGGTCGGGCCGAACGGCGCGGGCAAGACCACCTTGATGAACATGACCGCCGGGCTGGCCGTGCCGACCGCCGGGACCGTCGCCGTGCTCGGCGGCCAGCCCGCCGGGTCGGCGGGCGCGCTGGACGGCATCGCCTTCGTAGCGCAGGACGCGCCGGTGTACAAGAACCTGTCGGTGGCGGACATGCTGCACCTGACCGCGAACCTGAACCGGAGCTTCGACCGGGTTTTCGCCCGCTCCCGGCTGGCCGAGCTCGGCCTCCCGCTGAAGAAGAAGTCAGGCAAGCTGTCCGGCGGCCAGCAGGCCCAGCTCGCCCTGACGCTGGCCCTGGCCCGGCGGCCCCGGCTGCTCATCCTGGACGAGCCGCTGTCCGCGCTCGACCCGCTGGCCCGGCAGGACTTCCTGGCCACGGTCATGACCGCGATAGCCGACGACGGGGTGTCGGTGCTGCTGTCCTCGCACGCGCTCGCCGAACTGGACCGGGTCGCCGACTACCTGGTCGTCCTGTCCGGCGGCGAGGTGCGGCTGGACGGCGAGACCGACGACGTGCTCGCCCGCCACTGCCTGCTGACCGGCCCCGTGGCCGAGGCGGACGCCTACGGCGGCCAGTTCCACGTGGTGCAGGACCGGCGGGGCGGGGCGCAGGCCCACCTGCTGGTGCGGCTGCCCGAGCCGGGTGCCGTGCCCGCCCGGGCCGGCTGGGAGGCCCACCAGGTCGGCCTGGAAGAACTCGTCCTGGCCTACCTGCGCGCGCCGGGCGCCGCGCCCCGGCCAGACCTCGCACTCGCCCGCCCCGCCCCGCCCACGGAGACCGCACGATGACCGTCCTCACCATGGCCGCGCAGCCGGGCCAGGACCAGGCGCCGCGGCCGCTGCCGTGGCGGCGGATGGCCTGGGTTACCTGGCGCCAGCACCGGGCCACGCTGATCGCGCTGCCCGCCATTCTCGGCTTCGTGTCCGTGTTCCTGCTGTTCGCGGGGCTGAAGATCCACCACGACTACGCGGTCCTGACCGCCTGCCACCCGTTCGAGTCCCGTGCCTGCCAGAACCTGAATGCGAACTTCAACCAGAGCGACTGGACGATCGGCAACACCCTGCTCATCTTGATGAACCTCGCGCCGGCCCTGCTCGGGGCGTTCGCGGGCGCCCCGGTGCTGGCCCGGGAGCTGGAAACCGGCACCTTCCGGTACGCCTGGACGCAGGGCTACGGCCGGGTGCGGTGGACGATCGCCAAGCTCACCCTGCTCGCCGTGGTGGTCGTCGCCGTGACCGGGGCGTTCAGCCAGCTGTTTACCTGGTTCTTCCGGCCGTTCATCGCCCAGGAGGACCTGAACGTGCTGACGGCGACGGTGTTCACCACCCGCGGCGTCGTGTTCGCCGCCTGGACGCTGATCGCCTTCGCGTTCGGTGCCTTCCTGGGCATGCTGTTCCGCCGGATCATCCCGGCCATGGCCGTCACCCTGGGCGTCTACATCGGCCTGGCCCTGCTGACCTGGGGTTTCCTGCGAAAGCACTACGTGCCCTCGGTGATAACCAGCAGTCCCGCCTTCGAGAGCGGTCAGATCACCCCGCAGGACCCGTGGGTGCTGAGCCACTGGTTCGTCGGCTCTACCCGGTGGAACCGCTATATCCCGGTCAGCCGCTTCTGGCCGATGCAGTTCGTCGAGGCCGGCTGGCTGCTCGTCCTGTCCGCGCTCCTCATCGCCGCCACGGTCTGGCTGGTCCGCCGCCGCGCGGTGTAGGTCAGCGGCCGCGGAACGTCGGCTGACGCTTCTCCGTGAACGCCCGGGCGGCCTCGCGGTGATCCTCGGTGAGCCCGGTGTGCGCGTGGTGGGTCACTTCCAGGTCCATGCAGTCGCCGAGCTCGCCGAAGGTCGCCCGGTTCAGGTTCTCCTTCATGTAGCGGTAGGCGATCGACGGCCCCTCCGCCAGCTGGCGGGCCCGGTCCATGACCTCCCGCTCGAAGTCGGCGGCCGGGAAGATGGCGTTGACGATGCCGAGCCGCTCGGCGTCCTCGGCGCTCAGCCGCTCGGAGAAGTAGTAGAGCTCCTTGGCCTTGCTCGGGCCGACCAGCC
Organism: Streptosporangiaceae bacterium; assembly: GCA_025934635.1. Next base: position 8,654 of record JAICWX010000288.1, on the reverse strand, counting down.
GGGTGAGGAACCAGGTCCCGCCGTAGTCCCCGGCGAACGCGACCTTGGCGAAGGCGGTGGTCAAGATGGCCCCCGGTACCGCGTAGCGCAGGTCGCAGGCCAGCGCCAGGGACAGGCCCGCGCCGGCCGCCGGTCCGCCGATGGCGGCGATCGTCGGCTTGGGCATGCTCCACAGGCGGCCGCTGGTGGCCCGCTGGCTCAGCCGCTGGCGGTGGATGGCGGCGTCGATGCCCGAGCCGTTGGAGCCGTCGTCCGACCGGGCGGCCATGCTCTTGACGTCGCCGCCCGCGCTGAACGCGCCCGCCGCGCCGGTGAGCACCACGCAGCCGACCGCCTCGTCGGTCTCCACCTGGGCGAGGACCGTGCCCAGGGCGGAGATCATGCCGGTCGAGAAGGCGTTGCGCCGGTGCGGCCGGTTCATCGTGATCACCGCGACGCCGTCCTTGATCTCGGCGAGCAGTTCCTCGGTCCCAGTGTCGAGCGCGGTCATGTCATCCTTCCTCGCCGGCGAAGCGGACCCCGCCGATCACCCACGGTCCGGCGCCGGGCAGCCCGGCGATGGTCACCTCGGTAATTCCCTCGCCCTGGCCGGCCCGGGCCGGGACGAACCGCAGCCGCTGTCCCGCCGCCTCCAGCGGCACGGCGGACCCGTCGGCGGGGATCCCGAGCACCTCCGCCCAGCGCCGGGCCACGGCGGGCGGGTCGCTGACCTCGATCGTCAGTCCGGTCACGCCGCCCGGAGCGTGTTCCGGCGCCTGCCCCGTCCAGGCCGGGCCCGCCCAGTGCCACGACTGCTCGGGGGCGGCCCAGTCCAGGGACACGATGGCGCCGGGGACGTCCCCGGGATGCAGGTGGGTCCCGGCGATGTCGGGCAGGTCGGCGGTCCAGACCACCCGCACGCCCAGCGCGGCCACCCGGCGGCGGGCCGCCACCAGGTCCGGGACCTGGAAGATCGCCATGTACCCGCCGTCACCGCCGCGCCGCTCGAGGTACCGGCCGGCGGTCGTGCCCGCCTGGACGGGCGCCACTACCTCCACGAACGTGTCACCCGCCGCGAACACCGCGTTGGTCAGGCCGAACTGCCCCACCCCGGGATCATGGAAGGGCGGCGCCCAGCCGAAGGTGCGGCGCAGCTCGCTGGCCACCTGGTCGCAGTCGCGTGCCACCAGGGCCACCTGGCGCAGGCGCGGTCCGCTCAGCACACCCCCACCCTAAGGCGAGGCTCCGCCGCATCATAGGGCGATGTTTCCGCGGAAACGCGCGGCGGGCGCGGGGATGCCAAGATGGTCCTCGGCCGGCTGATCGGAGAACTGTCGTGCTCGGTGCGTGGGCTGCCGCAGACATGCCGGGACAGCGGGGCCGCACGGCCCTGGTGACCGGCGCCAACTCCGGTATCGGCTTCCAGGTCGCGCTGGAACTGGCCCGGCATGGCGCGCAGGCTGATGCACAGCGGACCCCGGCTGGGCGGCGGCGGCATCGTCGCGCACGTGATGGGGATGGCGGCCCCGGTCACCGGCCAGCCCGCCGCGCTGGGCGCGCTGCCGGTGCTGCGCGCCGCCACCGACCCCGGGGCCCGCGGCGGCGACTACTTCGGGCCCCGCGGGCCGGGCGAGTTCGCGGGCGCTCCCCGCCGGGTCCGCTACACCCGGGCCGCCCGCGACGCGCCGCTGGCCGGCCGGCTGTGGCAGGCGTCGCAGACGCTCACCGGCGTGACCTTCCCGGTCTAAACGCAGGCCCAGGGCGGCGTAGCTCCGGTCGGAGGGCGTGCACCCGCTCGTTCGGCCGGAAAGATCTTTGGGACCGAACGGGTGCCGTTCCCGCCCAAGCCGATGGCCCGAGCCTAGGCAGGCCCGGGCCATCGCTGTGGTTGAAGTGACTAGGAGACCTGGCCGGGCTGCTGGATGGCGAGGGAGAAGTGCGGCGTCCCCTCGCTGTCGACTTCCGCGTCGAGCACCTTGTCCTCGAGGAACACCGCGGCCTGCGGCTCCAGGTAGATGTGCGCCCCGTCGGCGTCGATGACCTGATCGTTCGCGTCAGGTCCCGGCGCGGCCGAGACCTGCAGGCCGCCCGGGTTCCCCGGGTCGGCGGTCGAGGACGCGATCCGCAGGCCTGCTACCTCCGGCTCCTGCGGGCTATCGGCAATGGCCTTGACGACCTCGGTGGCCGCTTCGGTCAGTACGAGCATGCGTGTCACCTTTCATTTCTCGTCCGGGAGCGGATCCCGGATCTGACTGACAAGCAGTGACCGGGTGTGCGTACCTGCTGAGCCGCGGGCTAAACCCGCAGCGATTCCTTTCCGGGCCGGCCGCGGTCTTACTTGCCAGGAGATCGGAAAAGGAGACGTGGCGATGGCGAGTAAGCAATCCGAGGCGGTCCGGAGGCACTGGGAGGCGGCCCGGCTGGCGGTGACGCAGCCGGACGCGGGGGGACCGGACGACGAGTCCTGGGGGGACCTCACCGCCGAACCGCGCGCGGTCGACTACCTGGAGACCGAGGCGGGCGGCGTGCCCGCGATGTGGGCGGTGCCGAAGGGCTGCCGCCCGGACCGGGTCCTGCTGTGCCTGCACGGCGGCGGGTTCGTCGGCGGCTCGATCTACACGCACCGCAAGCTGTTCGGCCACCTGGCCAAGGCGGCGGGCGCGCGGGCGCTGCTGCCCGGCTACCGGCTGCTGCCCGCGGGCGGCGCGTACCCGGTCCCGGTCGACGAGACGGAGGCCGCGTACCGGTGGCTGCTCGGTCAGGGCGTCACGGCGGAGCACATCGCGTTCGCCGGTGATTCGGCCGGCGGCTGGCTGGCGGTGGCCGCGCAGCTCCGCGCGCGTGAGCAGGGCCTGCCGGGGCCGGCCGCGGCGGTGCTGCTCTCGCCGTTCGCGGACCTGGAGGCCAGCGGCGAGTCGTACGAGACCGGTACGGACCCGCTGTTTACCAGGGAATTCTGCCGCATGCTGGCGCACGGCTTCCTGGGCGAGTCCATCGGCCTCCGCGATCCGCGGGTCAACCTGCTGTACGCCGACCTGAGCGGACTGAGCCCGCTCTACATCCAGGCCGGCGGGGACGAGGCGCTGCTCGACGACGCCCGCGGTCTCGAGGAGCGCGCCAGGAAGGACGGCGTCGACGTGCGGCTGGACGTCTTTCCCGGCATGCTGCACACGTTCCAGATGGCGGCCGGGCGGGCCCCGGAAGCCGACGACGCGATCCGCCGCCTGGCCGGCTGGGTCCGGCCTAGGCTGGGCCTGTGACGGCCGGCGAGCTCACCGAGCGTGCCTTCGCTGAGCGCACCTTCACCGAGAGCACCGAGCCGTTCCGGCGCGAGCTGCTGGCCCACTGCTACCGGATGCTCGGCGCGGCCGACGAGGCCGAAGACCTCGTGCAGGAGACCTACCTGCGGGCCTGGCGGGCCTACGGCGACTTCGAGGGCCGGTCCTCGGTGCGCACCTGGCTGTACCGCATCGCCACCAACGCCTGCCTGACCGCGCTCGAGCAGCGCGGCCGGCGGGCGCTGCCCTCCGGCCTGGGCGGCCCGTCCGGTGATCCCGGCACCCCGCCCGCCCCGGCCGAACCCGGCCTGGCCTGGCTCCAGCCGGTCCCGGACGCCCTGGTGACGCCCGGCCCGCAGGACCCCGCGGCGATCGTGACCGCCCGGGAAGGCCTGCGGCTCGCGCTCATCGCCAGCCTGCAGTACCTGCCGCCCCGGCAGCGGGCCGTGCTGCTGCTCCGGGAGGCGCTCGGCGTCCCGGCCGCGGAGGTCGCGGCCATGCTCGGCACCTCGGCCGCGGCGGTCAAGAGCATGCTGCAGCGAGCCCGGGCCCGGCTCGAGGAGGTGGCCCCGGCGCCCGGCGACATGATCGAGCCGGCCGATCCGCGCGCCCGGGAACTGCTCAGCCAGTACATCGCCGGCTTCGAGAACGCCGACATCGGGGCCCTGGAGAAGGCGCTGCGCACCGACGCCGCGATCGAGATGACCGGGACGCGCACCTGGTTCTCCGGCCGGGTGACCTGCCTGCGCTACCTGGCCCAGGTGACCGGCGCGCCGGGGGACTGGCTGATGACCCCGACCCGCGCGAACGGCCAGCCCGCGGTGGCGGCCTACTACCGCGCCGGCGACGGCGCCTACCAGGCCCTGGGCATCTCCGTGCTGACCGTCACCGCGGCCGGCATCGCCCGCATCACCGTGTTCGGCGGGGGAGCCGACCTGGTCGCCCGGTTCGGCTTCCCCCGCCTGCTAGATCCGGGTCAGCGCGCGGCCGGGGTGTAGACGAGCTTCTTGTTCACGAACTCGTCGATGCCGGACGCGCCGAGCTCCCGGCCGACGCCGGAGCGCTTGGTCCCGCCGAACGGCAGGTCGGCCATCGATCCGGTCGGGCTGTTGATCCAGACCATGCCGGTGTCGAGCAGCGCGGCGACCTCGGCCGCCCGGTCCGGGTCGGCGCTGTAGACCGCGCCGCCGAGGCCGAACGACGAGGAGTTGGCCAGCTCGACCGCCGCGGAGACGTCCGCGACCTTGTAGACCACCGCGGCCGGCCCGAACAGCTCCTCGTGGTACGCCCGCATGTCCGGGGTGACGTCGGTCAGCACCGTCGGCTCGACGAACGCGCCGGGCCGGTCGAGCCGCTTGCCGCCGGTGCGCACGGTGGCGCCCTTGGTCACGGCGTCGTCGATCTGCTCCATCAGCCGCTGGGCGGCGAGCTCGGAGGACAGCGGCCCGAAGTCCGAGGCGGCATCGGTGGGGTCGCCCGGCTTCAGCGCGGACATCGCGGCGGTGAACTGGTCCACGAACTCGTCGTAGAGGTCACCGACGACGATCATCCGCTTGGCCGCGGTGCAGGCCTGGCCGGCGTTGCCCATCCGGCCGGCCACCGCGCCCTGCACGGTCTTGGCGATGTCGTCGCTGTCCAGCACGATGAACGGGTCGGAGCCGCCGAGCTCGAGGACGACCTTCTTGAGGTTGCGTCCCGCCACCTCGGCCACCGCCTTGCCGGCCCGCTCGCTGCCGGTCACCGACACGGCCGCCACCCGCGGGTCCGCGATCATGTCCGCGACCTGCTCGTTGGTGGCGAAGATGTTGATGTAGGCGTCTTCGGGCAGCCCGGCGTCGTGGAAGATCTGCTCCATGGCCAGGGCCGACTCCGGGTCCTGGGGCGCGTGCTTCAGGATGATCGTGTTGCCGGCCATCAGGTTCGGCGCGGCCAGGCGAGCCACCTGGTAGTAGGGGAAGTTCCACGGCATGATGCCGAGCAGCGGGCCGATCGGCTCCTTGCGGATCACGGCCTCGCCGCCGGCCCGCGGGCTGAGCGGGGTGTCCTTGAGCAGCTCAGCGCCGTTCTCGGCGTAGTACTTGTAGATCGTCGCCACCAGCATGATCTCGCCCTTGGCCTCCCGGGTGGGCTTGCCCATCTCCCGGGTGATCAGCGCGGCCAGGTCGTCGATCCGTTCCTTGTACAGCTCCGCCACCCGCAGCAGGACCTTGGACCGCTCGTCTTTCCCGGTGGTCCGCCAGGTCCTGAAGGCCTGGGCCGAGCGCTCCAGTATCTGCTCGACCTCCGCGTCCGTCGCGGTGGGGAACTCACGCTCGGTCTCGTTGGTGGCCGGGTTGACGACCTTGTACTCGCTCACGCAGCATCCTTCCAGCTTCGCCGCTTGTCCAGTTATTCACGATAAGCCCCGGACATCCGGCGGAAGGGGCCGGCCTACGGCGGCCGGGCCAGGCTCAGCCGGGCTGCTGCTCGCGTGCGTACGCGGCGAGCCGCTCGAGTTCGTCCGTGTAGATGGCCCGCATTGCCCGCGGCGCGAACATCTTCTCGAAGAAGCCGCCGATCCCGCCGGCGCCGTTCCAGCTCGTGGAGATCTGCACCAGTGACGCTCCGCCCTGCGGGGAGACCGTGGTCGTGGTGACCAGGCTGGAGCCGGTGTCGGATTCGGTGAGGACGCGGCCAGGCTCGGGCTCGTCTACGCGCATCCGGTACTCGCGGGTGCGCCCGCCCGCGGTCACCTTGAACCGCGTGACGGTACCGGCCCCGGTACCGCCGGACTCGACCTGGAAATCCGAGAACGCTGTGGGCAGGTAACGCGGGTGATGCTCGCGCATGTCCGCGACATAGCGGTAGACGGCATCGGCCGGCGCCTCGACCGTCCGCTCCGCGGAGACCACGATTTTCGCCATGCAGACTGTCTACCACTGGGAGACGAGATACCGGGCCTGAGCGCTAAGACGCGGGGGCGATCTCAGTAAGCAGGTTGTCCAGGGTGCGAGGCGGGCGGCCGGTGAGCTGCTGGACGGTGCTGGTCACCTGGGCGGCGTAGCCGCCGGGGCCCGAGCGGCGGTAGTCCTGGTACAGGCCGACGAGCGCGCCGGCGAACCAGTCGCCAAGGCCGGCGCCGAGCAGGCCCTGCCGGGCCGCGTCGTCGGGCACGTCGGCGTAACTGACGCGGCGGCCGGTCGCCGCGCTCAGCCGGGCGGCGACGTCGGCGTAGGACAGCGCCTCCGGGCCGGTGACGTCGTAGTGCACGCCGGCGTGCCCCGGTTCGGTGAGGGCGACGGCGGCCACCGCGGCGACGTCCCTGGTGTCGACCATGCTGAGCCTGGCCTGCCCCGCGTTGACGTAGAAGGTCCCCGACGCGTCGATGGCGGGGATCGTCGATTCGGGGATGTTCTGCAGGAACAGGTTGGGGCGCACGATCACGTAGGGCAGCCCGCAGCCCTCAAGGTAGCGGTCGCACGTGGTGTGCGCGCTGATGAACTGGGCCGGGGACTCCCGGTCGGCGCCGAGGATCGAGCTGCGCACCAGCAGCCCGACCTGGGTCCGGCGGGCGGCGTCGATGGCGTTGCGGTGCCAGCGGACCGCGTCCGGGTGCGGGCTGGAGAGCAGGAATACCTTCTCGGCGCCCGCCATCGCCGTGACCAGTGAGCCCTCGTCGGCGAGATCGCCGGTGACCGTCTGTGCCGCGGCCGGGAGGCCGCCGGTGGCTTCCCCGGCGCGGACCAGCGCCCGGACCTGCTGGCCCCGGTCGAGCAGGTCCCCGATCAGCGCCGAGCCGATCTTGCTGCGTCCCCCGATGACGAGAATCAAAGCCCTCACCCTTCGCGTGGTGCCGGTTGCCTCGTTCCAACCTGGGGTCACGGGCCGGGATGATCAACGGGCAATCGCTGATCGGATTGATTAGGCTTCGTGATTGATGTGGCGCGACGTGGAACTACGTGAGCTGCGGATCTTTCTCGTGCTGGCCGATGAGCTGCACTTCGGCCGGACGGCGGAGCGCATGGGCATCTCCCAGCCGGGAGTGAGCGAGGCCGTGCGGGTCCTGGAGTCCCGGCTCGGCGTCAAGGTCTTCGACCGCACCAGCCGCCGGGTCCGCCTGACGCCGGCGGGCGAGGAGCTCAGGGGTACCCTCGTCCCCGCGCTGGGCGCCCTGGAACGGGCCCTGGTCCAGGTCAGCGAGCTGTCCCAGGCGGTACGGGGGCTGCTGCGGGTCGGGTTCGTCCTCACCACGGAGGGCCCCGCGCTGAGCCGGCTCGTCGCCGCCTTCCAGGCCCGGTACCCGGCCTGCGAGGTGCGGCTGGCCGAGGTGGAGACGTTCGACGCCTACCGGCCGCTGCGCCGGGGCGACATCGACGTCCTGTGCAACTGGCTCGCCGTCGACGAACCCGACCTGGTCGCGGGGGCCGCGTTCGCCTCCTACCAGCGGGCGCTGGTCGTGGCCAGCACGCACCGCCTGGCCGGGCAGCAGGTGGTCTCGGTCGAGGACCTGGCCGGCCAGGAGGTGGCCTTGCTGCCGCCGTCCACCCCGGCCGCGGTCTACGACCTGCTCATTCCCCCGCGCACGCCGTCCGGGCGCCCGATCCGCCGCAGCCAGCCGGCCCAGACGGTCAACGAGGTCCTCTCACTGGTGGCCCGCGGCCGCATCGTCCACCCCACCAGTTCCACCATTCCCATCTTCAACCGCGACGACGTTACCCTCATCCCCATCGGCGACCTGCCGCCGCTGCCGCTGGGCCTGGTCTGGTGCGCCAGCCGGGAGAACCCGCGCATCCGCGCCTTTAACGACGTCGCCCGCTCGATGAGCGCGGCGCAACCCTAGCAACGCGGCCGCAGTGAGCGGCGGCCGGGAAATCCGCGGGCTAGAGCTGCCGCAGGCCAGGGCCAAGCCGATGTCCGGGGAGCCGGACCCGGGCGCCGTCCCGTTGACCAACGGCGACATGACGAACGGGCGGGTGCCCGGGGGACCCTTCCGGCTCGTGTACCTGGCGGCGAACACGAACATGAACGTGACCATGCATGACGACCAGCTGGCGGTCTCCGCAGCCGAATCGTTGTGGATCGAAACCCCTTGTTAAGCGAAGGACGCGGAATGTGAAAACGTAAGCCAGTGCCGCCATCTGGCCATTGAGGCGGTGATCCGGCTCTGATCTCTGACCGAGCGCGGGCGTTCCTGCCTGCACCGGCCACTCCAGTACCAGCAGCACCGCCAGCCGGCCGGCCGGATTAACGCGGAGGATCCGGCTTACGCGGAGGAAACGGGCTGCTATAGCGACCCGGATCCTCCGGGTAAGCCATTTCCTCCGCGTTATCGCCCGGCGCGGCGCATCAGCGGGCACCCCGGCTCTCACTCTTCACGCTGGCAACACCCCGGGAAGCAGCCGCCCGCTAGCGCGGATC
>JAICWX010000411.1 GCA_025934635.1 Streptosporangiaceae bacterium | reverse complement strand
GAGCCGGGAACGGCGCGGGGCCCGGAGCCGGGGACCGGGCGGGGTCCGGAGCCAGGGAACGCGGTGGAAGTTCCGGTCGCGGGCGCGATGTAGCCCAGCGCCCGGGCAAACTCGCGGACCACCCACAACGACGCCGCCATGTCGAGGTTGTGTTCCCCGGCCAGGGTGGTCGCGGCGGACTGGATCGCGCCGTAGTTGCCCAGCTGGGGGATCAGGCCGCTGAGCAGCGCCGGGACGTTGGTCCGGGCCGCGTCGCCGATGAGGATGGATTCCCCGGGCAGTCCGGCGAGGTGATCCTGGCAGATGGTGTCGATGACGGCGGCGTTCGACAGCACCTCAGGACCGTGTTCGGCCACAGCCTCCTGCAGGGCACGCCGAGCGTCGCCGTTCGGATCGATGACATGCCCATTCCCTTCAGTCACGAAGGTCCTCCCAGAGGTATCTGCAGCGCTGCTACGGTCACCCTAAAGGACAATTGCCTCTCGGCTCAGCGCAGGAAATCCCTTAGGTGACGGAGCTGTCGTTCTACGTGCGCCGTCGGCACCACGTGGCCGGTGAACGGGTGGACCGAAATGTCCTTGTCCGCGGTGATCTCGTTGTACGCGGCGAATACCGTGGAGGGCGGGCAGATGGTGTCCATCAGGCCCACGCTGAGCAGGCACTGCGCGGTGATCCGGCGGGCCAGCAGCGCGCAGTCCACGTACCGCAGGGTGTTCAGCGCCGCCGGGATCAGGTCAACATTGTGCGCCAGGAACTCCGGTATCTCGGTGTACGGCGCGTCTGGCCCGAGCGTGATGCCGCGCTGGATGTCGCACAGGAACGGCACGTCCGCATGGCACACCGCGACCGCCTGCGGGACCAGCGCGGCGGTGGCCAGCGCGAGGCCGCCGCCCTGGCTGGCGCCGCTCACCGCCACCCGTGACACGCCTGCCAGCTCACGCGCCGTCTCCACCGCCAGTGCGGCATCAGTGAACAAACGGGTGTAGTAGTAACCCTCCGGCTGGCCGATGCCCCTGGTCATGACCCTGGCGTTCTCCGGGCCCGCGGCCGGGTCGCCCTGGCGGTCGCCGGTGGCGCCGGTGGTCCACCGCCCGCCCTGCCCCCGGGTGTCCATCACGAAGACCGCGTAGCCCAGGGCCGGGAGCAGCGCATGCTCGGCGGGCATGCCGCGCCCGCCGCCGTAGCCGATGAACGTCACCACCACCGGCGTGTCTCCGCCCGCGCCCGCGGGACGCAGGTACCAGGCCCGGATGCGGTCGCCGCCCGCACCGGAGAACTCCGTGTCGTACACCTCGACCGGCGCGTAGATGTCGGCTTCGTACCGGTCCAGGGTGGGCGGGCTCGCCACCGCGCGAGCCGCGTCGAGGCGCCGCTGCCACCACTGGTCCAGGCCAGCGGGCTCCACGGTATCCGTGCGATATTCTCGCAACTGCTCCAAGGGCAGATCAAACCAGGGCATTAGTTCCTCCGGCCAGTCAAGACGCCTGAATCTAGCCCTACCATTTTGCTTGTGACGGCGGATCCCGAGGCACGCGACGGCCCATGGCCCCGCGCGCCCGGGGTATACGGTAACCGGAGCCATGGCGACGGGATGCGCGGTGACAGGATGTATGCCGACGGGACAGACGGCGACCTCCAGGGTCGCGGCGCCGCTGCGGGACGCGGCCGGCGCGTCGCGGCCGTCGTCGCCCTGGTCCTCGGGGTCGCCGGGCTCGGCGTCTCCCTGACCGGGGTGGCCATCCAGATGCTGCCCCGGCACTTCAGCGCGGAGCAGCAGCGCCAGATCGAGGCGTGGGAGGTCATGCGGCGCTGGCAGCAGCTACCCGCCGGGAGGATCTTCCCGGCCTCGGTCTCCTACCGGCTGTCCGCCAAGACGCTCGAGGACATCGCCCCTCTCCCGCTGAAAGCGCTCCGCGTCAGCATCGCGCCGCAGCAATCCGACTGCGCGAAGGCCGTGACCAGCGCAGCGGCCGGCGCGATGCTGCGCAAGAGCGGGTGCCAGGCAGTGCTCCGCGCCACCTACGTGGATGCCACCAGGAGTTTCGTGATGACGGTGGGCGTGGCGGTGCTGCCGGACGCCGCCTCCGCCACCAGCGCCGGCAGCCGGCTGACCCTGTCGCGGCTGGCCGCGGCGCGGCAGGCGGCAGGCGCCGACCTGCTCCCGGCCGGCGTTCTCGTGCTCAGGTACCGCGGCGCGGCCGGCCGGGCGTATGACTACAACCGGCAGGTCTCCGCCAGCTTCACGGCCGGGCCGTATGTCGTCATGTACGCCGCCGGTTACGCCGACAACCGGCCGCGGGTTCCGGTGTCCCACGACACGTATTCCGAGGCAGAAATGACCAGCATGGCCCAGGGCGTCGCCCATTCCGTCGCGAAGACGCTCGCCGCCGCCCCGGCCCCGCCGCGCTGCCCGGGAGCGCCCGGATGCTGACCTCGCGATGGCGGGCCAGGCTGGCCCTGGCCTGCGTAACCGGCCTGGTGTCGCTGGCCGCGATCCCGCCCGGTCCGGCCCGCGCGGCCATCCGGGCGCCGGGCGCCGCGCTCACCCGCGATGCCGTCGCCGACGGAATCGCGGACAGGCAGCAGTGGGTACTGAGCATGCTCGACGTCGACACGGCCTGGTCGGTGACCCGGGGCGGCGGGGTAACCGTCGCGGTTATCGACAGCGGCGTCAACCCGCATGTCAGCGACCTGTCCGGGTCGGTCAGCACCGGTCCTGATTACACTCGCGTCACTACCAGCCCGGCCAACGGAGACTGGGGCGTGCACGGCACCTGGATGGCGTCGCTGATCGCGGGACACGGGCACGACGACGGCCTCGACGGGGTCACCGGCATCGCGCCGCGGGCCCGGATCCTGTCCATCCGGGTGATCCCGGATCGTGACGACCCGCACTACCGCAAGTACGAGCGCGAACAGGAGACCGTCATCCAGCAGTCGCTGGCCGACGGGATCCGCTACGCGGTGACGCACGGCGCGAAGGTCATCAGCATGTCGATCGGTTACAGCTCGCAGAGCCGCCCGGTCCGGGCCGCGCTGCAGCGGGCCTACGAACGCGGCGTGGTCGTGATCGCCTCGGCCGGGAACTCCGGTGGCCCGGCGGGTTCGAGTAAGGCCGGCGATGCGCCCGAGTCGTTCCCCGCGGACTACCCGGGCGTGATCAGCGTGGGTGCCGTCAAATCCGACGGCACGGTGGCCGGGTTCTCCAGCGCCAACCTGTCCGTCCAGGTGGCGGCGCCCGGCGTGAAGGTGCTCGCCCAAGGCCGGGATGGGGAGTACTGGCTGGTCAGCGGCACCAGTCCGGCCTGCGCGCTGGTGGCGGGCGTGGCCGCCCTGATCAAGTCGAAGTATCCGCGCCTGGCGCCCGACCTGGTCGCCAGCGCCCTGACCTCGACCACCACCGGCCGGCCGGCCGGTGGCTATAACAGCCAGGTGGGGTTCGGCATCGTGGACGCGTCCGCCGCCCTGATCAAGGCCGGGCGGCTGGCGGGCGCCCGGCCGGCGGTCACCACCATCAAGGACGCCGCGAAGTACCACGGCACGCTCCCGGCCGCGCCGGTCGGCCCGCGCGGCTCCGGCCAGCTCGTCCTGTTCGCGCTGCTCGCCCTGACCTCGCTGGCGCTGACCGCCGCCGCCGCGACCCGGCTGGCCATCCTGCGCCGGGCGAACCGATGACCCCCCGCCCCCGCCAGCCGGCCCCGCCCCGCCCCCGCCAGCCGGCCAAGTCCCGTCCCGGCGGGCCGTCACCGGAGAACGCCGCCGAACCGTCCGCCGACGCCTTCACCAGCGAATCGCCGCCCGTCGAGGACCAGGCCGGCGAGCCGCCGCCCGTCGACGACTTCTCCAGTCAGGTGCTGGACCTGGTGGACTCCATCCCGCCCGGCCGGGTCATGTCCTACGGCGACATCGCCGCCTACCTGGCCGCCGGGCCCGGACCCCGGCAGGTGGGCAAGGTGATGTCCGTCTACGGCGGCGCGGTGGCCTGGTGGCGGGTGATCCACTCCGACGGCACCCCGGCTCCCGGCCATGACAGCGTGGCCGTGCGGCACTACCTGGCCGAGGGCACCCCGCTCCGCTCGGCCCGCCCCCCGGTCCGCGTCGACATGCGCCGCGCCCGCTGGCCCGGCCCATGATCACACTTGCCTCTGCAGCCACACCTGCCACGTAACGCGAGGCGGTAGCCGTGATCGCGAAGAGTTTTCTATCAGGAAACGTAGTAAGTCCTTCACGATCATGAAATCCGCGCTCAGCGCGATACGGGTGAGGACGCAGCGGCGGGCGGGAACCGCGCCACGGCGTCCGAGCCGGGCGATTCATGATCGCGAACGATCCGGTACGCATGGCCGTACCGGATCGTTCCTGATCATGAAGATCTGCGGTTCAACGCGAGGCGCCCAGGGGCCCGGTCACCACGCGCGGCGCGGCGCGGCAGTCACCCGCGCTGGGTCAGCGTAGCCGCTCGTACGCGGTCACGGTAACCGCCGCGCCAGATCACCCTCACCATCGCGCCGCGACACGCTGGGGCTTCCCCGGATGGGCCGCGAAATGTCAGTGCCATCTGCTGGAATGCCAGTAATGGACCAGCCGAACGCACCCGCGTACCGCCTCATCCGCCGCCCGGTGGCGGCGGCCGGACCGGCGGGCCCGGCGGCGGGCGGAGCACCCCGCCTGGACCAGGCCCAGCAGCAGGTCGTGGACCACGCGGGCGGCCCGCTGCTGGTGCTGGCCGGCCCCGGGACCGGCAAGACGACGACGATCGTGGCCACCGTCGCCGACCGGATCGAGAACCGCGGGATCAGCCCCGAGCGCATCCTGGTCCTCACCTTCAGCCGCAAGGCCGCCGCCGAGCTGCGCGAGCGCATCACCGCGCGGCTCAGGAGAACCACCCGCGAGCCGCTGGCGGTGACCTTCCACAGCTACGCCTACGCGCTCGCCCGGCGCGAGTTCGTGCTGGCCGGCGACGAACCACCCCGCCTGCTCTCCGCGCCCGAGCAGCTGCTCGAGGTGCGCCGGCTGCTCAAGGGCGAGTCGCACGACGGCGGCGCCCGCTGGCCGGAGCGGCTGCGGGCCGCCCTGGGCACCCGGGGCTTCGCCGAGGAGGTGCGCGACCTGCTGCTGCGCGCGGCCGAGCGCGGCCTGGACGGCCGCGGGCTGCGTCAGCTCGGCAAGCTCAGGGACCGCGACGACTGGATGGCCGCCGCCGCGTTCCTCGACCGGTACGCGGCCCGTTTCGACCTCGCCCCGGTCCCGGCCTACGACTACGCCGAGATCGTCCGGATCGCCGCCGCCCTGCTCGGCCGGACGCAGACCAGGCAGCGCGAGCGTGACGCCTACGACGTGGTGCTGGTCGACGAGTACCAGGACAGCGACCCGGCTCAGGAGTCGCTGCTGATGGCGCTGGCCGGGGACGGCCGCGAGCTGATCGCGGTGGGCGACCCGGACCAGTCCATCTACGCGTTCCGCGGTGCCGACGTCCGCGCGCTCACCGAGTTCCCCGACCGCTTCCGCACCGCCGACGGCCAGCCCGCCCCGGTGGTGGCACTGCGCACCTGCCGCCGCAGCGGCGAGGTCCTGCTGGCCGCCTCCCGGCGGGTGGCCCGCCGCCTGCCCGCCGCGCCCGGTGCCAGCGCCGCCCAGGCCCGCCACCGGATGCTGGTCCCGGTGCCGGACAGCCCGCCCGGCGAGATCGCCATCCTGATCGCGGACAGCTCCACCCAGGAGGCGGCGCTGGTCGCCGACACGCTGCGCCGCGCGCACCTCGCCGACGGCGTGCCCTGGTCGGACATGGCCGTCCTGGTCCGCTCGGCCGCCCGGCAGGTGCCGCTGCTGCGGCGGGCGCTGACCGCGGCCAGCGTCCCGGTCGCGGTGGCCGGCGACGAGCTGCCGATGACCGACGAGCCGGGGACCCGGCCGCTGCTCATGCTGCTGCGCTGCGCACTGCAGCCCAAGGAGCTCGACGAGCAGGTCGCCGCCGAGCTCCTGTGCGGACCGCTCGGCGGCACCGACGCGCTCGGCCTGCGCCGGCTGCGCCGCTCGCTGCAGCTGCTGGCCGACGCCGACCCGGAAACGCCGAGCCCCCCCGACGGCCAGGACATGCTCGCCCACGCCCTGCTCGACCCCCGCGACCTGGCCGTCGTGCCGGACCGGGTGGCCGAGCCGGCCAAGAAGATCGCCACCCTGCTCGCCACCGCCCGCAAGGCCATCGACCGGGGCGGCAGCGCCGAGGACGTGCTCTGGGCCATCTGGGCCGCATCCGGCCTCGCCCCGCAGTGGCAGCGGGCCAGCGCGGCGGGCGGCCCGGCCGGCGCGGCCGCCGACCGGGACCTGGACGCGGTGCTGGCCCTGTTCGACAAGGCCGCGCACTTCGCCGACAGCATGCCACCGGGCGCGCCCGCCCTGTTCGCCGACAGCCTGTCCGGGCAGGAGATCGCGGGCGACACGCTGGCCGAGCGGGCGGTCCGGGAGGACTGCGTCCGGATCCTGACCGCGCACCGGTCCAAGGGCCTGGAGTGGGACGTCGTGGTGGTGGCCGGCGTCCAGGAGGAGGCCTGGCCCGACCTGCGGCTGCGCGGCTCGCTGCTCGGCGTCGACGAGCTCGCCGAGACGGCTCGCCCCGACACCCGGCCGGACCAGGGCCAGGGCGCCGACGTGGACGCGGCCATGCTGGCGGCCAAGCTGCTGGCCGAGGAACGCCGGCTGTTCTACGTAGCCGTCACCCGGGCGAAAAAAAGGCTCGTGGTCACCGCCGTCGGCGGCGAGG
>JAICWX010000299.1 GCA_025934635.1 Streptosporangiaceae bacterium | reverse complement strand
GCGAAGTCCACCGACACCGGGATATCGCTGCGGTCCCCCGACGGGCTCGGGCCGTACCTGGAGCTGCTGCCGTCGCTGGACCGCAAGACCGTCAAGAACCGGATCCACCTGGACCTGGCCCCCTACCAGGACGACGACCACGCCGCGGCGGTCCGCGCGCTGACCGACGCGGGTGCGGCGCCGGTCGACATCGGCCAGGGTGACGTGCCGTGGTCCGTGCTGGCCGACCCGGAAGGCAGCGAGTTCTGCGTGCTGTCGCCCCGCTGACGCCGTCGTGACGCACCGGTGACGCCCGCCGAGGCCAGGACCCTCGCCGCGGTCCAGGCCGAGCTGGCCCGGCTGGTCCGCTACGACGACGAGTCGGTCGTGCACCAGGCCTGGATCCGGCAGCGCTACGACCTCGGGGCGGCGGCCAGCTATGCTCCCGCCCGGACGGCGGCGGTGCGGACGGCCTGGCACGAGGCCGGCCACGCGGTCGCCGCGCTGGCGGTCGGGGCGCGCTTCAGCTCGGCCAGCATCCGCCACGGCTCAGCCAGCCAGGGCCGGGTGCACGCCATCCAGGGCGGCGGCGACCGGGGGTTCGTCATCGACGCGGCGGGCCAGGTCGCGGAGCGGCTGCGGGACTGGTCCCTGCTGGCCGGGGACGACGAGCTGCGGGCGTGGCTGCCGGCCTGGCGCGCCGACGGCGGTGACGCGCGCCGGTTCCGGAGCGGGATCGCCGCTCGCTTCGGCGGTGACGAGGTGGCGGCGTGGCGGTACTGCGAGCAGGCACTGACCCCGCTGCGGCCGCGGATCCGCCAGGTGGCCCGGGCGCTGCTCGTGCACCCGCGGTACCTGCCCTATGCGGTGGTCACGGCCGTCGCCGACAGCGCCTGACGAGACGGTTGTGAACTACTTACGGATTAATGAGTAATAGTAAACGTCCACGTGTTCTAGCCAGTCTGCTGATGGGTGAATCTGGCTGACCGGGCGCGTGTGGTTTGGTGTGGGAACGCTGCCGGTCCCGTCGGTCCGGGTGACCCAGCGCGCGGTGCTGGTGTCCCGCCGGACCCGCAGCCTGGTCGTATGGGTTGCGTGCGCGGGTGTCCTCGTGCGGGCAGAGGGCTGAGGTGGGCCGGCAGGTCGTCCGGCTCGCCTAGCGGGCGGCTGGTGCCGGCGCCCGGCGATGCGGGTCGCGGGTCGAGGCTGCGGCGGGGTCCGCTCCCTGCTGAGAGGAAATGCCTTCCCGGTACCAGCGGCCCTGGCAGTCACATAGAACTCTTTCTGGCCAGGGGCACCTATCTCGCTGAACTCGCGCGCAGATCCGGCAGAATGTCATAGTCGGCCAGTAGAGTCGAACTCAGAACCTAGAAAAGGTTCCGGCATGATGCGGGCCTGGTCCGCAAGATGGCCGGGTACTCACCTAGTTCCCGGCCTGTCTGTATGGCCGAGGACCGGGTGCTGAAGCCGCTGGGCTGCGCCTAGCGGGACAGCGGGCCGCGGGCGGTGCCCGCTGGACTGCCGTGGGCCGGGGCAGGATGGCAGCGTGATGGCCGGAGGGGACGTGATGGGACGGGCGAAGATACATGAGCTGAAGCGCGCTGCCCGGCAGCTCGGCGTCACCGGCACGACCTTGCGTCAGCACGGGTGGAGGACGGCCTTGCCTGCCCGTGTCAAGGCTGCCGCGGTCGACGCCCGGTGGGCGCCTGAGGTCAGCCGGTCGGAGCGGGAAGCGCGGCAGCTGGCCGGCCAAATGACTCCTGAGCAGGCGCGGGCGCGGATCGGCCGGGAACGGGACGCCTCCTACCAAGCGGCCTGCTACCGGGCCGACCGGCTCCTGCGGCGGGCACTGGAGGGGTGACGGTGGCCAGGTTCGCGATTCCTGACGGGTGGAGCGTGCAGGCGTTCTGCTTCGCGCTGGATCCGTCGCCGGCCCAGGCGGCGTGCCTGCGGCGGCAGTTCGGGGCCCGCCGG
This sequence comes from Streptosporangiaceae bacterium, assembly GCA_025934635.1. The sequence goes on along the minus strand of JAICWX010000299.1, from coordinate 8,566 downwards.
TACGCCCGCAACTGGGCCGTCCGCACTCTCAAAGAAGACCTCGACCGGTACCACGCCACCGGCGGGGAAACAGAAAAGCCCAGCCTGGCTAGCCTCCGGAAACGCTGGAACCAGGTCAAGGACGCCGAGTGCACCGACGCGCAGACCGGGGAAGTGTGGTGGCCGCACATCAGCAAGGAGGCCTTCGCCGACGGCATCAAGGGCGCGGTCGACGGCTACTGGGCCTGGCAGGCCTCCCGCGCCGGGAAACGGGCAGGCAGGGCGGCCGGTTTCCCCCGGTTCGCCAAGAAAGGCCGCGACCGGGACCGGGTCACCTTCACCACCGGAGCCATCCGGATCGAACCCGACCGGCGGCACGTCACCCTCCCCCGGATCGGCACCGTACGGGTGCACGAGAACACCCGCCGGCTGCAACGCCTGCTGGTCAAAGACCGGGCCCGGATCCTCGCCGTCACCGTGTCCCGCAAGGGAACCCGGCTGATAGCGGCGTTCCGGGTCCTGATCCAGCGCCCCATCCAGCCTCGTGCCGCCCGGTCCGGGTCCCGGGTCGGGGTGGACGTAGGAGTGCGGGTTCTTGCCACCGTCGCCAGCCCGGACGGGGAAGTGATCGAGCGGGTGCCGAACCCCCGGCCGCTGGAGGCCGCGCTGAGGCAGCTGCGGCACCTGTGCCGGGAGCGGTCGCGCCGCACCCGGGGCTCCCGCCGCTACACCGAGACACAGCAGAAGATCACCCGGCTGCACCGCCGGGTCGCCGGTATCCGCGGTCACCACCTCCACGTCCTGACCACGCGTCTCGCCAAGACCCACGGCGAGATCGTGGCCGAAGGACTGGACGCCGCCGCGATGCTGCGGCAGAAGGGCCTGCCCGGTGCCCGGGCCCGCCGGCGCGGCCTGTCCGACTCCGCCCTGGCCGAGGCCCGCCGCCAGCTCGGCTACAAGACCGGCTGGTACGGATCCCGCCTGATCGTCGCGGACCGGTGGTACCCATCGTCGAAGACCTGCCATGCCTGCGGGCACGTGCAGGACATCGGCTGGGCTGAGCACTGGACCTGCAATGGATGCGGGGCCGGGCACCAGCGTGACGACAATGCCGCGATTAACCTCGCGCGCTACGAGCTGCCCTGTGCGGGTGATAGTGCCGTCGGCCCAGTCAGGGCCGCCGTCAAGCGCCGAGCCGACCGTAAGACCGGGCCCCGCCCGGCCGGTGGCGATGAAGCGCGGAAGGGAACCAGCCGCCAGGCTGGGAAACAACCCCGAGACGGGGCGCCGGCGAGATGAGCACTATCGCTCACTCACCAGCAACGGACCGGTACCAGTCGGGGAAGCCGTCCAGCGAGCCGAGCACCACCTCGGCGCCCCCGCGCGTCAGGTCCTCGCCGGTGAAGGAGCCGGTCGTCACGCCCACCGCCCGGACGCCGGCCCCGACGGCGGCGGCCATGTCCGGCGGGGTGTCGCCGACGTAGGCCATCGCCGCCACGCGCCGCAGCACCTCCGCCTTCTCCGGCCCGTGGACCAGGGTGAACAGCTCGTCGGCGGACAGCCCGGTCGCCCGCAGGCTCGGGCCGACCGACACCGGGTGCTTGGCCGTGATGATGATCACCTGCTGGCCGGCCGCCCGGACCGCGGCCAGCGCCTCGTGCGCGCCGGGCAGCACCGTCGTCATCCGCTCGGCCAGCTGCAGGTAGTGCCGCCGGTAGATGGCGGCCGCCGCGTCGATCCGGTCGGGCGGCAGCCAGTACGCCAGCTCGTCGTCCAGCTTGATGCCGAGGCGCCGGTCGACCGCGGCCAGGTCGATGGCGATGCCGGTCTCCCGGCCGACTTCGGCGAACGAGGCCAGGATGGCCGGACGCGAGTTGATCAGCGTCATGTCCAGGTCGAAGCCGACCGGTCCCGGCCGGCCCTTACCGTGGGCGAAGTCCATGATCGTCGACTCTATGTCTTCGATGTCCCGGGCAGGCCGGGGGCCACGCGGCGCCGCCGAGCGGGCGGAGCGCGGGCGCCAGCAGCGGCAGCAGCCCCAGGGCCAGGTACGAGCAGGCGATGGCCACGACGGTGCCGGGCACGCCGATCCCGCCGGCCAGCACCCCGCCGATCGCGCTGCCCAGCGGGAACCCGAGCGAGGTGATCGTCATGCGCGCGCCGGCCACGCGGCTGAGGACCTCGCGGGGAACGAGCCGCTGCATCAGCGTGCGCGCGAAGACGTAGTACGGGCCCCAGGCGAAGGTGGCCAGGCCGAGCAGGACGCCCGCGACGGCCAGGCCGGGCGCGAGGCACAGCAACCCGAACCACGGCGCCCCGGCGGCGATGACGACGGCGAGCCGCCGGGACGGCGGCAGGCGGCCGGACAGGGCCGGTCCGGCCAGCACGCCGAGCAGCGCCCCGGCCCCGGCGGCCGACACCAGCACGCCGTACCCGGCGGAGCCGGTGTGCAGGAACGTCCGGGCGTACACCGGGTAGAGCACGGTGGCCACCCCGTCGAGGACGAGCATGCCGAACCCGCAGGCGGTGATCACGAGCACGGCGGGAAACCGCAGCAGGATGCCCGGGCCCATCCAGGCGCGCCCGGATACGGGCGGGGCCTGTCCTGGCTCGGCTTGTCCTGTCACGGCCGGCAGCGGCTCGGCCGGCAGCGGCTCGGCCGGCAGCGGCTCGGCCGGCAGCGGCTCGGCCGGCGGGCGGAACGAGGGCAGGCTCATGCAGGTAGCGGTCATGACCGCGAAGCTGCCTGCGTCCAGGAGCAGGGCGAGCGGCGCGCCGACGGTGGCGACGATCAGGCCGGCCACGGCCGGGCCGATGATATCGGCCAGTTCCACGTTGGCCGAGAGCAGCGAGCTGGCCGCGTCGAGCTGTTCGTCGTCCACCAGGCGCGGTACCAGCGCCGACTCGGCCACCTCGGTCACCGCCGACAGCAGCGCGCTGACCGCTGCGATCCCGTACAAGTCGGCCACGACCAGGCGGTGCTGCCAGAGCAGGACGGGGACGGCCGCGATCAGCAGGCCGCGGGCCGCGTTGTCGGCGACCAGCAGCAGGCGCGGCCGGGCCCCGTCCAGCAGGCGCCCGGCCACCGGCCCGCTGACGATGCGCGGCAGCCCGAAGCACATCAGGACCACGCCCAGCTGGACCGGCCCGGCGATGCCCAGGACGACCCAGGACAGCGCGACCAGGGTGAAGGCGTCGCCGGCGCGCGAGATCATCATCCCGAGCCAGAACCGGCGGAACGCCGGGCGGCGCAGTACCTGCCGGGCGCCGTGGAGTGTCTGGCGCATTCTCGTGCCTCCCCGGGTTACTGTGCCGGTTATGACGTGGGAGAGCCTGCTCGCCTACTGCCTGGCCAAGCCGGGCGCCTGGCAGGACGAGCCCTGGGAGGGCGACGTCGTGGCCAAGGTCGGCGCCAAGATCTTCGCGTTCCTCGGATCGGGCGATGCTCCTTCCGTGGGCCTGAAGTGCGGGGCCAGCCGCGAGGCGGCCGACGAGTGGCTGGCCCGGTACCCGGATGACGTCTCGGTGATGGCCTACATCGGCCGCTCCGGGTGGAACACGCTGCGGATCGGCGGCGCGATACCCGAGGACGAACTGCTCGAGGCCATTGACGCCTCCTATTCGGCTATTGTCAGCAAGCTGCCCAAAAAGGACCGCCCGTAACTATACCGAATTGACCGCCGTTCATTAAACTGATTATTCCCGGTAATTAATTAAAGGGCCCGGCGTTAAATTAAGGCGCGCCTATTAATCCGGGACGGTGAACGCCTCGGTGATGCCGCCGTCGAGCGGCAGCGCGGCCGCGGTGATGAAGCCGGAGTCGTCGCTCGCGAGGAACGCGATGGCCCCGGCCGCCTCGGCCAGGGTGCCGAACCGGCCCATCGGCCAGTGCACCAGGCGCTTGTCCAGCGCACCCGGGTTGCGCTCGAAGACCGCCCGCTGGGCCGGGGTATCGATCGGCCCGAACAGCACCGCGTTGACCCGCACGCCGCTGCGGGCCAGCTGCACCCCGAGATCCCGGCTCAGCTGCACGACGCCGGCCTTGGCGGACGCGTATGCCATCTGGGCGGTCGCCGCCCCGATCCCGGCCAGGAACGACGCGGCGTTGATCACCGAGCCGCCGGCCGGGTCGGTGTCGCGAAGCCGCGGGATGCCGTGCTTGCAGGAAAGGAAGACGCTCGTCAGGTTCGCCTCGTGCACCTGGCGCCAGGTCTCGAGGCTGGTGTCGAGCGCGGAACGGTCGCCGCGGTCCATCAGCCCCATGTTGTTGTAGATGACGTCGAGCCTGCCGTAGCTCCGTACGACCTGCTCGTACATCGCCGCGACCTGCGGCTCATCGGCCAGGTCGGCCTGCACCGCGTGCGCGCCGACGTCGTGCTCGGCCTGGTCGACCCCCACCACCACGGCGCCCTCGTCAGCGAACCGCCCGGCCACCGCCCGGCCGATCTCGCTCGCGGCCCCGTTGATCACGCAGACCTTGCCCGTGAGCCTCGCCACCGCCACCCCCAGGTCGGTCGGGTCTTTCGCCTTTTGACCGGCGAACCGGGCATAAGCCTAGCGGAGCCAGTCCCGTATCCGTCCGGGATAATGGTTTGGGTTCTGCGGGTCAGGGGAGGTGGGGGGCGTGGCTCAGGAATTCACGCCTCTTCCGAGTATTCCGGTGTCCGCGGGGGCGCTCATATTCGACGCGGCGGGACGGCTGCTGATCCTCAAACCGGCCTACAAGAGCGGCTGGACCATCCCCGGCGGCGTCATGGAGGCGGACGGGGAGTCCCCGTGGGAGGCATGCCAGCGCGAGGTGCGCGAGGAGACCGGCCTCGAGGTGAGCCGCGGACGGCTGGCGGCGATGGATTTCCGCCCGGCGAAGCCGGGCCGGCTGGCCGGCATCCGGTACCTGTTCGACTGCGGCCAGGTGAGCGACGAGGCGCTGGCCAACATGAAGCTGCAGCCGGAGGAGATCTCCGATTCCCGGCTGGTCCCGCTGCCCGAGGCGCTGACCCTGCTCCGGGGCCCGATCAGGCGCCGGGTGGAGTCGGCTACCCAGGGCCTGGTCTACCTGGAGAACGGCCGGCCGGCCTGATCCGCCGCGCCGGTCAGCGGACGACCAGGCAGAACGGGTGGCCGGCCGGGTCACGGTAGACGCGCCAGGGTACTGGCTCGCCGCCCGGGCCGGGACGAGGTGAGACGTGCTGGCCGACCGGCGTGGCGCCGGCGGAGATGACCCGGGCGTGGGCGGCCGCGAGGTCCTCGACCAGGATGTCGAAGTGGACCCGGGCCGTGTCCTGCGCCAGGGGGGTGGCGCTGGCCTGGAAGGACAGGCGCTGGCCGCGCGGCGGCGGCTCGAGGGTGACCCATCCGGGATACCACTCCGCCGGCGTGCCGCCGAGCAGGCCGGCCCAGAAGCGTGCGAGCGCCCACGGGTCGGGGCAGTCAAGGACCACCTCCCTGATCCAGCCGATGGCTGCCCCGCCGCTCACCACGGTTACCTGGCCGGTTCGTAGCTGAGGCGGACGACACCGGTGCTGAAGGACTCCGAGACGGTCAGGGTGAGGGGCTGCTGGCCGTCGTTCTCGCTGAACAGGCGCTGGCCGCTGCCGATCACGACCGGGAAGAGGAGCAGGTCGAGCTGGTCGAGCAGGCCGTGCCTGAGCAGCCAGCGGACCAGGGTCGCGCTGCCGCTCATGCCGATGCCCCCGCCCGGCTGCTGCTTCAGCTCGCGGATCTGGCTGGCGATCTCCTCCTCGGTGCCGTTGATCAGCGTGGAGTTCTGCCAGTCGGCGGAGCCGAGCGCGGTGGAGACGACATACTTCGCGGTGCCGTTCATATGGTCGGCCACCCCGCCCGACTGACCGCCGAAGGCGGCGGCGAAGCCCTCGTAGGTGGTCCGGCCGAGCAGGATGGCATCGTTGGCCGCCATCAGGGCGCCGACCGCCGCGCCCACCTCGTCGTTGTAGTACGGCCCGGTCCACTTGTCCGGCGCCTCCACGACGCCGTCCAGCGAGATGAACAGTCCGGCGGCGATCTTCCGCATGATCCTTATCCCTTCGGTGACAGGACCTGGCTGAGCCAGGATTCCCAGGCGAGCTGCGCCCCGGCCGGGTCGGCTTCGGGGGCGAAGAGTTTGCCGTCCGCGACAAGCGGCCTGCCGAAGCCGCGGATGAAGCGGTAGAGCGCGTTTGGTGTCCGTATCCCGACCGTGGCGGCGTTGGTGAAGTAGACGACGCCTTCCTCCTGGCCGCCACCGCTGGCGCTGAAGCTCACCCGGTCGCCGTGACCCGCGGATCCGGGCAGGCCAAGCGAGCGGAGGATCGCCGCCCGGTCGCTGGCCCAGGTCGTGCCGGCCGGACCGGACGCGGTGACCGGCAGGGCGAGGCGGCCGGTGAAGTAGGTGAGGTACTCGGCCAGGGTGCCGAAGTACAGCGCGCCGCCCAGCTTCATCGCCTCGTACTCGTCCGCCCAGTCGTCGCCGGGCAGGAAGCCGGTCGAGACGTTCCGCAGCACGGTGCTGCCGCCCTCCCGGCCCTCGATGAGGAAGTCGAAGGCAATGAACCGCCCGTCGGGAGCCTCGCCGCTGCGATAGGCGAGCCGGCGGGCCGGATCCCAGGCGGTGACGCCCGATTCCATCGTGTACTCGCCCATGGTGGTACGGACGGTGCCGTCGGCACCGGGCTGCACGTCGCTGCGGCCCATGAACCAGGAGTCGATGCCCGGGCCGGTGGCGATCGCGGCCCAGACCTCCTCCGGGGTGGCCGGTACCTCGGCCTCGGAGTGTTCCTCGAACGGATGGCCCATCAGTTCTCCCCCGATCCGGCGGCCGTCGCGGTGACGGCCGGGTGGACGGCGATGACGAGACGGTGCTGGCGACCGCCGTCGGCGTGCTCGTCGTGGTACTTCGCGACCAGCGCGGTCACCGCCTGCATCAGCTCGGCGGTGAAGGCGGCGCGGTCGGCCGCGGAGGCGAACCGGATCTGGCCGTCCAGCGCGAAGGTGGCCAGTCGCGTCTGGGCCCGCGCGGCCCCGGTGATCAGGTCGCCCACATCCCGGACGAGCTGCGCGGCCAGGGCCAGCAGCCAGCGGGCGGAGAGGCGGTCGGGGGCGCGGGCCGGGTCGGGAGCCACGGCGGCCAGCGCCGAGGGTGAGATCACGTACGAGGCGGCCGAGGCCCGGAGCAGCCGCTCGGTCACGTTTCCCTTGCGGCGCTCCTCGACCAGCTCGACCAGCCCGTGCCGCTCCAGCGTCCGCAGGTGGTAATTGACCCGCTGCCGGGGAAGGCCCGAAGCGGCCGCGAGCATGGCGGCCGACCGGGGCTCGGCCAGCTGGGCCAGCAGCCGCGCCCGGGCTGGCTCCAGTGCGGCCCCGGCCGCGGCCGCGTCGGCGATCACTGCCACATCGATCATGGAGCCAGCTTGCCATCCGACAAACTTTGCTGTCAAGAAAAATAAATTTGTCGGTGGAAACGGCAGGGCGGGGTGAGGCAGAGCACGGCGCGGCGGACAGCAGGTCAGGAGGCGGCGGACAGCAGGTGAGGAGGCGGCGCGGCGGGCAGCGGTCAGCAGGCGGCGCGGCGGGCTAGTTCGGCCTGGCCGGCTTGGCGCATCGCGTCGAGCGGGGCGGGCTTGATGCCGGTCATCAGCTCGACCTGGCGGGCGGCCTGGTGCAGGAGCAGGTCGAAGCCGCTGATGACGACGGCACCGGATCGGCTCGCGGCCTGCGCGAGCGGAGTGGGCCAGGGGTGGTACACCACGTCGAGCACGGCGGCGGGACCGGGGCGGGGAAACCCACATCGTTCGGCATAAAAATCGGCGGCTCCGGCCGGCACCGTGGAAATGAGCAGGTCGCCGTCGCGGGCTCCGGAGCCGAACGGCTCCAGTTCGATCGTGATCCCCAGCCGGCCCGCGGCCGCCCGCAGGTCGCCGGCCCGGGCCTGGTCGCGGACCAGGACCGTCACCGTCCGCAGGCCGGTCTCGCGCAGGGCGGCGAGGGCGGCGCAGGCGGTCGCGCCGGCGCCGAGGATGGTCGCGCTGCCCGGAGCGGTCACCCCGGCCTCGGCCAGGGCCGCGACCATGCCGGGGACGTCGGTGTTGTAGCCGAGCCGCTCGCCGCGCTCGAAGACCACCGTGTTGACCCCGCCGGCCTCGACGGCGAGCGGCTCGGTGCGGTCGAGCAGCGGCAGCACCGCGCGCTTGAGCGGCATGGTCAGCGACAGGCCGGTCCACCCGGGGACGGCGAGCACGCCGGGCAGCCCGGCCTCGTCGCACTCGATCGCGGTGTAGGTCCACCTGTCCAGGCCGAGCGCGGCGTACGCGGCCCGGTGCAGCACCGGGGACAGCGAGTGCGCGATCGGCGAGCCGAGGACGGCCGCCTTTCCGGCGTCGGTCATGTCTCAGCCCTTGGCCAGGTTGTGCTGGAGTTCGTTGCGGAACTCCTGGAACTGGGCCGCGCTGGAGGTGAACTTGGTCTCGCCGGTCTTCGGGTTGACGGTGACGAAGTACACCCAGGTCCCGGTGGACGGGTGCAGCACCGCGTTGATCGCCGCGGCCCCCGGGCTGTCGATCGGGCCGGGTGTCAGGCCCTTGTACTTGTAGGT
>JAICWX010000572.1 GCA_025934635.1 Streptosporangiaceae bacterium | reverse complement strand
CTGGTCTCGCTGCTCAACGACATCAGCGTCTGGTGGCACGTCATCGGCGTGCTGATCATCGTGGCGGTGCTGATCTTCGCGCCGTCCAAGCACGCCTCGGCGGGTTACGTGTTCGGCGGGTTCGTCAACAACACCGGCTGGAGCAGCTCGTTCTACGTGCTGCTGCTCGGCCTGCTGCTGGCCCAGTACACGCTGACCGGCTTCGACGCGTCGGCGCACATGACCGAGGAGACGCACAACGCCGCCCGCAGCGGCCCGCGCGGCATCGTGATGTCGATCGTGATCTCGCTGATCGCCGGCTGGATCCTGCTGATCGGCGTGACGTTCGCGATCCAGAAGACGCACTACGCCGACTACACCGGCGCGCTGGTCCCGCCGGCCCAGATCTGGGCCACCGCGATCGGCGACACCGGGGCCAAGCTGCTGCTGCTGATCGCCATCGGCGCCCAGCTGTTCTGCGGGATGTCCTCGGTCACCGCGAACAGCCGGATGATCTACGCGTTCTCCCGCGACGGCGCGCTGCCCGGATCGAACTTCTGGCACCGGGTGAACAAGCGGACCAGGACGCCCACCAACGCGATCTGGCTGGCGGCCGGCGGCGCGCTGATCCTGGCCCTGCCCTACCTGGGGAACAGCACGGCCTACGCCGCGGTCACCTCGATCGCCGTCATCGGCCTGTACATCGCGTACGTGCTGCCTACCTTCCTGCGGCTGCGGCAGGGCGCGGAGTTCAAGCGCGGACCGTGGCACCTGGGCCGGTGGAGCTACATCGTCGGCACGATCGCGGTGATCTGGGTCATCTTCATCACGATCTTGTTCATGCTGCCGACCGCGAACCCGATCACCGCGGGCAACTTCAACTACACCGTGGTGGCCGTGCTCGTCGTGCTCGGCTTCGCCGGCATCTACTGGGCGGTCTCGGCGCGGCACTGGTTCAAGGGCCCGAAGGTTCAGGGCACGGCCGCGGAACTGGCCGCGATCGAGCGGGAGCTCGAGGTCTGATGCCCCGGCGAGGGATGCTGACCCTGGAGGAAGTGCGGTCGGAAATCGGTGCGGGCGAGATCGACACGGTCGTGCTCGCCTTCACCGACATGCAGGGGCGGCTGCAGGGCAAGCGCCTGTCGGCCGAGTTCTTCCTGGAGGAGGTGGCCGAGAACTTCTCCGAGGGCTGCAACTACCTGCTGGCCGTGGACGTGGAGATGAACACGGTCGACGGGTTCGCCATGTCGTCCTGGGAGCGCGGCTACGGCGACTTCGTCCTGGCGCCGGACATGAGCACGCTGCGCCGGATGCCCTGGCATCCGGGCAGCGTGCTGGTCATCGCCGACCTGACCTGGCTGGACGGCGCGCCGGTGGTGGCCTCGCCGCGGCAGATCCTCAAGGCGCAGACGGACCGGCTGGCCGCGCGCGGCTGGACCGCGTTCGTCGGCACCGAGCTGGAGTTCGTCGTGTACCAGGACACGTACGAGCAGGCCTCGGCGCGCGATTACCGGGACCTGACGCCGGCCAACCAGTACAACGTGGACTACTCGATCATCGGCACGTCGCGGATCGAGCCGCTGCTGCGCCGGATCCGGCTGGAGATGGCCGGGGCCGGCCTGTACGTCGAGTCGGCCAAGGGCGAGTGCAACCTGGGCCAGCACGAGATCGCGTTCCGCTACGCGGAGGCGGTGGCCACCTGCGACAACCACTCGATCTACAAGACCGGGGCGAAGGAGATCGCGGCCCAGGACGGGAACAGCATCACGTTCATGGCCAAGCCGAACGCGCGTGAGGGCAACTCCTGCCACATCCACCTGTCGCTGCGTTCCGCGGACGGTTCTCCGGTGATGGCCGGGGACGGGCCGTACGGGCTGTCCAAGCTGGGCGAGCACTTCCTGGCGGGCCAGCTGGCGGCGCTGCGGGAGCTGGCGCTGTGCTACGCGCCCAACATCAACTCCTACAAGCGGTACGTGCCCGGCAGCTTCGCCCCGACGTCGGTCCGCTGGGGTCCGGACAACCGGACCTGCGCGCTGCGGCTGGTCGGGCACGGGCAGTCGCTGCGGGTGGAGAACCGGGTGCCGGGCGGCGACGTGAACCCGTACCTGGCGGTGGCCGCGATGATCGCGGCCGGCCTGCACGGCATCGACCACGAGCTGCCGCTCGAGCCGCCGGTGACGGGCAACGCCTACGCCGACGACACCCTGCGCGTCCCGCACACCCTGCGCGACGCCCTGGACCTGTGGGAGAAGAGCGAGCTGGCCCGGGAGACGTTCGGGACCGAGGCGACCGAGCACTACGCCAACTACGCCCGGGTCGAGCTGGCCGCCTATGACGCCGCGGTGACCGACTGGGAGCTGCGGCGCGGCTTCGAGCGGCTGTAACTAAGGGGGATTCGCGCTTGTCTGTCTTTACCGTGCTCAACCCCGCGACCGAGGAGCCGGTCACTACCGTGACCCAGGCCACCGCGGAGGAGGCCGATCAGGCCATTGCCCGTGCTTCGGCCGCGCTGCCCGCGTGGCGCGCGGTCGCGCCCGGGGACCGGGCCCGGCTGCTGCGTGCTTTCGCCGCGGCGGTGGACGCCGCGGCGGAGGAACTGGCCGGGCTCGAGGTGGCCGGCTCGGGCCATCCCATCGGGGCCGCCCGGTGGGAGGCCGGGCAGGTCCGCGACGTGCTGATGTACTACGCGGCGGCGCCGGAACGGCTGAGCGGGAGGCAGATCCCGGTGGCCGGCGGGCTGAACGTGACCTTCCACGAGCCGGTCGGCGTGGTCGGCCTGATCGTGCCGTGGAACTTCCCGATGCCGATCCTGTCCTGGGGCATGGCGCCCGCGCTGGCGGCGGGCTGCACGGTGGTGGCCAAGCCGGCCGAGGTCACCCCGCTGACCGCGATGCGGATCGCCGAGCTGGCCCTGGAAGCCGGGTTGCCCGAGGGGGTATTCCAGGTGCTGCCGGGCAAGGGCAGCGTGGTGGGCCAGCGGCTGGTCGACCATCGCGAGGTGCGGAAGATCGTGTTCACCGGCTCGACCGAGGTCGGCCAGCGGATCATGGCCGACTGCGCGCGCCAGGTCAAGCGGCTGACCCTGGAACTCGGCGGCAAGAGCGCCAACATCATCTTCGCCGACGCCGACCTGGAGAAGGCGGCGGCGACCGCGCCCTACGCGGTGTTCGACAACGCCGGGCAGGACTGCTGCGCCCGGTCCCGGATCCTGGTGCAGCGCTCGGTGCTTGAGACGTTCATGGAGCGGTTCGAGACCGCGGTGCAGGGCGTCGCGGTCGGCGACCCGGCCTCAGCGGAGACCGAGATGGGACCGCTGATCTCGGCCGCGCACCGTTCGCACGTCGCGTCGTACGTGCCGGACGGGGCGCCGGTCGCCTTCCGCGGGCACGCGCCGTCCGGGCCGGGGTTCTGGTATCCGCCGACCGTGCTGGCCCCGGTCGGCGCGGACGATCCGGCGTACACCGAGGAGGTGTTCGGCCCGGTGGTGACCGTGACCCCGTTCGAGGACGAGGCCGAGGCGATCGCGAT
>JAICWX010000495.1 GCA_025934635.1 Streptosporangiaceae bacterium | reverse complement strand
GGTCGGCGGCGGCCAGGATGCGGGCCAGCTCGCGCAGCTTGGCGGCGTTCCTGGTGGCCAGGACGACGGCGTCAGCGGCCATGCGGATCACATCCGGCTGGGCAGGCCGACCCGCAGCCCGTGCGGCGATAAGGCCAGCGCGTCATGCTGCAGCCTGGTCAGCTCGCCGCAGCCGGTGACGGCGAGGTCGAGCAGCTGATTGAGCAGGTCCCGGCTGAACGGCTCCTGCTCGGCGGTGCCCTGGATCTCCACGAAGTCGCCGCTGGCGGTGCAGACCACGTTCATGTCGGTCTGCGCGGCCACGTCTTCGGTGTAACACAGATCGAGCCGGGGCTCGCCGTCGATGATGCCGACGCTGACCGCGGAGACCGAGGTGAGCAGCGGGTCGCCCTTGGTCCGCTTGCGCCCCTTCAGCCAGGCCACCGCCTCGGCCAGCGCGACGTAGCCGCCGGTGATCGCGGCCGTCCGGGTGCCGCCGTCGGCCTGGAGCACGTCGCAGTCGATGACGATGGTGTTCTCGCCCAGCGCCTTGTAATCCACGCAGGCCCGCAGCGAGCGCCCGACCAGCCGGGAGATCTCGTGGGTGCGGCCGCCGAGGCGGCCCTTGACCGACTCGCGGTCGTTGCGGGAGTTCGTCGCCCGGGGCAGCATGGCGTACTCGGCGGTCACCCAGCCGAGCCCGCTGCCGCGCCGCCAGCGCGGCACGTCCTCGGTGACGCTCGCGGCGCACAGCACCCGGGTGCGGCCGAATTCCACCAGGACAGAACCCTCGGCGTGGTCGAGCCAGCCGCGGGTCAGCCGTACCGGCCGCAGTTCGGTGACGGAGCGTCCGTCGGGTCGTGACATGACGCCCAGCCTATCGGCCGGCCGGTGCTGACCAGCCCCGGCTGACCAGCCCGGGCTGACCGGCCGGGATTCAGGCGCCGGGCCCGAGCACCAGGCCGCTGGTGGCCAGCGCCAGCGGGCCGCCGAACGCGGTGGCCGCCTGCGTCCGGGCCTGCTCCCGGTCGTTCCACGGCACCAGGTGGGTGAGCACCAGCTGCCCGACCCCGGCCCGGGCCGCGTGGGTGGCGGCCTGCCGCGCCGTCAGGTGCAGGTCAGGGCGGTCGTCCTGCCCGTCGAGGAACGACGCCTCGCAGAGCAGCAGGTCCACGCCGCTGGCCAGCCGGACCAGCGCATCGGACTCCCCCGTGTCGGCCGAGTAGGCCAGCTGCCAGCCGTCGTGCTGGACCCGGAAGCCGTACGTCTCCACCGGGTGGTTCATCCGGTCCGTGGTGATCAGGAAAGGGCCGATACCGAACGAGCCGGGTTCGAGCTTGCGCACATCGAACCTCAGCTGACCGTCGGGGCCGCCGGCGATGCCGTCGGAGCCCGGGCCCAGATCGGGTTTGGCCAGGTCGGCGGTGCCGCTCGGCCCGTAGACGGGGATCACCGGCTGGGGGCCTTCCGGCGCGAACTGCCGGGCTATCCAGTAGGTCGCCAGGTCGGTGCAGTGATCGGGGTGCAGGTGGCTGATGCAGATGGCGTCGACCGTGAAGAGCTCCGCGTACCGCTGGAGTGCCCCCAGCGACCCGTTGCCCATGTCGATGACCAGACGGAACCCCTCCGCCTCGAGCAGGTAGCAGGACGCCGGGCTATCCGGCCCGGGGAAGGTCCCCGCGCATCCGATCACCGTCACGCGCATGCGTGCCATTATGGCCTGAACATGTTCACGCTTTTTTACGGTCTGTCGGCGGATCCGGTTCACCAGGGGCATATCGATCTCGTGACGGCCGCCGTCACCGAGCTCGAGGGCCGGGGCTATGCGATTTCCCTGGTCCTGCTGGTTCCCGTCTACCGGCGCAATCCCGTCGGCGAGCAGCCCAAGTACGACCTGCCGGAGACCTACGAGGACCGGGTCCAGCTGACTGAGCTGGCGGCCGGGGTGATAAGCAAGCACCTGGCCGGGACCGGGATCCTGAACTGCGTGGTTACGGTCAGCCGGGCCGCCCGGGAGCTGGCGGTGAGGTCAGGCGGCCCGAACTACGACCTCGAGACGATGCGCTACGTCCGGGACCGGCTCGAGCCGGGCGGCGAGCTGCTCTTCCTGATGAGCGCCGAGCTCGTCTCGGGTCCCGATCCGGAGTTCGGCCGCTGGCACGAGCCGGCCGAGATCGCCCGGCTGGCCACGGTGGCGATCGCGCCCCGGCCGGGATACCCGCCGAACACGAATTTCCTCACGGCACTCACCGCGGAAGGGGGCCGTTTCATCTACCTCAATAGCGTGGTCACCATGGACATCTCCTCGAGCCAGATCAGGGAACGGCTGGCCGCCGGGGCCGATCCGCACGCGCTGGCCGGCGAAGGGCTGATCCCCGCGCCGGTGGCCGACTACATCGCCCGGCATCCCGGCCTTTACCAGCCGCGCCCGCACCGGTCGACAGAGCCGGACGCCTGAATGGGCGGCATCACCTCCGAAGTCGAGCCGATCTACGTGACCACGGTCGGCGAGCTGGTCAGCGCGGTCACCGACCTTTCCGACGGCCGGTACGCGCTCTGGTACCGCGGCCACAGCCGGGCGAGCTGGGACGTGCTGCCGTCGATCTGGCGGGGCTACGCCCCGGCCGAGGAACGGAACCTGACGAACCGGTTCCGGTCACGCGCCTCCATCCGCTACTCCCCCGCGCCTGACTACGACGCGTCAGCGAGCTGGCTCGCCCTGATGCAGCACTACGGGCTGCCGACCAGGCTGCTCGACTGGACCAGGTCACCGCTGATCGCGGCGTATTTCGCGATGGCCGCCGCCCCGCCCGGGAACTCCCGCCACGCGGACGAGGACGCGGCCATCTGGGTGCTCCACCCCGAGATCCTCAACGCCCGGCAGGGCTTCCGCACGGTGACGCCGCCGATCGACGCGCACATGTGCGGGAGCATGCTGTGGCCGGCGTTCAGCGACAATGCCGAGGAGAACGACAAGGTCCTGGCCGTGATGTCGTCCGAGACCGACCTGCGGATGTTCGTCCAGCAGGGCTGCTTCACCATCCATTCCAGCCACACGGCACTGAACAAGGGCGCGGGCCACGCCGACTTCCTCCAGCCGGTGGTGGTGCGCCGGGAGCACATCGGGCGGATGGTCAGGGAAATCAACGCCTGCGGGTTCCGCCGCGGCGACCTGTTCCCCGACCTGGGCAATCTCGCCGAGGAACTGCGGCGCACCCATCCGCCCGGCTCCTACATCGAGGAGCGGAACCCTTCCCGGTAACATCGCGGCGGCCGGGGGTAGCCTGAGCTGATCCAGCTGCGAAGGGGGCCCGTGAGCGAATCAGCCGCCGGCGACAGGGCCGCGCCCTACCCTCAGGAGCAGCGGGACGCCGTCTACCGGGTGATCGCGGAGCGGCGGGATGTCCGGCGCGGGTTCCGGCCGGATCCGGTGCCCGGCGACGTGCTCGGCCGGGTGCTGACGGCGGCGCACCAGGCCCCCTCGGTGGGCCTGTCGCAGCCGTGGGACTTCATCGTCATCACCGACCGGGGCAAGCGGGAGCGGATCGCGGCGCTGGCCGCCCGGCACCGCGACGACTTCGCCGCCGCCCTGCCCGCCGCCCGGGCCCGGGCGTTCGACCAGCTCAAGATCGAATCGATCCTGGACACCCCGGTCAACGTCGTGGTGACCTGCGACCGGACCCGGGGCGGGCGGCACACGCTGGGCCGGGCCACCCAGCCGCAGACCGCGGACTTCTCGGCCGTGCTCGCGGTGGCCAACCTGTGGCTGGCGGCCCGGGCCGAGGGTCTTGGCGTCGGCTGGGTCAGCTTCTTCGCCGGGCGTGAGCTGGCGGCCGAGCTCGGCCTGCCCGGCCACCTGGACGTCATCGCCTACCTGTGCGTCGGCTACGTGGACGAATTCGGGCCGGAACCGGAACTGGCGACGGCCGGGTGGGCGCGGCGGCGGCCGGTGGCGTGGGCGGTGCACGCCGAGGAGTTCGGCCGCCGCGGCCTGCCGGGGACCGAACCCGTGGACATGCTGGCCGACGTCATCGCGGCCGTCGCCCCGGCCGACGCGGCCGCGATGGCCGCCGCGCGGGAGCGGCAGGACAAGATGACCAAGCCGCGGGGCTCGCTGGGCGAGCTCGAGGACGTCTCGGTCCGGCTGGCCGGGCTGGCCGGGGCGTGCCCGCCGCCGCTGCCCGAGCCGGCCTGCGTGGCGGTGTTCGCGGCCGACCACGGGGTGCATGCCCAGGGGGTCAGTCCGTGGCCGCAGGAGGTGACGGCCCAGATGGTGGCCAACTTCCTGGCCGGCGGGGCGGTGATCAACGCGTTCGCGGCCCAGGCCGGCGCCGAGGTCACCGTGGTCGACATCGGGGTGGCGGCCGACCTGGATCCGGTCCCGGGCCTGCTGCCGCGCAAGATCGGGCGCGGCACCGCCGACTTCACGGCCGGCCCGGCGATGAGCCGGGACCAGGCCGTCGCCGCGATCACGGCCGGCGCCGAGATCGCCCGGGACCTGGTCGCGGCGGGCAACCGGTGCCTGGTCACCGGCGACATGGGGATCGCCAACACCACCGCCTCGGCCGCGCTGATCTGCGCGTTCACCGGCGCCGACCCGGCCCAGGCGACCGGGCACGGCACCGGCATCGACGCCGCCACCTACGCGAAGAAGATCGGCATCATCGGCCGCGGCCTGGCCCGGCACTCTCCCGATCCGGCCGACCCGGTAGGGGTGCTGGCCGCGTTCGGCGGGTTCGAGCACGCCGCCCTGGCCGGGTTCATCCTGGGCGCCGCGGCGCTGCGGGTGCCGGTGATCCTGGACGGCGTCATCGCCGGGGCCGCCGCGCTGGCGGCCGCCGCGCTGGCCCCGGACGCGGTCGCGGCCTGCTTCGCCGGCCACCGCAGCGTCGAGCCCGGCCACGCCATCGCGCTGGACCAGCTGGGGCTGCGCCCGCTGGTCGACCTGGGCCTGCGGCTGGGTGAGGGCACCGGCGCGGTGCTGGCGCTGCCGCTGGTGCAGAGCGCCGCCCGCGCCCTGCGCGACGTCGCCACCTTCGACTCAGCCGGGGTAGCGGACAAGGACGCCTAGGCCCAGAGCTGGCCTTCGAGGTCGGATTCGGCTTCTTCCAGGGTGCCGGAGTAGGCGCCGGTGGACAGGTACTTCCAGCCGCC
>JAICWX010000150.1 GCA_025934635.1 Streptosporangiaceae bacterium | reverse complement strand
CGTCGTGCAGGGCCACGCCGGGCTGGGCCATGATCCGCGGCTGCCAGCCCGTGTGCGGCCACGACGCGGCGTGGACCAGGAACGGGTGGCAGAGGATGACGTCGCCGGCCCGGCCGGTGGCCAGGGCGGTCGGCCGGTCCGCGCTGGCCCGCGCGGCCAGCCCGGCCGCCGGCGGGAACGGCATCCCCTCGTCGCCGGCGGGCACCAGGGCGCGGGCGGCGTCGCGGTGCGAGCCGGGCCGGACCCGGGTGGGGGCGCTGGCGGCGTCCACGTCGCTGAACAGGTACAGGGCCAGCAGCCCGCGTCCGCGGGACCGGTGGTTGACCCACCAGTCGCCGTTCTTCTCGAAGCTGGCCTCGATGTGCCAGCCGGCGTCACCGGGATCGTCCGGGCTGGGGAAACGCACCGGGATCGTGCCGCCGACGCCGCGCCGGTGCCACCACCGGCCTTCGCCGATCAGCTGGTCGAAGGCCTCCCACAGGACCGGCTGGGTGCCGGCCGCGGCGAACGCCTCGGATTCGGGACAGTCGATGCGGACGACGGGATCATGCCAGGTGGACGGGTCATCGCGGCGGACGCCGCGGTCGTCCAGCGCCGACCAGATCTCGTCCTGGCAGGCCCGCAGGACGGTCGCGGGCAGCGCGTCGCGGACGGCGACGTACCCGTCCGCGACGAACGAGTCGATCTCCGTCTGGCTGAGCATGGTGACAGGGTCGCATGACGCCGAAAACGGATGCCAGCGAATAAACGGCCCGGCGGCGGTGCGCTACGGCGGGCCGCCCCCCGGCCGGGGCTTCGCCGGTAACGCGCCGGGGCCGGGCAGTTGCCCGACGAGCAGCTGGCGCATCTGCGCGAGGTGGGTCGCGATGCTCTCCTGCTGCCTGGTGAGGTCCTCGACCTCGCGGCGGGCCGCCGTCCGGCGGCGCTCGGCATCGGCCTTGACCTCGGCGAGGAGCTGCTCGGCCTGGGTCTTCGCCTGGCTGAGGATCTGGTCGGCGTTCTCGCCGGCATTGCTGACCAGCTGCCCGGCGTGCTGGTCGGCGTCCCGGCGGGACTGGTCGGCCTGCGCGCTGGCCTGGGCCGCGCGGCGCTCCGCGGTCGAGGCGCGCTCCTCGGCTTCGGACACGAGTTTCTGCGTCGTGGACTGGGCGGTGGCCAGCCGCTCGGCTTCCTGGCGCTGCGCTTCTTCCCGGCGCGCCGCGACCTGGATCTCGAACTCGGCTTCGGCGTGGGCCCGCTGCGCCTCGCTCTCCTCCAGGATCCGCTGCGCCTGGCTGCGCAGTTCGTCGGACTGCCGCTTGGAGGAGGTCAGGATCTCGTCCCGGTCGCGCTTGGCGGTCACCTTGAGCAGGGCCACCTCCCGCTCGGTGCTGGTCCGCAGCTTGGCGATGTCGCGCTCGGCCTCGGCCTGCTTCGCCGCCACCTCCTGGTCGGCGGTGGCGCGGAGCTTGGCCACCTCGCGCTCGGCGGTCGAGGTCAGCTCGTCGACCTCGCGCCGCACCGTGGTCTTGATCGAGTCGGCTTCACGCTCGGCCGCTCCGCGCAGGTCGTCGGTCTCGCGCGTGGCGTTCGCGCGCAACTCGGCGACCTCGTTCCCGGCGGCAGCCCGCAGCGCGGCCGCATCGGCCCTGGACGCGGCCGTGATCTCGCCGGCTTCCGATCGAGCCGCCTGGACCAGCTCGGTGGCCTGCTCCTCGGCCAGCCGCAGCAGCTGCTCGATCCGGGTACCGAGGCCGGAATAGGTGGGGCGCTCCTGCTCACGAAGCTGGCGATGGACTTCAGCCAGGTCCTGCTGCATGGACTGGGCTTGCTCGCGGTGCTGCTGCCCTTCGGCTTCGATCCGCCTGATGTGCTCGTCGACCTGCTGTCGGTCGTAGCCTCGCATCGCCGTCATGAATTCACGCGGCGAGGCTTCTCCAGGGGAATTAGACAGTTGGGCGTCAATGTCCGATTGCATATGGCCTGACCCAGATAGACGTAACGACGGAGTGTGCACAGGTTGCACCGGGTGATCAGGCCCGCCATCCGCACCGCAGGACTCAGGCTCCCACCCAGTGACACGCACACTACTCTTACTTCCGGCGGCAGATCCTCCACACTGCGACCGTCTGGGGTGGTGTCGGGGTGTTCCTGCCGGATGGCGGCATCAGGGCAGGCCGGGCAGCGCGGTTCCGGGGGCGGGCGGTTCGCCGCCGAGGAAGGGCGCCGTTGCGCTCAAGCATGTCGTCCGCCGGACCATACTTGGGCATGTGCCGGTTGTTAACATCGACGACGCTCGAGCAGCGCTGCGGGCTGGCAGGCCCGAGGAACTGCTTGGCGTGGCTGAGTGTGGCTGGCTTGACGTGAAGAGCGGTATCTATCAGCTTGATGACCCCGCCAGTGCTGAGGAACTGGCCAAGGACGTGGCCGCGTTCGCGAACACGAAGACCGGCGGCCTGTTGCTCATCGGGTACGGCACCCGTAAAGAGCATGATGTCGAGGTTATCGATCAGGTCCGTCCGGTGCCCAGGACACTGGTTGACCTGGATCGGCACCGCAAGCTGATTCGCGAACGGGTGATCCCTGCCCCGCGAGAGGTAGTCGTGGAGTGGATTGGCTGCGAGGACGGCAAGGGAATCCTGCAGGTCGATGTGCCCGCGCAGCCGCCGGCAAGGCTGCCGCACGTCGTGTCGGGAGCAGTCCAGTTCCCCCGGGGAAGTCGGATCACGGTCGCTATTCCCATCCGTGAGGGCGATGCCACCGCATGGCTCAGCCAGGCTGAAATCCAGCGATTGCTATCGGTCGGCTGGACCAACGCAGGCGGGCCGAGCGATGAGTTCCTGCGCGCGCTCATCCAGCAGACAGTCATGGCGGCAGGCCGACCGGGCTCACCGTCGGCTCAGGGACCTGGCATCGGCGAAGGAGAGGCTGGGTGGAAGGGAGCCTTCGAGCAGGCGCATGCCGATCTGGCGAGAACAGGATTGCAGCTCGGCCGACCATCCACGCCGGTTCAGTGGGAGGGCCCGGGCGTGGTGCAGTACTTCGAGCAGCAGAATGGGCCGTTCGGCTGGGTGCTGTGCGCCCTTCCTGATCGCCGGCCCGTTGCAGTTGACGGCGAGGTATGGCAGTCGATGCGCCGCGCCGGGTCTGGGGCACCCGGCTGCGAGAGCCCCCTGGACGCTGTGGGTTTCCCCGTACCCGACCAGGACGCTACCCGGATCGTGGCCGCATCGGATGAAGAGGTGGCACTGACGGGCGGCCGGTGGGGCAAGTCCCGCCTGATCCGTGATGCGGAATCCGGCAGGTGGCGCTGGGAACCCAGCCCGCGCTTTGACATGAATATGACGCGTGCGGCGAGGAACTGGACCGCGGGGAACGAGCAGATCCTGAGACTGCGCGCTATCGCCACCTTGCCCTGGGCAGACGCCGGCGATCTCAGCATCACGACGGATCTCCGGCAGCCGATCGAAATGCTGCTCCCCGCCAGCGGCCTCGGCGGCCTCGTCAGTCAGCTGTCCAGCAGCCGCGGCGCGGAACTGAAGGCCAGCGAGTGGAGGCGGGGGCCGAACCGCAACGCACCGGACTGGCTCAGCTGCTCCAGCATCACCAGCACCCGCGACGGGCGCAGTGCCCTGGAGGCAGAGGTCATGATCGCCCTGCCTCACGCGATGGACTCCTCGGTCGTTACGTGCGCTGAGCTCCGCGTTCACGCGGACGCCTGGCAGGAAGCGCTGACGGAGTCGGGAGCGCCGCTGCGATCGGACTACCGCCTTTCCATCGGCCAGGTCGCCACCTTCCTCGCCGGGGCATGGGAGATGGCGACCGAGATCCTTCCGGGCGCGGTGACCGGCGACCCGAGCCTGCTTCCCTGGGCTTATCCGCCAGTCGTTGACCTGCGGATCATCGCTGAGGAACGCTTCGACAGCGAACCGCACCCTATGCGGATGCTAGATGACTACGTCGATCTGGCACCCCTCGGGCCGACCGACCGCGGGCAGCTCCGCGAGATGGCCGTCACGGTGACTGCGCCGCTCGTGCTCGCCCCCGCAGCCCGGCGTGAGCTGGCCCGGCAGGCGCTTGCGTACATGGCGCGCCAGTTCGGGTTCCTGGACACCCCTGACTGGTTGTTAGCAGGCGCACGGCTGTCGAACATCACTCGGCGTATGACGGTTATCTGTTTCATCAGCTTGCGGTTCCGTGCGTCATCACCCAGATCGGGGAAGCTTACCCCTTGCCGCAGAACTTCGATCCAGCATAGGAACTCTGCAAAGACAAACAAGGTGTGCCTGACCGCGTAGATTATTTGTTCTTCTTTCTCCTGATGAAGAACCGCCCGAGGAAATCTTCGGCAAGGATAGAGACAAGGCGGCTACGGAGATCTGCTGTGGCTTGGAGCAGTGGATCGCGGTAGTGGGACATCATGTCGAGGTCATGCTCTCGCCGCTGCCGCTTTCCGATGAGATAATTGAGCGGGACTCCGCCTACAGCGACAGCAAGGCTGGTGAGACTAGCGATCAGAGCCAAAGCGATTTGCGAGTCCACTGCATCCTCCGCGCGAAATTCCGACTAGGACTACTTCATCAGATCGCGTATTTTCCGCCAGAGCTGAGCCCCGCCTGGGGAAGCAAGTTCCTGCCGCTACGCTGCGCCGGGGATAGTAGGACGCACGCTCATCGGCAGCAGCGGCTTCCGGCCATGTCGGCGGCTCCGTGCGCGATGAAGCCAGGTGACAGAATGCCAGCATGCCGGTGGTGCGTGCGCTGGATACCCTGGAGACCGATCGCCTGATCCTTCGGCGTCGCCGGGTGGAAGAGGCCGCCATCTACCGCCAGCTGTGGACTGAGCGCGATCCCCGGGTGCCGCCGCACCGGCGGATAAGCCCCGAGGGCCGGCCCACCGTGGCGGACATCGCCGCGCGGATAGCTGAGGAGCCGGGGCTCCTGGCGGTCGAGCGGAAGGATACGGCCGGCGTCATCGGGTACTGCGGGCTGATCTTCCACGGGAACGGATCGCCTGACGAGCCTGAGCTGGCTTACGAGCTGCTGCGTGCGGCGCACGGCTGCGGATACGCAACCGAGGCCGGCCGGACCGTAGTCACCTGGGCAGGCGAGGCGGGCTACGGGCGGTTGTGGGCCGGGGTCCGGGACTGGAATGCCGCGTCGCGGCGGGTCCTGGGCAAACTCGGCTTCCGCGAAACGGGCCGGGTGGAGCGCGACGCGGTCCACGGCGACAGCCTGCTGACGGTACGAGAGTTCTGAACGGTGCCCGATTCAGCTGAGGAGGTGGTCGCGGAGGCGGCGCAGGATGGCGAGGTCGGTGACGATCTCGGCCTGGGGTTTCGGACGGGCCTGCGGTATTCGGCGGGGCAGGGATTCCGGCGGGGACGGTGAGGCGTCTGCGACGGGGGCGGAAAGGGGCGCGGCCAGTTCGGAATGAGGCGCGGCGGGTTCGGGCGGGGGGGCGGTCAGCTCGCACCAGACGACCTTGCCGGGCGGCTCTTCGGTGGGGTACCAGTCCCAGCGGGTGCTCAGGGCGGCGACCATGAGCACGCCGTCGCGGGCTCCGGGGTTTCCCTCGGCGGGCTCCCTGGGGCCGCGGGGACCGGGGGGCCGCGGGTCAGCGTCGTGGACTTCGATGAGGACCTGGGTGGCGTTGCCCGACAGGTGCAGGGCGACGACCTGGCCGTCCTGGCCGGCGGTGGCGTTGACCGCGTTGGTGACGAGCTCGGAGACGAGGAGCTCGGCGCTCTCGGCCAGGGAGTTCAGTCCCCACTCCCACAGCAGGAGCTGGGTATGCACGCAGGCGCAGGGCACCGCGGTGGGCAGGGCACCGAGTTCGAGGGAACTGCGGAGCGGCCACGGATCGGTCATCGCCTTAGCATGCACTAACAATCAGTGACCATGTGACTCTTTTCAGTAATCAATCCTCGGGCGGGAGCGGGCACCCGGTCGTTCCAGAATGGGACGCTGATGACGCGGTGGGCGGCGCATGCTGGGTCTGTCTCATCTTCGGGCAAAGGAGCCGCCTCATGGCTGGAACGATGCGCGCGTTCGTCATCAAGAAGGTAGGAGAGACCGGGGTCGTCGAGAAGCCCATCCCCGAGCCCGGGCCCGAGGAGGCGATCGTCAAGACGACGGCGGCGCTGATCTGCACGTCCGACGTGCACACGGTCAAGGGCGCGCTCCCGGTCCCGGACGGCCGGACGCTGGGCCATGAGTCGGTGGGGGTCATCCACAAGCTCGGATCGGCGGTCACCGGTTTCGAGGAGGGCCAGCGCGTCGCGGTGTGCGCGGTGACCCCCTGCTACCGCTGCCGCTACTGCCAGCGCGGCTTCACCAGCCAGTGCGGCGGGCCGCTCGGCGGGTACAAGTACACCGTCCAGATGGACGGCAACATGGCCGAGTACTTCGTCGTCCCGGCGGCGCAGGCCAACCTGACGCCGATCCCGGATGATCTCACCGATGCCCAGGCCGTCTACACCTGCGACATGCTCACCACCGGTTTCATGGGCGCCGAGCACGCCTACCTGCAGTTCGGCGAGACCATCGCGGTCTTCGCGCAGGGCCCGGTCGGGCTGTGCGCGACCATGGGCGCGAACCTGATGGGTGCCGGGCGCATCATCGCGGTCGAGTCCCGGCCGGAGCGGCAGGCGCTGGCCAGGAAGTTCGGCGCGGACGACATCGTGGACTTCACCCAGGGCGACCCGGTCGACCAGATCATGGACCTGACCGGCGGCGAGGGCGTCGACGCGGCGGTCGAGGCGTTCGGTTTCCCGCAGACCTTCGAGGCGTGCCTGCGGGTGACGAAGGCGGGCGGCCGGGTATCGAACATCGGCTACCACGGCGAGAACCCGGCGCCGCTGCAACTGCCGCTGGACGCGTTCGGCCTGGGCATGAACGACAAGTCGATCCACACCGGGCTGTGCCCGGGCGGCAACGAGCGGATGAACCGGCTGTTCCGGCTCATGCTATCCGGCCGGATCGACCCGACGCCGATGACCACCCATACGTTCTCGTTCAACGACGTGCCCGAGGCGTTCTCCATGATGACGACGAAGGACGACGGGATCATCAAGCCGCTGATAACTTTCGCCTGATCGTAGGAGGCCAGCTCAGGCCGGCCAGCTCACCGTGGCGCGGGCCCGCGTCGCCGGGCCCGTCACCACGATGTCGGCCGGGCCGGCGGCCGCGGTGAGCGGCGGCGTCAGCCGCAGCCAGAACGCCTGCATGTCATCCCCGAACGTGTACAGCGACATGCCGTCCCCGTAGGTATCCGGCTCGCCGGGCGTCCCCACGTGCCAGTTCCCGGCGCTATCCCGGAGCCACCAGGAGAAACCCGGTGTCCAGTCCCACTGGAACCGGCCGGCCAGCCGCGGCAGGCCGCTGCTGATCACGTGCAGGTGGGTCTTCCCCGCGATCGTGCTCAGCCCGGCCAGGGCGAAGCGCGCTCCGTCGACATCCGGGAGGACGCAGGCGAGCGGCGCGTATACCTCGGGGACGTCGGCCGGCCCGGGCTCGTCGCGGTGCGCGATGACGCTGGCCCACGGGGCCGGGAGGTCCGCCCCCGGCACGGTGATGCCGTGCCCGGTCGCGCCGAGCCGCTGGCACAGCGCGGCGAGCTGACCGGGCACCGGGCTGCCGGCGGCGATCCCGCCCGCTTCGATGAGCACCGTGATGATCTCTCCTGGGCGGGGACCCCCGATCTGCCCCCGGGCGCCGCCGGTGACGTCCCCGGTGGTCAGGATGTGCTCGGCCTCCAGGATCAGCAGGCGGTCACCGAGCCCGGTCGCGGTGGGCTCGGTCACCGGCGGCAGGACCGGGTGGCCGGGCGGGGCCGGCGGGCCGAGCGGGAGCCGGACGAGGCGAGCCCCGTCACCGACCAGGTCAAGCCACCGGGCAGCGCGCGGGGGTACGGGTGACAACCGGGTGTGGCCCAGCCAGGTGGCCCGCTCGTACCGGCCGCCCTCGAACCGGACCGCGTAGCGAGTCCCCTGGTCGTCCAGCGCCCAGAGCTGGTCGTACGGTAGGTGATCCGGGCCGGCTCCGGCGGTACCCGGCTCGTCCGGCGGCCAGTGCATGCGCATGGTGACGGTGATCACGGCCTCGGTCTCGGTCCGCATCAGCGACATGAAGCGCAGCGTCCACGGGGCCTGGTCGCTGGCGCCGCGCAGCGCCCGGCCGACCGGCGTGACCCGCATCGGCTGCCGGGCGCCGCGAGTCGGCGGCGGGACGGGCGGGTGGAATATGCTGCGGTGCAGCATGCCACGCCGTCGATCCCAGTTCAGCAGGAGCCGTGACCGGACCGTGATGGCCGCGCCAAGCCCCTCCTCCACGTCATGAAGGTAATCCGGGTCGAGCACGCCGGCCGCGACGAGGATCCGCCCGGCCCGCCCGACCTTCCACGTCGCGCCCCCCAGGATCCCGAACGGAATCTGGCTCGGATCGGCCGCCCCGAGATCCTCGGCCGCGGCATCGAGGCGGCGCAGCTCCGCCCCCGCCCGCCGCAGCTCGGCCTCGGCTAGCAGCGCTACGTAAGCCTCAGCCCGTTCGGCACCCACCCTCCAAGGGTGCACCCTCCAGGCTGAGCAAGAAGACGGGCGCCTCGATCCCGGGCTGACCTTAGGCCGGCGGTACGTTGAGATGGCGGTGATGACAGGAAAGGGGCCGATTACGACGTCTGACGAGACTGGCTACGACCCGATGCGGCAGTTCGTCGAACTGGCCGGGGACGTGCGCGATCCCTACCCGATGTTCGCCGGGATCCGGGCCGAGACCCCGGTGCTGCACGTGGAACTGGGCGGCGGGGCCCTGTACCGGCATGACGAGAAGGCGCCGCGGATCACCTCGCTGTTCACGGTGACCAGTTACGAGCTCGCGCAGCAGGTGCTGACCGACCACCAGCGGTTCTCCTCGGCCGCCACCGCGATGACCGTCGGGCCGGTCATCGGGCACTCCATCCTGGAGATGGACCCGCCGGAGCACCAGCGGCACCGGGCCCTGGTGGCCAAGGCCTTCCGCACCCGGGTGCTGGACCAGTGGAGCGACGCGATCATCGGCGCCACCGTGCGGGAGCTCATCGACGACTTCGCCCGGGACGGGCAGGCCGACCTGATCCCGCAGCTGACGTTCCCGTTCCCGGTCCGGGTCATCGCCCGGGTCCTCGGCCTGCCCGAGGCGGACTGGCCGCGCTTCCTGCGGCTGTCGACGCAGCTGATCGCGGTCATGCGGAACTATGACGGCGCGGTCGCGGCCAGCCGGGAGCTGCGCGGGTACTTTGGCGAGATCATCGCCGACCGGCGGCGGCAGCCGCGCGATGACCTGGTGAGCCAGCTGATCGCGGCCGAGGTGGACGGGCGCCGGCTGAGCGATGACGAGATCTACCCGTTCCTGCTGCTGCTCCTGCCGGCCGGGGCGGAGACGACGTACCGGTCGTCGAGCAACCTGCTGTTCGGCTTGCTGTCCGACCCGGGGCAGCTGGAGCTGGTGCGGGCCGACCGGGGGCTGGTGCCGCAGGCGGTCGAGGAGGCGCTGCGGTGGGAGACGCCGGTGCTGACGGTGGCGCGGCTGGCGACCGAGGACGTGGAACTGGGCGGAGTGCCCATTCCGGCGGGGAGCTTCGTGGCGGTGTCGCTCGGGTCGGCCAATAGGGATCCGGGGCGATACGCCGACCCAGATTCCTTCGACGTCAGGCGCGAGGACGGGCAGGCTACCTCGTTCGGTCATGGGGTTCATCGGTGCCTGGGAATGCACCTGGCGCGGCTGGAAATGCGGGTCCTGCTCAATGCGGTGCTCGACCGGCTGCCGGGGTTGCGGCTCGACCCGGACGCGGAGGATGTGCACATTCACGGGATGATCTTCCGGTCGCCGCCGAACCTGCCGGTACGGTTCGATCCTGGGGCATAGGGTCCCCGTGTGGATAATGCGGAAGATCTTCGGGATGCGGCGCGGCGGGCGCGCGAATGCGCGGTCATCGGGCAGGCCGTCGCGCTGGCGCGCTGGATCGGGAGCGGCCGGCGTCCGGTGACGCCCGGAGGGGTACTGCGGAAGGCCGACGTGCCCGCCGCCGGTGCGGTCCTGGGGGTAGACGTTCCGGCGAAGCTGCGGACGATGGCCGACATCCCGGAGCTGTACCGGCCTTGGCGGGTCGCCGTCGCGGCTGGGCTGGCGCAGGTCAGCGGCGGGTCGGTCACCGCCGGCCCCGCTCTGGCGGGCTGGCCGCCTGGTAATGACGACGTGCTGGCCGGATGGCTCGCGGGGCTACGCGCGGTGTGCGCGGCGGAGTCGCATCCGGAGGACGAGGACAGCGTGCGGCTGCTGGCGCTGGCGCTGCTCACGATGCTGGGCGAGGGTGGCTCTCGCGCCGCCGGCCGGCGGAGGCAGCCGTTCTTCGAGACAGCGCGGGCACTGGCCGACCGGTACGACAAGCATTCTTCGGACCTAGACACGGTGGCCGGACGCTATGGCGACCGGTATAGCGGAGAGGTGCCGGCCGGGCTGGTTGCGCTGCTGGACGGGTTTGGCGCGGTCATCGCTGATCCCGGTGGGCCGGTGATCACCCCGCTGGGGAGCTGGGCGGCTGAGCACCTGGCGGAGGGACTGCCCAGGCGGGCGGATCCGGGCTGGCCGGCCGCAGAGATGATCGCCGAGGCCGTCCGGTTCGGCGACGAGGAGCAGCAGGCTTTTGTCGCGCGGAAGTGGCTATTTAACCGGAAACCAGTCCAGGCCGCGCGGGAGGTCCTCACCGCCGCCGACGACATGTCGCCATTGCAGCGCTGCGTGGCCGTCGACCTGGTGGACCTGTTCGGCGACGACGCGCTGCCGGCCTGGCGGGGCATGGTGTCGGCGCGGTACGTCGGGCCGCACGCCCGGGCCTGGCTGGCCAGCGGGGAGCAGGGTCCGGAACCCAGTGACGCGGACTGGCGGTGGCTTGCGGTCGAGGCCGCCGCGGCGGCGCTGGAGGACCAGGGCCCGGACGAGGCGTTCAGCCGCGTCTGGGAGAGCATGCCGGGAGCGGACCTGGATGAGCGTCTCGCCGCAGTGCAGGCCACCGGCCACCCGGACGTCGAGCCACTGTCGCGAGCGGTGGCCGCGTTCGCGGCGTCCGGTGCGCCGCGCAGCATCGACCAGGTAGCGCAGCTCAAGGTCTCGCTGTCGGGCACTCGGCCGCCGATCTGGCGGCGAGTGCTGCTGCCGTCCACTGACACCCTGGGTGACCTGCATAGCGCGATTCAGGTGCTGTTCGGCTGGGACGGTGACCACCTGCACGTGTTCGAAGTAGGAAAGAAGCAGTACAGCAGCCAGTTCGTGCCGCTGGATGGGGCCGGGAACGAGGAAACGATCCGGGTCCGGGATGCCCTGGCACCGGGCGGGACGATCACGTACACCTATGACTTCGGGGCCGACTGGCATTGCAAGATCACGCTGGAGAAGACGATCCCGCGCGACCACAGCCAGCGATACCCGGTCTGCGTGGCGTTCCAGGGCGATTCCCCGGTCGAGTACTGGGACGAAGGGAGACGGAGGAAACCCACCCCGTTCGGCTTGGAAAAGGTCAACCGGCGGCTGGCCGGACGCAGGTAAACGCGCGGGCGGCAGCGATCACCGGTCAGGAGGATCTCAGGTGGAGGATCTGGCGGGGCGGCTGGCGGGGGGTGCCGGGGGTGGTGGCGGTTAGCCTCGGGGGGTCGCGGGCGGTGGGGGCGGCGGTGGAGGGGTGGCCGGGGCGGCCGCGCTGGTCTCCGACGTCCGGGGCCGCCTCGAGCCGGGCGATGACGTCTGGGTCAGCGGGTGAACTTGGCGATGGCGGCCGGGGTGACGGGGGTGAAGAAGTTGACGAGGTTGCCGGCGGGGTCGCGGAACAGCAGCGAGCGGTTGCCCCAGGGCATCGTGGTGGGCTCCTGGACGACGTCCTCGACGAAGCCGGCCAGGCGCGCGACGTCGTCGGTGATGACGCGGATCGATACGAAGTCCATTTCTGCTCTCCTTGCTGGAGCTCCTGCAGTCGGGTGGCGTCCGGACCATGGCCGAGCTGGCTGACCGGCTGGGGGTGGAAGGCAGGACCGTTCGGCGGTACGTGGATCACCTGCTCGACCTCGGCGTGCCGGTGGAGTCGGTGCGCGGGCGCTACGGCGGCTACCGGCTCGCGCCCGGGTACCGGATGCCGCCGCTCATGCTGACCGACGAGGAGGCGCTGGCGGTGCTGCTCGGCCTGGTCGCCGGGCGCCGGTCGGGGCTGATGACGGCGGTGGGGACGGCGAGCGAGACGGCGGCGGCCAAGATCCGGCGGGTGCTGCCGTCGCGGCTGGCCCGGCAGCTGGATACCGTGCTCGGGTCGCTTGCGTTCACCGCGCCGGCTGGTGAGTTCGATGCGCCGGAGAGCACGGTGCTGCTTTGCCTGGCCGACGCGGTGCGGCATCACCGGCCGGTCTCGATCAGGTACACCGCGGCCGACGGGCGGCGCAGCGAACGTGTCGTGCATCCGTACGGCCTGGTCGCGCACGCGGGGCGGTGGTACGTGACGGGCGCCGATGCCGGGATCGGGGAGGACCGGACCTTCCGGCTCGACCGGATCGCGGACGCGCGGACGCGGCCGGGCTCGTTCGAGCCGCCGGACGGGCTCGACCCGGCCGAGCGGGTGCTGGCCGGGCTGGCGGCGGCCCCGTACCGGCATCAGGTGACGCTGCGGATCCAGGCGACGGCCGGGCAGGTCCGGGCCCGGCTTCCGGCCAGCGTCGCGACCATCGAGGAGGTCGTGGATGCTCAGGCCGAAGGCTGGCTGCGGGTGGAGTTGCGGGCGGAGCGGCTCGACTGGGTGCCCGGGGTGCTGGCGTCACTCGACCGGCCGTTCGTCATCGAACGGCCCGATGAGCTCCGCGGCCTGGCCGGCGCGCTCGCCGGGCGGCTCGCGGCCTCAGCCCGGGCAAGCCCGGATTTATACCGAACGGGTGGGCTGCTCGTGCTGGCCGCCGGGGGCCGTGGCGGCCGCGGCCGGGCGGCCAGGGACGATGCCGTAGCGGATCAGGCTGTCGCCTGCCGCGGTGATCGACTCGCTGGCCGGGCGCGGAGCCCAGCCGAGTTCGTGCCTGGCCTTGTCCGCGCTGACCAGGACCGGCACGCCGTAATAGCTCAGGGCCAGCCGGATCATCTTATCGAACCGGGCGCTGGCCCACATGAGCCAGTACGGCAGGGTCCGGGTCGGGACCCGGTAGCCGTGCGGGCCGAACGCGGTGTCCAGCACGGCGGCGATATCACCCATCCACAGGGCGGGGTTGGCGCAGATGTACCGGTTACCCGCGGCGGCGGGGGTTTCCATCGCCAGGCGATGCGCGACGGCGATGTCGCGGACGTCGACCACGGCGAAGCTGAGCCGCGGTACGGCGGGCAGCTGGCGGCCGAGCAGCAGCCGGATCACCTCCATGGAGGTGGCCTGCTGACGGCGCTGCAGCGGGCCGAGCACCAGGCCCGGGTTGATCGTGACCAATTCGAGTGGGTGGTCAGCGGCGAAGTCCCAGGCCACCCGTTCGGCCCGCATCTTGCTCGTGGGGTAGGGCGCCAGCCGGTCCGGGACCGACCAGTCGGCCTCGGTGCGGACCCGGTCCGGGTCCGCGTGCCCGTGCACGATCGCGTCGGTCGAGGACGTCATGACCACCCGGCGTACCGTGCCGCTGCGCGCGGCGGCCCGCAGCACGCGCCGGGTGCCGTCCACGGCCGGGCGGATCAGCTCGGCCGCGGACCGCGTACCCGTGGCTGAGCAACTCCTCGATGCAGTGCCCGGCGATGAACCCGGTCGCCCCGGTCACGAGCACGGTGGTCCCGGCCATGTCGGCCTCCTGATGCTATCTATGCAGTGTTTAGAATCTAAGCAATGTATAGATTGCGAACAGTGCCGATGTCAACCGGTTACGCTCGGAAGATGCCGGCGGCCCAGACACGGACGACCTACCATCACGGCGCCCTGCGCGACGAGCTGGTCAGGGCGTGCGTCGCGCTCATCGAGGCCGAGGGCATCGGCGCGGTGAGCCTGCGCCGGGTGGCGCGGGCCGCCGGGGTGAGCCCGGGGGCGCCGTACCATCACTTCGCCGACCGCTCCGCGCTGCTGGCGGCGATCGCGGCGCAGGGCCACGAGATACTCGAGGGCCAGCTGCGCCAGGCCCGCGAGCAGGCCCCCACCGCGGTGCGGGCGCTGGGCGCCCTGATCGAGACCTACGTCGCCTTCGCCCGCGACCATCCCGCGCATGTCCACCTCATGCTGCGCGGCGAACTGGCCCAGCCGGACCGGCATCCCGAGGCGCAATCGGCCGGCGAAGGGGCGATCCAGCTCCTGACCGAGGTGG
This sequence comes from Streptosporangiaceae bacterium, assembly GCA_025934635.1. Next base: position 5,749 of record JAICWX010000150.1, on the reverse strand, counting down.
TCGAGGACTGCCAGCGGGAAGGCAGCGCGCCACCGGGCGACCCCGGTCCCCTCGTTTCCGCTGTCTGGGCGCTGTCGGTCGGCATCGTGACCCTGTGGCTCGACGGGCCGCTCGAGGGCCGCTGCGTCACGCTGGGAACCACGCCGGAGCAGCTGACCGCCCAGATCGCGGCCCTGCTGGAAAACCTCCTGACCCACAACCACTGAACTGGGACTGCTGGCGGCAGCCGCTGGCTAATCGGGGCGAGCGGCGTACCGTGGGACTAAGAGGACTACGCCGGTGAGAAAGTGATGATGGCTGACGGAAGCTAGGCCGCCGCCGGTGGATCCGGAGGGCTACCTCCGGGCCATGACGGCTCCGCTGGGCCGCGTCCGGGAAGGTGGCCCGTACCCGGTCGCGCGACTCAGCGTGGAGGCCGTGGCCAACGCGTTCACGGTGCTCGGACTGCTGCCCGCGGCGCGGGCCGCCGAGATCCTGGCCGAGCCGCAGGCGGGGCTGGAGGCGGCGGGCTTCCGGGTCGGCCGGGAGATCGGGGAACTGAGCGTCAGCGCGGGCGCGCGCACCTTCCAGGAGGCGCGGGCGGCCGCCCGGCGCAGTCCGCGGCAGCTCCCGCTGGCGGTCGCCGCCGGTCCCGTGCGCTGCCGGCTCCGGCGCCACGACCTCACCATCACGTTTGCCGCGCTGACCCCGGAAGGGATCCGGCTGCGCTATTACGGTGACCCGCGCGATGGTGGCCGCGAGGTGGCCGGCGCTCTCATGGCGGAGATCACCGAGGACATCGGGGAGCTGTCGGTTACCGACGACACCGGCGGGACGTACCGGGTGCCCGCAGCGGACGTGCCCGGCACGATCTCCGGGCAGTGCTCCGCGTCGGGGGTGACACGCTGGATTCCCGCCGGGGAGCTGCTGGCCCGGCCCGTCGGCGATGAGGCCGGTTCACGGGACGGCCGGCCCGGCGTCCGGTGGCTGGAGTTCGCGGCGGGGGGCGGGCCGCCCGTTCGGTTCAATTTTCCGGCGCCTGCCGCGGTGCCGGCCGGGACGGCGGCACCGCCCTGGCCGTCCCCGGCGGAGTGCTACCTGGACCAGCTCGCGCCACCGGATCACGACTGGTCGATCGGCTCGTTCGAGACCGGCTCGGTGGAGCTCGACACCGCGGCCATCATGTCGGCCGTGGCCGATGCGCTGGTCGCCGTCGGCGCGCTGCCGCCGGACAGCGCCGTGCTCACCGGCATCGCGGACCGGGTGCGGCGGGACTGGCGGGTGCACCTCAGCGAGCGGCAGCTGGCCTTGCTGGGGCCGCTGGCCGCGGCCGGGCCGGCCAGCGGCGCGGACCTGGCGGTCCGGCTCCCGCTGGAGCGGGCCACCGTGGTGCTCGAGAGCATCACGGCCCGCGAGGACCTGGTGTCCGTCCGGCTGTACGGGTATCCCTGGATCTTCGGGGGGCACTGGCCGCTGATCACGCCGTGCTTCCGGGTCACGGCCGTCGACGACAGCGGGGCTGAGTACGAAGGCGCCGACGGCGACGGCACCGTGTTTCCCGGCCACGAGGGCATCGGCGCCTTCTGGTTCTCGCCGCCGGTGGGCGCGCGGGCCCGGCAGCTGCGGGTGACCGTCAGCACCCTGTGGGAAGCCGCCTGGGCGCTGGTCGCCATCCCGGGCCGGTTATGCCTGGGCGTAACGGCGTTTTGTCACCCCCGGGCGCTAGGGTCATGCCATGCCCCGTACAGACAGGGGGTCGCGGGTGCTGGCCGCGCCGTGCGGGCGCGTCTGGGCCGCTCTCGTCGATCCCGATGCGCTCATGGTGTGGCTCCCTCCCGGGGAGATGACCGGCAGGTTCGAGTGGTTCGATGCCCGGCCGGGCGGGTCGTACCGGATGGTGCTGACCTATGCGGACGCAGCGGGCGCGCCGGGTAAGGCGACCGCGGATTCCGACGTCGTCGAGGCCCGTTTCGTCGACATCGTCCCCGGCCAGCGGGTCGTGCAGGCGGTGGACTTCGTCTCCGACGACCCCGCCTTCGCCGGCACCATGACCATGACCTGGGAGGTCACCGCCGTCGAGGCGGGGACGCGGGTCGACATCGTGGCCGAGGATGTCCCGGATGGCATCTCGGCCGAGGACCACGCCGCCGGGCTCAGCTCCTCGCTGGCGAACCTCGCCGCGTTCGTGGAGCAATAGCCCTCGCCCCTCTGATCACAGAACAAGCGCGCCAACGACATCCTGGCCGGGCGCGACCTGGCGCTGTCGGTGCAGGTCCTGCAGGAGTTCTACGTCCAGGCGACCCGCGCGAGCCGCCCCGATGCCATCGGCCACCGGCAGGCGGTCCTGCTCGTCGAGTCGTTCCGGCGCTTCCAGGTCCAGGACATCACGAGCGGGATCGTGCTGGCGGCCCTGGACGCCCGCCAGCGGTTCCAGCTCTCGTACTGGGACGCCGCGATCATCGAGGCGTCCCGCGCGGCGGGCTGCCCGCACGTCCTGTCCGAGGACCTCAGCGACGGCCAGGACTACGGCGGCGTGCAGGTCACCAACCCCTTCCGCTGAGACTGGCGAGCGGGGCGGCGGACGGAAGCGGTTTGCGGACTTATGAGGCCTTGCCGCAGCCCGCACCTGTCATCGACCCTGGCCCTCACCCCGCTCCCGGTAACGGCATTGATGCTCCATCCAGGTCGTGATCACGACATCGATGCTCCATCCAGGTCGTATCGCGAGGGAGGAAAGGGGCCGTCGGGCATCGGAGGCTGGTGGGACCGGGCCGTAGGCTGGTCTTATTGACTACGACGATGAGCTGCGGCGGCATAACGAGGTCTTGCGACGGGCTTACGGGGTCCAGCCGCGTGAGCGAGTGCTGGACATCGGCTGCGGGAGCGGGCAGACGACCCGGGAGGTCGCGCGGATGGCCCCGGCGGGCAGTGCCCTCGGGGTGGACATATCCGGGCCTGCCATCGAGCGGGCGCGCGAGCTGGCCGAGGCGCAGGGGGTGCGCAACGTCGCCTTCGAGCAGGCCGACGCGGAGGTCCACCGGTTCGCGCGGGAGCGGTTCGACCTGGCGGTGAGCCGGTTCGGGACGATGTTCTTCGCCGATCCGGTGGCTGCGTTCGCCAATATCGGACGGGCACTGCGGCCGGACGGGCGCCTGGTGATGATGGTCTGGCAGGCGCACGACCGCAACGAGTGGGACAGGGCCATCCGCCGGTGCCTGGCCGGGCCCGAGGGGCCGGCGGGCGCCGCGGCGGCGGGACCGGATCCGTTCTCGCTGGCCGATCCGCCGGCCGTGACCGCGATCCTGGAGTCGGCCGGGTTCGCCGGCGTCACCTTCACCGACGTCCGCCAGCCCATGTACTTCGGCCCGGACGTGGCCACTGCCCTGGACTGGATCCGCGGCTTCGCCAGCACCAGTCACGCACTCGACCGCCTGGATTCCGCTGACGCCGACCGCGCCCTCGGGCGGCTGCGCGTGACGCTCGCCGAGCACAATGGCGGCAAGGGCGTCAGGTTCGATTCCCGCGCCTGGATCGTCACCGCCCGCCGCTAGTTAAGGGGAGGTTCGGGCCGGTGCGATAGTGGACGGATGACGACCGAGGCGCCGGCGCACGCGGGCCGGGACACCGCGCGGCGGGTGATACCGCTGTTCCGGCCGTACCGGGGGCAGGTTGCCCTGGTGGTCGGGCTCATCGTGCTGACCTCGACGATCGGCATCGTCAACCCGCTGCTCATCCAGGCCGTGTTCAACCAGGCGCTGTTCGTGCCGGGCGGGCCGCGGCTCGGGTTGCTGTACGTCCTGGTGGCCGTCATGGCCGCGGTGCCGATCGTCAACGGCGCCATCGGGATCCTGCAGACCTACGAGACGACCAAGGTCGGCCAGCTGGTCATGCGCGACCTGCGGGAGCGGCTCTACTCGCACCTGGAGACGCTGTCGCTGGCCTTCTTCACCGGCACCAAGACCGGCGAGATCCAGTCCCGGCTGGCCAACGACGTGGGCGGCGTCCAGACGGTGGTCACCACGACCGCCTCGAGCATCCTGGCCAACGTCGTCATCTTCCTCTCCACGATCGTCGCGATGATCATCCTGTCCTGGCAGCTCACCATCGTGGCCGTCATCACCGTGCCCGCCTTCTTCTGGCTGACCAAGCTGGTCGGCGACCGGCGCCGCAAGGTGTCGCGGTCGACGCAGGAAGCGCTGGCGGCGATGAGCGCCATCAGCGAGGAGACGCTGTCGGTGTCCGGGGTGCTGCTGGCGAAGGTGTTCGGGAACCAGGGACGGGATATCGGCCGGTACCGGCGGGAGAACCAGCGGCTGGCCGACCTCGAGGTGCGGCAGCAGATGATCGGCCAGGGGTTCTACGCCGTGGTGCAGGCGTTCCTGTCCATCACCCCGGCGGCCGTCTACCTCATCGCGGGGCTGCTGCTGGCGCACGGGTCGCCGGTCTCGGCGGGCACGATCGTGGCCTTCACCACGCTGCAGACCCGGCTGTACTTCCCGATCGGGCAGCTGCTCCAGGTCTCGGTCGAGCTCCGCTCGTCGCTGGCGCTGTTCGACCGGATCTTCGAGTACCTGGACCTGAAGCCGGACATCGTCGACGCGCCCGGCGCGACCGACCTGCCGTCGATGGCCACCGGCGGGCAGGTGGCGCTGCGCGACGTGCACTTCCGGTACGCGGGGGTTCCCGAGGACGCGCTGCGTGGCGTGTCCTTCTCGGCCGAACCCGGCCAGCTCGTCGCCCTGGTCGGGCCGAGCGGGGCCGGGAAGACCACGATCAGCTACCTCATCCCCCGGCTGTACGACGTCACCGGCGGGGCGATCGAGATCGACGGGGCCGACGTGCGGCAGGTCCGGCAGGCCTCGCTGGCCGCCGTCATCGGGTTCGTCACCCAGGAGAGCTATCTCTTCCACGACACGATCCTGGCCAACCTGGAGTACGGCAAGCCCGGCGCGTCGCTGGCCGAGATCGAGGAGGCGGCCCGGGCCGCCTACATCCACGACCGGATCATGGAGTTCCCCGACGGCTACGACACGGTGGTGGGCGAGCGCGGCTACCGGCTGTCCGGCGGGGAGAAGCAGCGGCTGGCCATCGCCCGGGTGCTGCTGCACGACCCGCGGATCCTGATCCTCGACGAGGCGACGTCGGCGCTGGACACGGCCAGCGAGCGGGAGGTGCAGAAGGCGCTCGACGCGCTGATGGGGTCGCGGACCACGATCGCGATCGCGCACCGGCTGTCCACCATCGTCAACGCCGACGTGATCAACGTCATCGACGGCGGCACCGTGGTGGAGTCGGGGTCGCACCAGGACCTGCTCCGGCAGCGCGGCCTGTACGCCGAGCTGTACAACGAGCAGTTCGAGGGCGGCCGGGTGCAGTGGTGCTGCGAGGGCGGCGACGTCATGGCCGACGGCAGCGTGCGGGAGCGGAAACCGCTGCCTGCCTGAGCCGGCGCGTAGGGTGTGAACCTAACGGGGAATGGAGGTTGCGCCATGCGACGACTCGTAGCCCTGCTGCTCGGCGTGGCCGCGGTGATCTGGCTTTCCGGCACTCCGGCCCGGGCCGATACGCTGGCGGACTGCCTGGCCAAGCACCACGTGTGCGTCACCAGCGACGGACGCGCCCTCATCTCCCAGAGCCAGCAGGACCAGCTGGAACGGCAAATCGGCAACGACGACATCTACCTGGTGGTCGCGGCTTCCGGCGCGTCCGGCTACAACGCCGCGATGCAGCAGATCATCAGGACGCTGGACGCCCAGCAGCAGCAGTTCGT
>JAICWX010000539.1 GCA_025934635.1 Streptosporangiaceae bacterium | reverse complement strand
GGCCCGCTCGGCCAGGGCATCGGCAACGCCGTGGGCATGGCCATGGGCGCCCGCCGCGAGCGCGGCCTGTTCGACCCGGACGCCGCGCCCGGCACCAGCCCGTTCGACCACTTCGTGTACTGCTTCGTCTCCGACGGGGACATCGAGGAAGGCATCAGTCACGAGGTCTCCTCGCTGGCCGGCCACCAGGAGCTCGGCAACCTGATCGTCTTGTACGACGACAACCAGATCTCCATCGAGGACAACACCAACATCGCCAAGTCCGAGGACGTGGCCGCGCGTTACGAGGCCTACGGCTGGCACGTGCAGAAGGTGGACTGGCGCGGCCCGCGCGGCGGCTACCACGAGGACGTGGATGCCCTGTACCAGGCGATCCTGTCCGCCAAGGAGCACACCGAGGCGCCGTCGTTCATCGCGCTGAAGACGATCATCGGCTGGCCCGCCCCGAACAAGAAGGACACCGGCGCGGCGCACGGGTCCGCGCTGGGCGTGCCCGAGGTCAAGGCGACCAAGGAAATCCTGCACTTCGACCCCGAGGTCGACTTCCCGGTCGAGGAAGACGCGCTCAACCATGCCCGTCAGGTCGCCGAGCGCGGCAAGCAGGTGCACGCGGAGTGGGAAGGGGCGTTCGCCGAGTGGGCTACGGCCAACCCGCAGGCCAAGGCGCTGTTCGACCGGATGGCCGTCCGCCGCCTGCCGGACGGCTGGACCGAGGCGCTGCCGGAGTTCCCGGCCGACGCCAAGGGCATGGCCACCCGCAAGGCCTCCGGCGCCATCTTGTCCGCCCTGGCTCCCAAGCTGCCCGAGCTGTGGGGTGGCTCGGCTGACCTGGCCGAATCCAACCTGACGACGATGGAGGGCGAGCCGTCCTTCATCCCGGCCAACCACCAGACGGCGATGTGGCCGGGCAACCCGTACGGGCGGACCCTGCATTTCGGCATCCGCGAGCACGGCATGGGCGCCATCCTCAACGGGATCGCGCTGTCCGGCGGGACGCGCGTCTACGGCGGCACGTTCCTGCAGTTCAGCGACTACATGCGGCCTGCCGTGCGGCTGGCTTCGATGATGGAGATCCCGGTCACCTTCGTGTGGACGCACGACTCCATCGGGCTGGGTGAGGACGGCCCCACCCACCAGCCGATCGAGCACCTGTGGTCGCTGCGCAACATCCCGAACCTCGAGGTAGTGCGGCCGGGTGACGCGAACGAGACCGTGATCGCCTGGCGGACCATCCTGGAGCGGGCCCGGCCCGCAGCGCTGTGCCTGACCAGGCAGAACCTGCCGGTGCTGGACCGCTCGGGCGAGCTCGAGGGCGCGGCCAAGGCGGCCCAGGGCGGTTACGTGCTGGCTCCGGGGACGGACGTGATCCTGATCGCGACGGGAAGCGAGGTCTCGATCGCCCTGGACGCGCGCGAGCTGCTGGCCGCCGACGGCGTCTCGGCCCGGGTCGTGTCGATGCCGTGCGTCGAGTGGTTCGACGAGCAGGACGAGTCCTACCGGCGCGAAGTCCTGCCTCCTACGATCAGGGCCCGGGTCTCGGTGGAAGCCGGGATTACCCCGCCCTGGAAGTTGTTTACAGGAGATGCGGGCGCTTCAATCGGAGTAGACCACTACGGTGCCTCGGCCGCCTACCAGAAGATTTACGAAGAGTTTGGCATCACGGCCGAGCGGGTAGCCGCAGCCGCACGCGACAGTCTGGCCCGGGTCAGGGCCTGAGCCCGGACCCCGGTACGCAGGAAGGAAATCACGGTGTCAAGTGACGTTCTCGCACAGCTCTCCGAGGCCGGGGTGTCGATCTGGCTGGACGACATCAGCCGCGAGCGGCTGCGTACCGGCAACCTGCAGTCGCTCATGGACGAGTTCCACGTCGTAGGGGTGACCTCCAACCCGACCATCTTCGCCAAGGCGCTGTCCCAGGGGGACGCCTACGACGAGCAGGTCAAGGACCTCAAGATCCGCGGCGTGAGCGTGGAGGAAGCCTCACGCGCCCTGACCACCTACGACATCCGCTGGGCGTGCGACGTGCTGCGCCCGGTCTACGACGCCACCAGCGGCCTGGACGGCCGGGTGTCGATCGAGGTCGACCCGCGGGTGGCCAAGGACACCGAGAAGACCGTCGCCGAGGCCAGGAACTTGTGGTGGATGGTCGACCGCCCTAACGCCTACATCAAGATCCCGGCCACCCAGGCGGGCCTGCAGGCGATCACGGACACGATCGCCCAGGGCATCAGCGTCAACGTCACGCTGATCTTCTCCCTGGAGCGGCACGGCGCGGTCATCGACGCCTACATGGCCGGCCTGGAGGCGGCCAAGGAGAACGGCCACGACATCTCCAAGATTTTCTCGGTGGCCTCGTTCTTCGTCAGCCGGGTCGACACCGAGGTCGACGGCCGGCTCGACAAGCTGGGCACGCCCGAGGCCGAGGCGCTGCGCGGCAAGGCGGCTATCGCCAACGCCCGGCTGGCCTACGAGCTGTTCGAGAACAAGTGCGCGACCGAGCGCTGGCAGGCGCTGGCCGCGGCTGGGGCCAACGTGCAGCGACCGCTGTGGGCTTCCACCTCGACCAAGGACCCGGCGTTCCCCGACACGATGTACGTGGTCGACCTGGTCGTGTCGGACACGGTGAACACCATGCCCGAGGCCACCATCAAGGCCACCGCGGACCACGGCGAGCTGCGCGGTGACACCGTGCACGGCACCTACGACGACGCGCGGAAGCTCTTCGCCGACCTGGAGAAGCTCGGCATCGGCTACGACGACGTGGTGCAGGTGCTGGAGGACGAGGGCGTGGCGAAGTTCGAGGCGTCGTGGAACGAGCTGCTCGACACGATCAGAAGCAACATGGGGCTCTGAGTGACGGCCGATCAAGGGCCGGCCCCGGCCAACCCGGGAGTCATCGCAGGAATGCACGAGATCTCCGCCGCATCACGTAATCCGCTCCGTGACCCGCGGGACCGGCGCATACCCCGGGTGGCCGGGCCGTGCGTGCTGGTCATGTTCGGGGTCACCGGCGACCTGGCCCGCAAGAAGCTGATGCCGGCCGTCTACGACCTGGCCAACCGCGGCCTGTTGCCGCCGGGCTTCTCGTTCGTCGGCTTCGCCCGCCGGGACTGGCAGGATGAGGATTTCGCCCAGGTCACCTACCGGGCGGTGAAGGAATACGCGCGGACGCCGTTCCGGGACGCGGTCTGGCAGCAGCTCAGCGAGGGCGTCAGGTTCGTGTCCGGCTCGTTCTCCGACGACGCGGCGTTCGACCAGCTGGCCTCGTGCGTCCGGCAGCTCGACGCGGAGCGGGGCACCGGCGGGAACTACGCCTTCTACCTCTCGATCCCGCCCGGCCAGTTCCCCACCGTGGTGCAGCAGCTCAAGCGCAGCGGCCTGTCCGACTCCGACAACGGGGGCTGGCGGCGGGTGGTGATCGAGAAGCCGTTCGGTCACGACCTGACCAGCGCGCGGGAGCTGAACGCGACCCTGGACGGGGTCTTCCCGCCCGAGGCGGTGTTCCGCATCGATCACTACCTCGGCAAGGAGACGGTGCAGAACATCCTGGCGCTGCGGTTCGCCAACGAGATGTTCGAGCCAGTCTGGAACCGCGACCACGTGGACCACGTCCAGATCACGATGGCCGAGGACATCGGCATCGGCGGCCGGGCCGGCTACTACGACGGCATCGGCGCGGCCCGTGACGTGATCCAGAACCACCTGCTGCAGCTGCTGGCGCTGGTCGCCATGGAGGAACCGGTCGCGTTCGACGCGGATTCGCTGCGGATGGAGAAGGAGAAGGTGCTGTCCGCGGTCCGGCTGCCCGCCGACATCACGGCGGGCACCGCGCGCGGGCAGTACTCGGCGGGCTGGCAGGGCGGCCGTCAGGTCCACGGCTTCCTGGAGGAAGACGGCATCCCGGCCGACTCGCGCACCGAGACCTACGCCGCGCTGCGGCTGGGCGTGGACACCAGGCGCTGGGCCGGGGTCCCGTTCTACCTGCGCGCGGGCAAGCGGCTGCCGCGCCGCATGACCGAGATCGCGCTGATCTTCCACCGGGCGCCGCACCTGCCGTTCTCCGCCACTGACACCGAGGAGCTCGGCCAGAACGCGCTGGTGATCAGGATCCAGCCGGACGAGGGCATCACGGTCAGGTTCGGCTCGAAGGTGCCGGGCACGGCGATGGAGGTCCGCGACGTGAACATGGACTTCGCCTACGGCGAGTCGTTCACCGAGTCCAGC
>JAICWX010000231.1 GCA_025934635.1 Streptosporangiaceae bacterium | reverse complement strand
GCGGCCGCACCAGCTGTCCGGCGGCATGCGGCAGCGGGTCGCGCTGGCCCGGGCGCTGGCCCAGGACGCGGACGTGCTGCTGATGGACGAGCCGTTCGGCGCGCTCGACGCGATGACCAGGGACGTGCTGCACGACGAGCTCGACCGGATCTGCGCCGGCCGGCAGCTGACCGTCCTGTTCGTGACCCATAACGTGCGGGAGGCGGTCCGGCTCGGCGACCGGGTGATCGTGCTGAGCAGCCGTCCCGGCCGGGTCATCGCCGAGTACGACGTGCCGATCGAGCAGCCCCGGCGGATCGACTCGGCCCCGGTGGCCGAGCTGGCCGCCCAGATTACCGACCGGCTGCGCGAGGAGATGAGCCGCGATGTCAAGCGGTGACATACCGCCGGCCGCGAACACGAAGGTCCCGGGTTACGAGCAGCGGCTCACGTACCTGGAGTCGCTGGAGGCTCCCTCGGACCAGCGCGGACGCAAGCTGGCCACCCGGGCCTGGGGCGGCGTGTGGCCGGTGGTCCTGGCCATCGCCATCGTGCTGGTGATCTGGCAGCTGGTCCACCTCAGCGGCTGGAAGAAGGCCATCTTCCCCGGCCCGGGCGCGACGCTGTCGAACCTGTGGCACCAGCTGGGGACCGGCCTGCTGTGGCATGCGATCGCCACCACGGCCGAGCGCGCCCTGCTCGGCTTCGGCCTGGCCGTGCTGATCGGCGCGGTCGTCGGCGCCCTGGTGTCCCGGATCAAGCCGCTGCGGGCGGCGGTCGGGTCCCTGATCACCGGGCTGCAGACGCTGCCGTCGATCGCCTGGTTCCCGTTCGCCATCATCTTGTTCGGGATCTCCACCCAGGCGATCTTGTTCGTCATCATCCTCGGCGCCGCCCCGTCGGTGGCCAACGGCCTGATCGCCGGCGTGGACTACACCCCGCCGCTGCTGCTCAAGGCGGGCGCGATGATGGGCCTGCGCCGGGTGTCGCTGTACCGGCACCTGATCCTGCCGGCCTCGCTGCCCGCGTTCGTGGCCGGGCTGAAGCAGGGCTGGGCGTTCGCCTGGCGCAGCCTGATGGCCGGCGAGCTGCTGGTCATCATCGCCAACCAGCCGTCGCTCGGGGTGCTGCTGTCCACCGACCAGGACCAGTCCGACATGGAGAGCGCGGTCGCGATCATCATCGTGATCCTGATCATCGGTGTCATCGTGGACCAGCTATTCGGCGTGGCCGACCGCGGCATCCGGCGGCGCTGGGGCCTGACCGGGAGTAACTGAACCTCGGTCTCCGATCCTAGTTCAGGAGGCGCCGCGCGGCGGCGGCGATGCCGTCGGCGTCGATGCCTGCCTGGGCGAGCAGCTCGGGGGTGCTGCCCGAACCGGGCATGATGCGCACGGCCAGGTGGGCCACGGCCAGCTCGGTGCGCCCGGCCCCGGTGAGCGCGTCCAGGACGGCCGCGCCGAGGCCGCCCTCGGGATGGTGATCCTCGGCGATCACCATCCGGCCGCCGGTCGCGGCGGCGGCTTCGGTGAGCGTCGCGGTGTCCGCCGGCTTGACCGAGTACAGGTCGATCACCCGCGCGCTGATTCCTTCCGCGGCCAGCTGATCGGCCGCGTCCAGGCAGGTGTGCAGGGTAATTCCGGCGCCGACCAGGGTCACCTGGTCGGCATCGCCCGACCTGAGCACCTTGGACCCGCCCACCGGGAACGTCTCGCCGTTCTCGTACAGCACCGGGTAGCCGCCCCGGGTGGTGCGCATGTAGGAGATCCCGTCCAGGTCGGCCATGACCTGGACCAGGGCGGCGGCACTGGTGGCGTCGCTGGGGTAGAGCACGGTCGAGCCGTGCACGGCACGCATCATGGCCAGGTCCTCCAGCGCCATCTGGGACGGCCCGTCGGCGCCGATCTCCACCCCGGCGTGCGAGCCGGCCAGGCAGATGTTCGCCCGGGAAACCGCGGCCATCCGGATGAAGTCATAGGCGCGGGTGAGGAACGCCGCGAAGCTCGACGCGAACGGCCGGTAGCCGCGCACGCCCACCCCGACCGCCGCGGCCACCATCTGCTGCTCGGCGATGTACATCTCGAAGTACCGACCGGGATGCGCGTGGGCGAATAGGGACGCGTAGGTCGAGTTGCTGACCTCGCCGTCCATCGCGACAACATCGGGGCGCGCGCCCAGCGCGGCCAGCGCCTCACCGTAAGCTTTGCGCGTGGCCACCTTGTCGCCCCGCTCGTAGACGGGCAGCTTGACCTCGGCCCGGCCAGCCGCGGGCCGTCGCGTCCCGGACCCGGCGCCCGCGGGCGGCTGCGGACCCCGCACCACCAGCTGGCGCTCGCCGCCGAGTTCGGCGATGGCCCGCTCGGCCATGTCGGACGGGAAAGGTTTGCCGTGCCAGTCCTCGGCGTCTTCGACCTCGGAGAAGCCCTTGCCCTTGACGGTGCGGGCCACGATGACGGCCGGCTGTTCACCGCTCAGGTCGCCCGCCTGGGCCAGCGCCTGGTCGACGGCGGTCACGTCGTGGCCGTCGATGACGAACGTCCGGGCGCCGAACGCCTCCGCCCGCCGCCGGTAGGCCTCGGTGTCCCAGCCCAGGTCGGTCGGACCGCGCTGACCGAGCCGGTTGACGTCGACAATGGCGATCAGGTTGGACAGCTTGTAGTGGGACGCCTTGTCGAAGGCCTCCCACATCGACCCTTCGGCCATCTCGCTGTCACCGCATAGGACCCAGACCCGGTACGGCTGCTCATCGAGGTACTTCCCGGCCAGCGCGACGCCGACCCCGTCTGGCAGGCCCTGCCCGAGCGACCCGGTCGCCACGTCCGTCCAGGGCAGGCCGGCCGGGGTGGGATGTCCCTCCAGGCGTGACCCGAGCCGCCGGTAGCCGGTCATCAGCTCCTCGTCGGAGACCACCCCGGCCGCCTTGTAGACCGAGTACACCAGGGGTGACGCGTGCCCCTTGGAGAAGATGAGGTGGTCGTTGGCGGGATTATCCGGGTTGTCCCAGTCGTAGCGCAGGTGCCGGCCCACCAGCACGGCCATCAGGTCCGCGGCGGACATGCTCGACGTGGGGTGACCGGATCCGGCCGACGTACTCGACCGGACGGAGTCCACTCGCAGCTGCTGGCCGAGCTCGGCGGCGAACGCGAGGTCGATATCGGTGGACGGCGTGGGCACGGGCACCTCCCGGTGGCTGGCACGGTACGAGCGCAAGGGCGTCTCATACCCTGGTGCGCCCACTTAAACACGCCGGGAGCGGCCGTCGCCTCCGGGATATCAACTGGTCAGTGCCAGGAAATTCCCAGGTCGTTCAGCACGGACTTCAGAGCCCGGACGGCCCGGGTGAACGCCTCGGGTCCGCTGAACCCGCCGAAGCGCCCGGCCCGGGCCAGGTGCGGTTCCAGCGACATGAAGCCGTCGAATCCCGAGTCCCGCAGCGCGGCCAGCGTCTCGCGGACCTGCCCGTCGCCCTCGCCCGCCGGCATCACCTCGCCGGTGGCCGCGAGGGCGTCCTTGACCTGGAGGTAGACCAGATAGGGCCGGAGCAGGGGGTAGGCGTCGGTGAACGGCCGGACGCCGCACTGGACGAAGTTGGCCGCGTCGAACGTCGCCCGCAGGGCGGGGGAGTTCACCGCGGCGATCAGGTCGGCGCAGCGGGACGGGACGTCGCCGAAGATCTCCTTCTCGTTCTCGTGGGCCAGCACCAGCCCCTCGCCGGCGGCTAGCTGGGCCAGCGCGGCCATCCGGTCGATGACCTCGGACCGGTAGCGGCCCGGCTCCTCGCCGGGCGGGATGAAGAACGAGAACACCCGGACGAGGGGCGTGCCGAGCTGGTGCGCCGTGGCCGCCACCCGGCGCATCCGGTCCAGCTCGGGGCCGAGCGGCGCGCCGACCGGGATCTTCCCGATCGGCGACCCGATCGCGGAGACCCGCACCCCGGCGTCGTCCAGCCGGGCCCGGAACTCGGCGAGCTGCGCGGCGGTGAAGTCGGCCACGTTCACCGACCAGGCGCTGCGCAGCTCCAGGTGCGTGATCGACTCGGCCGCCAGGGTGGCGAGCTGCTCCCGCGGATCGGGCGAGATCTCGTCGGCGAACCCGCTGAGAGTAACCGTCATGAGCCCGAAGCGGCCGCGAGCTTGACGGTCTGGCCGGTGCGGGCCGACTCGTACACGGCGCAGACGATCTCGAGGGTGTCGCGGCCGGCCTGGCCGCTGACGGCGGGTTCGCGGCCTTCCGCGACCGCGGCCAGCAGGTCGGCGAGCTGCGCCGCGTGGCTGGCCACCTCGATCGCGACCGGGTCCGCGGCCGCTCCCGGGCCGCCGGCCCCGGCCTGGTCGGCATCGGCCTGATCAGCGCTGGCCGCGGCTTCGCCGGTGAGCGCGCGGCGGGCGATGCGGCCGTCCTCGACGATCACCGTTCCGCTGGTGCCGGTGATCTCGAGCCGCTGCGGGAAGCCGGGATAGGCGGCGGTGGTGGACATGATGGTGCCGACGGCGCCCGAGCCGAACCGGACGACGGCCAGCGCCGTGTCCTCGACCTCGACCTGGTGCGCCTGGGTGGTGCAGACCGCGGTGACCTCGGTCACCGGGCCCATGCACCAGCGCAGCAGGTCGACGTAGTGCACGCCCTGGTTCATCAGCGAGCCGCCGTCCATCGTCCAGGTCCCGCGCCAGGCGGCGCTGTCGTAGTACCCCTGGGTCCGGTACCACTTGGTGCTGGCCTCGCCGAGCACCAGCCGGCCCAGGGCGCCCTCGTCAATCAGGCGCCTCAGCTCGATCGGGCCCGGGTCGAAGCGGTGCTGGGAGATCACGGTCAGCGCCACGCCGGCCGAGCGGGCCGCCTCGATGAGCCGGTCGGCGGCCGCCAGGGTGACATCGACCGGCTTCTCCACCGCCAGGTGCTTCCCGGCCCGCGCGGCGCGGATGCCGGTCTCGGCATGCAGGCCGCTCGGCACGCAGACGCACACCACGTCGACGTCCGGCCGGGCCAGCAGCGCGTCCAGGTCCGGCTCGGCCGCGCAGCCCCGGACGGCGGCAAAGGCCCCGGCCGCCCCGGCGGCGACGTCGGTGACGGCCGCGAGCCGGGCCCCGGGCAGGGTCCTGATCGCGGCGGCGTGCAGGGCCGCGATCACCCCGGTGCCGACGATCCCGAAGCCGCTCATCGGGTTCGATCCTAGCGGCCGAGCCACCTGGCCAGCAGGTCCAGGTGCTGGGGGAGCGCCACCTCCGGCTCCTCGATCTCGGGATGCCAGCGCTTCTCCCACTCCACGGATATCCAGTGCGGGTAGCCGGCGGTCCGCAGCAGGCTGAGCATCTCGCGCACCGGTACCTCGCCCTCGCCGAGCGGCACCAGCTGCCATTCCCC
Source organism: Streptosporangiaceae bacterium (assembly GCA_025934635.1). The sequence goes on along the minus strand of JAICWX010000231.1, from coordinate 8,664 downwards.
GCCCGCGGTGCGGCGGGCGTCCTTGACCTGGGCGAGCAGGATCCGGGAGCCCAGGTTGGCGTGGACCTCGGCGGGCGTCTCACCCGCCCGGTGCGGGTGATGGCTGTCCCATACCGCGCCCACGAAGTCCGAGGGCACCCCGTCCGCTGACAACAGGGCCAGCAGCTCGGCCACGGCCGAGGAGGCGGAGAAGGCGTCGTGCGTCTCCACGCCGATGGCGACGCCGAGCCGGGCGGCCAGCGGCACGGCGTCCTCGAGGACCCGCGCCGCGGCCTGGAGCTGACGCTGGCGCAGCGGGGGCGGGCCTAGGTCGCCGCCGAACACGCGGATCAGCGGGGAATCCCAGTCGCTGGCCAGCTGGAGGAAGCGGCGCAGTTCCGGGCCGGGATCGGTGCCGGTGATGCGGATGGAGCTGTCGACCGCGACGACGGGCAGGCCGGCCAGGGTCCGGCTGACCTGCGCGCGGCGGGCGGCGGGCATCGACGGGTCGATGAGCTCGCCGTCGATGAGCCGGAGCTCGATGCCCGCGTATCCCCAGCGGCGGCCGAGCGATACGGCCGCCGCCAGGGTGGCGTCAGGGAAGGCGAGAGTGCTGAAGGCGATGCGCGGCGGCATGCTCATCCGGCGTCCGCGTCCCTGGGGGTGCTAGCTGGGCTGATTGTTTTTACGGGAGGGGAGGCCCGCCCCCGGTGGGGGGGTTACCGGGGGCGGGCCCGCTTATGTCCGCGGCCGGATCAGTTACCGCGGAACCAGGTGCAGGATCACTACCTCATCGGTGCCCGAGCCCGGACCGTTGTTGGTTCCGGAGGGCTGACCGGTCTCGTACGGGTTGTCCTGAGTCGGCCAGCCCGTGTAGTTCTGCGAGTTGTACTCGAACCACTGCGAGGAGGTGGTGGTCGGGATGATGGGCAGGTTCGCCGCGACGTACTTGGCGATCGGCTCGAGCGCCGCGGTCTGGTCCGCGGTCGACTCGGCCCCGGCCAGCTTGGCCAGCATGCTGTCGACGGACGAGTCCTTGAGCCGCTCGTAGTTGCCGGTGGCGGTGGAGCCGCTGGACAGCGCGCTGTCCAGCCAGCCGTCGTACATGTTGTACGGGGTGATCCCGCCGTTGGACCAGTGCGAGGTCAGCTGGAAGTTCCCGGAGGCGACGTCGCTGTTCCAGGCGTCCACGGACTGCCCCTGGAAGGTGGCGTTGATGCCGGCCGCCTTCAGTTCCTGCGCGACGAGCGCATCGACCTGGGCGTAGTCGGTGTAAGCGGACGGGTTGGTGATCGTGAGCGAGACTTCCTTGCCGCCCTTGGAGAAGAAGCCGTTGCTGCCCTTGGTGTAGCCGGCCTTCTGCAGGATCTGCTGCGCGGCGGCCGCGCTGCCGGTGGCCGAGTTGGTCATGTTGGCGACCGGGCCGCCCCAGGCGTCGAACAGCGGGGAGGTCAGGCCGGTGGAGTTGAGGACCGGGTTCTCCAGGCCAGCCTCGCCCTCGGAGGCGAGCAGCTGGCGGTTGATGGCCGCGCTGATCGCCTGCCGCACGGGCAGCTGGTTGGTCGGCCACTTGTTCAGGTTCGGGATCAGGCTGTTGGTGCCGCCCGGTGCCTCCCAGAAGTGGTGCAGGCTGGGGTTGGGCTTGACGAAACTCTTCTGCAGGCCGGGGATGAAGTTACCGGTCCAGTCGATCTGCCCGGCGAACAGCGCGCTCAGGGCGCTGGTGTTGGAGGTGTACACCGGGAAGAAGACCTTGGGCACCTTCAGCTTGGCCGCCTGCCAGTAGCCGGCGTTCTTGACCAGGGTGAAGCCCTGCGGCGTGAAGCTGCCGAGCTTGAACGGCCCGGTGCCGACCGGGTTGGGGTCAGTGAAAGACTCCGGCTTGGCCTGCGCGCTCCAGATGTGCTTGGGCACGATCGCGGTGCCCGCGATGGACTGCAGGTTGGTGAACTGGGGGGTCGGGAAGTTGAGCACGACGTTGTTGCCGGAGGTGCTCACGCTGTCGATCTTGATGCCGTTGAGGTTGACCGCGGCGTTGGCCTTCATCATGGTGAAGGTGAACGCCACGTCGGCCGGCGTGAACGCCTGCCCGTCATTCCACTTCACACCCTGGCGGATCGCGAAGGTGATCGTCTTCCCGCCGTTGGACCAGGCGTAAGACGTGGCCAGCCACGGGTAGTACTTCGGCGGGGCGGCCAGGTTGAACTGGATCAGCGGCTCGTAGATGAGCCCCGTGGCGCCCATGCCCCAGGGCGCCCCGGTCGGGACGAACGGGTTGAAGCTCTGGGTGATGGTGGACTCCGGGGAGCTCTCCATGACCAGGGTCTTTCCCGTGGCGGCGGAGCCCGTGTTCGTGCCCGTGTTTCCTGAGCTCGAATTGCTCGACGAGCATGCGGCGAGCCCCGCTGCGAGCAAGCCGGCGGCACCTACTGCCAGGAGCCGTCTATGGCTGTGCATTCTCCTCATCGTTCTCGTCTTTCTCTCGTGTGGTGGCGGTGGATGGGTTATCGGGTAGTTGCACCTCCGGGCCGCCCGGAAACCAGCTCCGGGACGGCGGCGTCCAGGCGCCAGCAGGCCGCGCCGCGCGTGTCAGTGATCGGCATCAGGACCGGGTCTTCGGCCCGGCAGCGGTCCTCGGCCAGCGGGCACCGGGGGGCGAACGGGCAGCCGGTCGTGGCGACCTGCCCGGTCAGGCGCGGCTTGGCCGGGCCCGGGGCGCCGGCGCCGTTGGCCGCCCGGCCGCCCCGCCCGCGCAGGACGCTGCCCAGGTTGTCCGGGTCGGGCGCCGAAGCGACCAGCAGCTGCGTGTAAGGATGGGCCGGCTGCTGGGTGATCTCCTCGGCCGGGCCGCGCTCCACGATCTCCCCGGCGTACATCACCAGGACCTCGTCGGCGAAGTACCGGGCCGACGCGATGTCGTGGGTGATGTACAGCATGGCCAGCCGGAAGCGCTGGCGCAGGTCGTCGAGCAGGCTCAGCATCTCGAGCCGGATCGAGACGTCCAGCATGGAGACCGGCTCGTCGGCCAGCAGCACGCTCGGCTTGGCCGCGAGCGCCCGGGCGAACGACACCCGCTGGCGCTGGCCGCCGGACAGCTCGTGCGGGTACTTGGCCAGGAACTGCTTGGCCGGGGTGAGCCGCACCTGCTCCATCAGCGCCGTGACCTCGGCGTCCATGTCGGTGATCTTGCCCTGGTGCAGCTTGATCGGGCGCTCCAGGTGATAGCGCACGGTATGCACCGGGTTCAGCGAGGCGAACGGGTCCTGGAAGACGTACTGGACCTCGCTCTTGTAGCGGCGGAAGTCGTTGCGGCCGGTCACCTCGACCGGCTTGCCGTCCAGCTTGATCGAGCCGGAGGTCAGCCGCTCCTGGCCGGCCAGCATCCGGGCCGCGGTGGACTTGCCGGACCCGCTCTCGCCCACCAGCGCGACCACGGCGCCGCGGTACAGGTTGAAGGACACGTCCCGGACCGCGTGCAGCGTCTGGCCGCGGCCGATCTTGAAGTCCTTGCTGAGGGAGAGCGCCTCCATGGCGAGCGGCCCGCGCGCCGCGGCGGCGGACGTCAGCGTGCCTGCCTGCCCGTTGCCGACACTGTGCTCGCTCATGCTCCGGGCTCCTCGGTGGTCGGCGACGACGTGACCCCGGCCTGCTCGGCCCCGGGCTGCTTTATGCCAGGCAGGGGCGTCTCCGGCAGGACGAACGGGCACGCCGTGACGTGCTCGGGGTCCTTGGACGTGGCCACTTGCAGCAGGTGCATGTCGACCTCCTCGCACGCCGACGTGCCGTACCCGCAGCGGGGCAGGAACGGGCAGCCGGGCGGCGGATCGCGCAGGTCGGGTGGTGAGCCGGGGATGCCGGCTAGGGTGCGCTTCGTCCCGCGGAGCGAGGGGAACGAGTTGAGCAGGCCCTTGGTGTAGGGGTGCGACGGCTCGCGGTGGATCTCGCCGGACGTCCCGATCTCGAGCAGCTGCCCGGCGTACATCACCGCGATCCGGTCGGCCAGCTCGAGCAGCAGGGACAGGTCGTGCGTGATGAACACGATCGAGAAGCCGAGCTGCTCCTTGAGCTCCACGATCTGCGCCAGGATGTCGCGCTGCACCACCACGTCGAGCGCGGTGGTCGGCTCGTCCATGATGACGACCTCGGGGTCGGTGGCCAGCGCCATCGCTATCATCACCCGCTGGCGCATGCCGCCGGACAGCTCGTGCGGATAGCTGCGCAGCCGGGCGCGCGGGATGCCCACCAGGTCGAGCAGGGAGGCGGCGCGCTCCCTGGCCTCGTCGCGCGGCATCCGCAGGTGCGCGTGGATGACGTCGAGCAGCTGGTCGCGGACGTTGAGCACCGGGTTCAGCGCGTTCATGGCGCTCTGGAAGACGATGGCGATCTCGCGCCAGCGCAGCTTCCGCAGCTGGTCGGGGCGCATCCGCAGCACGTCCACGGGCCCGGCCCCGCCGGCCATCCGCCGCCCGTTGTACCTGACGCTGCCGCTGGTGATCAGGGCGGGTGCCCGCAACAGCCGGGAGGCCCCGTAGACCAGCGTGGACTTCCCCGAGCCGCTCTCGCCGGCCAGGCCGACCACCTCGCCGGGCGCCAGGCTCAGGTTCACCTTGTCCACGGCCCGGACGTCACCGCCCGGCGTGCGGTAGACGACCGACAGGTCGCTGATCTCGAGCACCGGATCCTGGCCCAGCCGGGGAGAGGTGGCCAGCGGGACCGGCGCCTGGTCTGGGTTCGCCGTCATCGGGCCCGGCCCCCTTCGGTGTCGTCGAGCAGCGAGCTGCGGGAGAAGGAGTGCAGGAAGCCGGCCAGCCGGCCGCGCTGGTTCGCGATCTCGCCCAGCACCGGCGTGGGGTCGGCCGGGCGCAGCCAGCGGCCGGCGATCTTGCTGGCGCTGGCCGCGTCGCGCAGGCGCGGGTTGCCGAGCTCGTCGATCCCGGTATTCAGCAGGACCAGGCCGGTGCCGATGAGCGCCACGGCCAGTCCCGGCGGTACGAACCACCACCAGGCCCCGAGCTGCAGCGCCTGCTGGCTCTGCGCCCAGTAGAGCATGGTGCCCAGGCTCCAGCTGTTCAGGTTGGTGACGCCGATGAAGGCCAGCGCCACCGACGCGCCGATCGCGTAGAGGACCGTATTCACGAAGCTCGCCGCGATCAGGCTCACCTCGTTCGGCACGATCTCCCAGGTGATGATCCGCCAGGTCCGCTCGCCGGTCTCCCGGGCAGCCGAGATGAAGTCCCGGTTGCGGATGGCCAGGGTCTGCGCGCGGACCACCCGCGCTCCCCACGGCCAGCTGAGGCCGCTGAGCACCAAGATGGTGGCCGTCTGCCCCTTGCTCTGCAGGTAGCCGAGCAGCACGATGAGCAGCGGCAGCGCCGGGATGACCAGGAACACGTTGGTGAGCAGCGACAGCACCTCGTCCCACACGCCGCCGAGGAAGGCGGAGGTGACGCCGACGAGCACCGACAGCGCGGTGGCGACCAGGCCGACGAAGAACGCGAGCTCGAGGGTGAGCCGGATCCCGACCAGCAGCTGGGACAGGACGTCCTGGCCGCTCTGCGTGGTGCCCAGCAGGTGCGCGCCGTACGGCCCGTGCAGCGACAGGTCGGGTGCGGGGTTCTGGAACGAGGGGTCGTACGGCGCGACGAACGGGCCGATGATGCCGGCCAGCACGAACAGGCCGAGCAGGATCGCGCCGACCTTCGCCTTGGCCGGCATCCGGCGCCAGCGGCCGGGCCTGACCTCTTCCTGGGCCAGCGCGGGGGATTTGGCGTTGATCGGCAGGACGGCGGTCATGCCGTCGCCTCCCTCGTCCGGGCGCGCGGATCGGCGAACGCGATGATCATGTCGACGACCAGGTTGGCGATCAGCACGGCGAACGTGATCACCAGGAAGATCCCCTGCATCAGCGGGTAGTCGTTCGAGGTGACCGCGTTGAGCAGCAGCAGCCCGATGCCCGGGTAAGAGAAGACGATCTCCATGACCAGGGCGCCCGAGATCACGAAGCCGACCGCCAGGCCGAACCCCTGCAGCTGGGGCAGCAGGGCGTTGCGCGCCGCGTAGGTGAAGATGACGCGCCGGTTGTGCAGGCCCTTGGCCTGCGCCGCGATCACGTAGTCCTCGCCGATCGTGGTGATCATGACGTTGCGCATCTGCAGCATCCACCCCGCGATCGAGGTGAGCACGATGGTGAGCGCCGGCAGCAGCGAATGGTAGATGGCGCTGCTGATGAAGTCCCCGTGCCAGCCCGGGATCAGCCCGTTGTCGTATCCCTGGCCGGTCGGGAAGACATGCGTCTTGATGGCGAGCAGCTCGACCAGGATCAGCGCGAAGAAGAAGTACGGAATCGCCTGCAGGAACATCAGGCCGGGCAGTACCCGGTCGAGCGCGCCGCCGTGCCGCCAGCCCGCCACGATGCCGAGCACGGTCCCCACCAGGAAGGCGATGACGGTCGCGGTGCCGACCAAGATGATGGTCCACGGGAGCGTCTGGACCAGGAGCGAGGAGACCGGCGCCGGGTACTGGGATACGTCGGTGCCGAAGTTGAAGTGGAAGATGTCGTTCAGGTACGACACGTACTGGCTCCAGATCGAGCCCGGATGTCCCACCCCCAGCAGCGCCTGAAGGGCCTTGTAGGCCGAGGGCTGCAGGTTGGGGAACTTCGCCATGACGCTCTGCACGGCGTTGCCCGGCATCGCCCGCGGGATGAAGAAGTTGACGGTCAGCGCCACCCAGGCGGCGACCACGTAGAACAGCAGGCGGCGGAGTATGAACGACATGGCGGCTCCTAGGCCTTCGCAGCCTGGCGGGCTGGTCGGCGGCCGGATCGGGGACTCTGGAGGGCTGGCGAGGGCGGGGAAAGGCTAGTCGCGCCGGTGATTTCCGAACGCGGGAACTTGAGCGTGGGCACCGGCTGGCGGATGACGGTGCCGGGCGGGCAGCCGCAGCTGGACCGCAGCACCAGCTCGGTCGGCAGCAGTTCGGTCGCCGGGCGCAGCGTCGGGTCGGCGATGCGGTCGAGCAGCCGGGCGCAGGCGCGCTCGCCGAGCAGCCGCATCGGCTGGTGGATGGTGGTCAGCGGCGGGTCGCACAGGCTGCCGGGGAAGATGTCGTCGAAGCCGACCACGGCGATGTCCTCCGGCACCCGGATGCCTTCCCGGGCCAGCGCCTTGACCACGCCGATGGCCATCTGGTCGTTGGCCGAGACCACGGCGTCCGGCAGGTCCTGCCGCGGCAAGGCGAGCAGCGCCTGGCCGGCCTCCTCGCCGCTCTGCACGCTGTAGTAGCCCTGGTAGAAGCCGACGAGCGCGCATTGCGGGTTGGCGCGCAGCACGTGATCCAGGCCGAACCGGCGCTCGCGCGAGTCCGGCGAGTCGGCGGGCCCGTGTACCCAGAACAGCCGCCGCCGGCCGTGATCGCGGATCAGGTGGGTGACGATGGCCACCGTGCCGGACAGGTTATCCGCCGTCACCACGTCGACGGCCTTCTCGTGCGGGGTGCCCGCGAAGATCACCACCGGGACACGCGTGGCCAGCCGCTCGATGAACGGGGTGGGCACGATCCCCTCGCCGATCAAGATGCCGTCGACCTTGCCGGTGAACGACTCGATCCGGGCGTAGCCAGGATCGTTCGCGCCTTGCAGGAACGTGATCAGCAGCGACCATTCCTTGTCGCGGATCCGGGACTCGACCCCGCGCAGCACCTCGTCGTAGAACAGCAGGTTCATGTTCTCGATGTCGTACTGCTGGGCGTGCCGCTCGACGCATACCAGGCCGATCACGTCTTTGCGTCGGCGAGACAGGCTCTGCGCCGCGCCGTCGGGTACGTAGCCGAGCTCCTCGATGGCCTGCTGGACCCGGATCCTGGTGGCCTCGCGCACCCGGTCCTGGCCGTGCACCACCCGCGAGACCGTCGCGGTGGACACGCCGGCCAGGCGCGCGACATCGAAAAGAGTTACCACGTTGTCCCGATCAGCGGCATGGTCCCTGTCCTCCGCTCGTAGGCGTCCGGGTCTGGCAATCCAGTGGTCACATAAACGACATGTAAACGTTTACACCGGAAATCTAAGCGCTTACACTAACCCTCAGCACAGGGCCGGTCAAGGTCCGTGTCCACGTCGTAACCCAGGACGTGGCCAAGGCGTAACAAAAAGGAGCTGCTGATGACGGAACTGGCGGCAGGTGACGGCGCCCTCGGGTTTCCCGACGGCTTCACCTGGGGAGCGTCGACGGCTGCCTATCAGATCGAGGGCGCCCCGGCCGCGGACGGCAAAGGCCCCTCGGTGTGGGATACCTTCAGCCACACGCCGGGCAAGGTCCGCGGGGGCGACACCGGCGACATCGCCTGCGACTCCTACCACCGCTACCGCGAGGACATCGCGCTTATCGCCGGTCTCGGCCTGCGCTCCTACCGCTTCTCCATCTCCTGGCCGCGGGTGCAGCCCGGCGGGCGCGGCGCCGCCAACCAGCGGGGCCTGGATTACTACCGGGCGCTGCTCGACGCGCTGGCCGAGCAGGGCATCGAGGCCACCGCCACGCTCTACCACTGGGACCTGCCGCAGGAACTCCAGGACGAGGGCGGCTGGGCGGTCCGCGCCACGGCCGAGCGGTTCGCCGAGTACACGGCGCTCACCGCGGCGGCGCTCGGCGACCGGGTCGCCCGCTGGATCACCCTCAACGAGCCGCAGGT
>JAICWX010000255.1 GCA_025934635.1 Streptosporangiaceae bacterium | reverse complement strand
CGGTCCTCCGGGGGTAATCTCCTTGAGGCTAACTAGCGTCGGCGACTATCGCCTTCTAGTCAAATGGGAGCACCGGATCAACTGCGCCGGAACGGGGAATGTCGCGCAGCCCAACAGGTGTTTCGGGCACAGAAGGTTAGACGAGGGAGACCACTGTTGGAAAGCAACCCGGAGCCGCTCCGGCTGATGGCCGTGCACGCGCATCCCGACGACGAGTCGAGCAAAGGCGCCGCCACCATGGCCCGCTACGTCCGCGAGGGCGTCGAGGTCATGGTGTGCACGCTGACCGGCGGGGAACGGGGCGACATCCTGAACCCGGCGATGGACCGGCCCGAGATCAAGGCCGACATCGCCGCGGTACGGCGGGCCGAGATGGACCGGGCGCGCGAGATCCTGGGGGTCGAGCAGCGCTTTCTCGGGTTCGTCGACTCCGGGCTGCCCGAGGGCGACCCCAAGCCGCCGCTGCCGGACGGCTGCTTCGCGCTCACGCCGGTCGCCGAGGCGGCCGGGCCGCTGGTCCGCGCCATCCGCGAGTTCCGGCCGCACGTCATGCTCACCTACGACGAGAACGGCGGCTACCCGCACCCCGACCACGTGATGACCCACCAGGTCAGCGTGGCCGCCTTCGAGGCGGCCGCGGACCCGGACGCGTACCCGGAGGCCGGCGAGCCCTGGCAGCCGCTCAAGCTGTACTACTTCGTGTCATTTCACGGGGCCAAGTTCGTGGCCTTCCACGAGGAGATGCTGCGCCGGGGGATGGAATCGCCGTACACCAAGATCTTCGAGGAATGGCAGGCCCGGGCCGAGCAGCGCGACGAGCCCGGACGGCGCGAGCTGGAGATCACGACCCGGGTGCCGTGCGGCGACTACTTCGAGATCAGGGACCAGGCCCTGATCGCGCACGCCACCCAGATCGACCCGGACGGCTTCTGGTTCCGCTGCCCGCTGGACGTGCAGCGCGCCGTCTGGCCCACGGAGGACTATCATCTGGCTAGGTCCGTCGTGGATAGCGAACTGCCGGAAGACGACCTGTTCGCCGGCGTCCGGGAGAGGGTGAGCCTATGACCGCTGCCGTGCACGCGGCCGTCGCTGCTGCCGTCCCCGCCAGCAGCAGCGTCACCCCCGGAATCCTCGGGTTCCTCGTCTTCGCGGCCCTGGCCGTCGCCCTGGTCTTCCTGATCAAGTCGATGAACAAGCAGTTCCGCAAGATCACCCCCGAGCCCGGCGCCGGCGCCTCCGCCCCGGCCGACCCGGCCAAGCCGGAAACGCCCGAGTAGCCTTCGGCGCCGCCGCATCATTGTCCTACCCCCTTGTTAACGTGCAGGGGCGGGCAGGAGGCAGACGATCATGCTGGTGATCCACGGGGTATGGGCGCACGGGGCGCTTTGCCTGTGGGCTGAGGACCCGGAGCGGCCGGCGGCGGCGGAATCCGCGCCGCCGGGAGTTCGGCTGCCGCGACCGCATCCGTTCGCCTGCCCGGCGGCCGAGCTGGCCGACCTGGTGGCCGGCTGGCCCGGGGCCCCGGACGCGGTGGCCGACGCGGCCCGCAAGGCCCTCCACGACGAGCTGACCCTGCAGCTGCCCACCGCCGCCGGCGGCCCGCTGGCCTCGCCGGAACTGATCCGGCCGGCCCGGGACGAGCTCACCGCGGCCGAGGGCCCGGCGACCGGGGCCGCGGCCGCCCGGGCGCCCGCCCGGCGCCGGCGCGTTTCGCTGGCCAGCTGGCGGGTGCCGGTGCTCGCCTGCGCGCCTGCCGCCGCGCTCGCCGTGCTGGACGCGGTGGGCGGTTCCGGCCAGCCGGACGACCCCGCGACCGCGGGCGGGTCACTGGCCTACCTGGCCGCGGCGGCCCGCTTCGCCGCCGGCCTGGCCGGGCGCGGCCGGGTCCTGCCGGTCCTCGCGGCCGAGGACGGCGCGCTCGCCGCCCGATGGCGCCCGGTGCTCGGCGGCGCGGACGTGCAGCGGGCCCGTGACCTGGCGGCAGCGATGCCCCCGGCCTGCCGCGCCGTCAGCGCGCGGCCACCGGGGCTGCTGCTGGGCGACGCCCTTGACGCCCTGGCCGATGCGGCCGTACGGGCCCGGCTGCCGTCCTCGCTGCTGCCGCCCCGGCGCGGCCGCGCCCCGGCGCGGCTCCCCGTCGCCGAGCGCTACGTGCTGGCCCTGACCGCGGACGATGCCCGCGTCGAGGTGCCGGCGCCGCGGGACGAGGACGAGGCGGCCGACCTGGCCGCGGAGCTGGGCGGGTGGCTGGACGGCGCGCGGATCCCGGCGGGCCCGGTGCGCACCTGCTTCCGGCTCGCCGAGCCGGAAACACCGGACGCGGCGGAGGGTGATCCCTGGCGGGTGGAGTTCGCGCTGCAGTCCGCGGACGACCCCAGCCTCATGGTCTCCGCCGCCGATGTCTGGGACGGCCTCGGGTCGGGGATGGCGCCCGGCGGTGACCCGGTGGAGGAGCTGCTGGCCGGCCTGGGCGCCGCCGCCAGGCTCTTCGCCGAGATGGAGGGCGCGCTGCGCGAGGCGGCCCCGGCCCTGGTCGAGCTGGACACCGCGGGGGCGTTCCGGTTCCTCAAGGAAACCGGGCCGCTGCTGGCCGGGGCCGGGTTCGGCGTGCTGCTGCCCGACTGGGTACGCAAGGCCCGCCTCGGGCTGAAGCTGACCACCCGGTCCCGCAGCAGTTCCGGCGCGTCAGCCGCGGGGCCGGGCGCGGCCCGGTTCGGCCTGGGCGACATCGTGGACTTCAAGTACGACGTGGCCGTGGGCGACGAGGCGCTCGACCCGGACGAACTGGCGGAGCTGGCCCGGCTGAAGGTCCCGCTGGTCCGGCTGCGCGGCCAGTGGGTCGAGCTGGACGACGCGCACCTGAAGGCGGCGCTGAAGTTCCTCGAGCGCAATCCGGCCGGCACGATGACCGCGGCCAGCGCGCTCGCGGCCGGACTGGGGCTGACTGGGCCAGGGCTGACTGGGTTGGGGCTGGCCGGACAGGGGCTGGCCGGACCCGAAGGCGCTGAGGGCCCGGACGAGGATGTCCCCCTGGTCGGGGTGGACGCCGACGGCTGGCTGGGCGACCTGATCTCCGGTCAGGCGGACCGGCGGCTCGAGCCGATGACCACGCCGGCCGGCTTCCACGGCGAGCTGCGGCCCTACCAGGAGCGCGGGCTGTCCTGGCTGTCCTTCCTCGGGGAGCTCGGCCTCGGCGGCATCCTGGCTGACGACATGGGCCTGGGCAAGACAATCCAGCTGCTGTCGCTGATCGCTGCGCAGTCCCCAGCCGGTCAGGGGGCCGCCGGCGGCGGCCCCACGCTGCTGATCTGCCCGATGTCGCTGGTCGGCAACTGGCAGCGGGAGGCGGCCCGGTTCACCCCGGATCTCCGTGTGCATGTGCACCACGGCGCGGACCGGCTGGAGGGCGAGTCGCTCGCCGCCGCGCTGCGCGACGCGGACCTGGTCCTCACCACCTACGGCGTGGCCACCAGGGACCAGACCGCGCTCAGCCAGGTGAGCTGGGCCCGGGTGGTGTGCGACGAGGCGCAGAACATCAAGAACCACGCGACCAGGCAGGCCCGGGCGGTTCGCGCCCTGCCCGCCGCGGCCAGGATCGCGCTGACCGGGACGCCGGTGGAGAACCGGCTGTCCGAGCTGTGGTCGATCATGGAATTCACCAACCCGGGCCTGCTCGGCCCGGCCGAGAAGTTCCGCAAGCGGTACGCGATCCCGATCGAGCAGCGCGATCCGCAGGGCTCGCCGGACGCGGTCCAGGCGCTGAAGCGGATCACCCAGCCGTTCGTGCTGCGCCGCCTGAAGACCGACAAGACGATCATCTCCGACCTGCCGGACAAGCAGGAGATGAAGGTATGGTGCAACCTCACCCCCGAGCAGGCCAGCCTGTACCAGGCCACGGTCACCGACATGCTCAGCCGGATCGAGGAGGCCACCGACGACATCAGCCGCCGCGGCCTGGTGCTGGCCACCATGGCCAAGCTCAAGCAGGTGTGCAACCACCCCGCCCACCTGCTCGGTGACGGGTCCCGGCTGCCCGGCCGCTCGGGCAAGCTGGCCCGCCTCGAGGAGCTCTGCGACGAGATCGTGGCCGAGGGCGACAAGGCGCTGTGTTTCACTCAGTACGCCGAGTTCGGCCGGATGCTGCAGCCGCACCTGGCGGCCAGGCTCGGCTGCCCGGTGCTGTTCCTGCACGGCGGCACGGCGAAGAAGCAGCGGGACGCGATGGTGGCCCAGTTCGGCGAGCTGGACGAGCCCGCCTTGTTCCTGCTGTCGCTGAAGGCCGGCGGCACCGGGCTCAACCTGACCGCGGCCAGCCACGTGATCCACGTCGACCGGTGGTGGAACCCGGCGGTGGAAGACCAGGCGACCGACCGGGCGTTCCGCATCGGGCAGCAGCGCAACGTCCAGGTGCGCAAGTTCGTCTGCGTCGGCACCCTGGAGGAACGGATCGACGCCATGATCGAGGACAAGAAGGCGCTCGCCGACCAGATCGTCGGCACCGGCGAGGGCTGGCTCACCGAACTCTCCGCCGACGACCTGCGCTCCGTCCTGACCCTGTCGCCCGATGCGGTGAGCGAATGAGTAACTGGGACGAATGGCCGCCGGCCCGGCCGATCCGGGTGGACGGCGGGATCAGGGCCAGGAGCAAGCGCGGGGCGATCGGCGAGCAGTGGTGGTCGCGGCGGTTCATCGGCGTGCTCGAGTCCTATGGGATGAGCAGCCGGCTGGCCCGGGGCCGCAGCTACGCCCGGGCCGGGCAGGTCCTCGACTTCGAGCTGTCCCAGGGCAAGGTCACCGCCCGGGTGCAGGGATCACGGGTACGGCCGTACCAGGTCAGGATCGGGGTGCTGCCGCTGACCACCGCCCAGTGGCGGCGGGTGCTCGGCAAACTGGCCAGCCAGGCCCTGTTCCGGGCCAAGCTGCTGGCCGGCGAGATGCCGCGGGAGATCGAGGAGGTCTTCGCCGGGTGCGGCACCCCGCTGTTCCCCGGCTCGTCCGCGGACCTGGACATGCACTGCAGCTGCCCGGACTGGGGCGTGCCGTGCAAGCACCTGGCCGCGGTCTGCTACGTGCTGGCCGAGGAGTTCGACCGTGACCCGTTCGGCATGCTGGCCTGGCGCGGCAAGGAGCGCGCGGACCTGCTGGCCGCGATGCGCCGGATCCAGGGTTCACCCGATCGCGGCGAGGCTCCGGCCGAACGGGACGCCCTGGACGTGCCGGCTCCGCCGCTGGCGGAATGCCTGGACGGGTTCTGGTCACCGGGGCTGAGCCCGGCCCGGCTGCGGGCACTGGCCGCCGCGCCCGCCGCCGCTGCTCCCGACCTGCTGCTGCGCATGTTCCCGGCACCGCCGGTTACGGTCAGGGGCCAGGATCTAGCCGACGTGCTGGCCCCCGCCTACGAGCGGCTGGCCGCGGAGGATCCGCCGCCCGGCTCCTGACCGAAGCCGGTCCTGGCCGGCTAACGCCAGGCGGACAGCCGGCAGCTCCTGCAGGCGCCACACGCTCAGCTGGCTCGGGTCCACGTTCCCGCCGTCGGCCACCATGTCCTGCGGCTCGGGAAACCCGAACGGCTCCAGCCGGAAGTTGAGCCGCCGCCACCGCTGGCCGGTGAACTGGTTCCGGTTCCTGGTGACTTCCGGGTAGGTGTTGAGCAGCAGCCAGGTCGCGCCGGTGGCCTTGAAGTTGGCGAGGATCTTCGCCGTGTCCTGGAAGGACACGTGGACCAGGGCATCCCGGCACAAGATCGCGTCCGCCCGCGGCAAGGTGTCGGCGGTGAGATCCGCGACCGCGAAGTGCCGGTGCGGACCGCCGAACTCCGCCGTGTTGTGGTCGATGACCGGCCGCACGATGTCCACGCCGTAGTACTCGTCCAGGCCGGACAGGTCGACGTGCTGCATCCAGTTCCAGTCCCCGCAGGGCGCATCCAGCAGGGATCTCGCCCCCAGCCCGGACAGCGCGCCGGGCAGCCAGTCCCGCACGTTCCCGGTCGCGCGCAGTTCGGAGCCGTCCCCGGACCCGGATTCCTGGCTGCCCCAGGCGGCCGACTGGTACACCCGGGTGAAGACGTCTTGCCGCGAGGTGTAGCGGAACCGCAGCTGATGGGCCTGTTCCAGCCGTTCCAGCGGCCGTTTGAGACGCGCCGTCAGTCCCCAGCGGATCCGGTTCAGATCGCGGAAATCAGAAAGCTTGGGCAATGCGACACCCCCCAGGTGTGCGTCGGCCCTCCAGGCAGGTACCGACTGCCATCTACCCGCGAAACTATCACGAGCAACTCATTAGTCACGCTGAGCAGCTAACGCACGCGCGAGTTACCAGCACCTTTAGCCACTAGTTGACCGGATGGCGCTAAGAATTAGCTGGACGGTGCCGCAGAGTTAACTGGACGGCGCCCAGACCCTGAGCATCGCCGCGGGCAGGCCCCACCAGCCCAGCGGGGTCAGCCGGTCCTCGTCGTCGATCGCTCCGAGCACCTGCCACAGCGAGGCGACCGGCAGGAACAGGCTCTCCAGGGTGAGGTCGTCCTCATCGTCCTCGTCGAAGAACGCGTCGTCCTCGCCGTCGGTGTCCCCGCCGTGCGCGCCGTCGGGGTCGTCCTCGTCGTCGCCCGGGTCGTCCAGGTCCTCGGGGTCGTAATCCCGCACGTAGCCGGCCAGGTCGGCCGCCGACGCGGGGGTGCCGGGGCCGCCCTCGGCGAGCGCGGTGATCACCGCCAGCCAGTCGAAATGGTCGATCGCGCAGATCGCGGCGATCTCGCTGTCCATCTCGTCGTCGTCGTCCTGCCCCGGCTTGTCCCAGTCGTCCGGCCCCTGCGGGGACGCCACGCCCGCGGCCAGGCTGAGCCACAACTCAGTGTCGTCCGACGGCAGGTGCTTCGGGCGCAGGCCGCTGCACTCGGCCAGCATCCGCCCGGGCCAGCCCGGCCGGGCCAGATCCCGGCGCAGCCGGCCGGCCGCCCGGCGCAGGTCCGCGTCCGGCCGCGGCCGGACGTCCACCCGGTCCAGCAGGGCCTGGGTGGCGGCCAGCGCCTCGGCGTCGGCGGCGTCCCACTCGGCCAGGAACTCCTCGTCCTCCTCGTCGAGCAGTTCGTTCATCGGGACCCGGCCGTCGGGCAGCGGCACGGTCATCCACCGTTCCTGGATCTCGATATAGGCCCGGCAGGCCGCCGGATCGGCCGCCACCAGCAGATCGGGATCGATCTCGCCCGCGGCGAGCCGTTCTTCCAGGTGGGTGACCAGCCTGGTGTGCATCTCGGCGGCGAGCTGGCTACGGTCGGACTGCTCATCCCAGATGTGCATGCCGATGATCCCGTTCGGCTCCGTCCCGGTGGCTTCCAGCCAGGTCCGGACGTCGCCGACGGTAGCGGTGCCGTCGGCGATCTCGGCCAGGATCGCCTCCGCCGAGGACCAGAACACCGCGGACAGCGGGTTGCCCGCCGCCAGCATCCCCCGGCGGATGCCGGGCAGCGAGCCGAGCGCGTCGGCAGCCGGCCCGGTGAGCAGGGCGAGCGCGACGTCCCGGCGGGTCAGCTTGCTGAGCGGCCGACCCGCCAGATCAGCCACGCGATCGGCTTCAAGGTTCACGCCTCGCAGCGTACGCCTGTTGGCCCGGGTGCGCCGACCGACCGCCAGAGCAGGCCGAGCGCAGGCCGAGCGCAAGCAGAACGCAGGCGAGCGCGAGCTCAGAGCAGCGCGCGGCCGCCCAGGTAAGGCTGCAGCACGGCGGGCACCCGCATCTGCGCGTCGCTGGTCTGGTAGTTCTCCACCAGGGCGGCGAGGATGCGAGGCGTGGCCACCGCGGTGTTGTTCAGCGTGTAAGCGTGCCGGACGGTGTTGTCCTTGTCGCGGTAGCGCAGGTTGGCCCGCCGCGCCTGCCAGTCGAGCAGCGACGAGCAGCTGTGCGTCTCGCGGTACGCACCCAGCGACGGCATCCAGGTGTTGATGTCGTTCATCCGGTACTTGCCCGCGCCCATGTCCCCGGTGGAGCACTCCACCACCTGGTAGGCCAGGCCGAGCCCTTGCAGCAGCTCCTCGGCGGTGCCGAGCAGCTCGGCGTGCCAGCGGTCGGATTCGGCGACGTCGGCCGCGCAGATGACGAACTGCTCCACCTTCTCGAACTGGTGCACCCGGAGCAGCCCGCGCACGTCCCGGCCGGCGCTGCCCGCCTCCCGCCGGAAGCACGGCGAGATGCCCGCGTACCTGATCGGCAGGTGCTTGTGCTCCAGGATCTCGTCGCTGTGGAAGCCGACCAGGGCCACCTCCGCGGTGCCCGCCAGGTACAGGTCGTCGGCCGGGATGGCGTAGGTCTCCTCGCGATGCGCGGGGAACTGGCCGGTGCCGGTCAGCGCCTCCTCGCGGACCAGCGACGGGACGCTGACCAGCGTGAAGTCCTTGCCGCGGAGCAGGTCGAGGGCGTAGGAGTGCACCGCCCGCTCGAGCATCAGCAGGTCCGACATCAGCGCGTAGGCGCGTTCCCCGGCGACCTTGCGGGCCCGGGTGAAGTCCGCCCAGCCGCGCTTTTCCAGCAGCTCCACGTGGTCCAGCGGCGTGAAGCCGAACTCCGGCGGGGTGCCCACCGTCCGCAGGATCGCGTTCGCCGAGTCGTCCGGCCCGACCGGGGCGCCCTCCCACGGGATGGTGGGGGTGAGCAGCAGCAGTCCCTGCAGCTGCTCTGACGTCTCCGCGAGCTGCTTACGCAGTGTCGTGAGCTGGATATCGAGCTCGGCCGACTCGGCCCTCAGCTCGGCCCGCCGGGTGTCGTCGGCCTTGGCGAATTCCTTGGACGAGCTCTTCCTCCGCGCCTGGGCCTGGTCCAGTTCGTGCTGGAGACTGCGGGTAGACCGGTCGAGGTCGAGTATCTCGTCGACGTCCAGGTCAATGCCCTTGACCCGGATCGCGGCCCGCACCGCGTCCGGGTTCTCCCTGATCTCTCGCCTGTCCAGCATGGGTGCGCGTCAGTCCTCATCGGTGTTTCGCTGCTTGGTGCGGCCTTGCCTGGCCGCCACGAAAACGCTACCAGCAGTGCCCGCCGCCGCGCCGCGCAGTTTCCGGGCCGGCCTGGCCCGGCGGGTACGGTGAGGATGCGGCGACGAAAGGTGGGGGCAGTGCTGCTGACCAATCACGTCTTGTCCGGTGCCCTGATCGGCGCGCTGGCCCGCCGTCCGCTGCCCGCGTTCGCGGCCGGCGTGGCGTCGCACTTCGTCCTGGACGCGGTGCCGCACTGGGGGGACTGGGGCAGCCGCCGCCGGTTCCTGCGCGTGGCGGTGCCGGACGGGCTGGTCAGCCTGGCCGTGATGGGCGCGCTGACCGCCGCGGTCCCGCCCGGGCGCCGGGCGGCCATGCTGGCCGGGATGACCGGGGCGGCGCTGCCGGACGCGGACAAGCCCACCAACTTGTGGTTCGGCTGGTCTCCGTTCCCGGCGGCCGTGGACCGTTTCCATGCCCGTATTCAGGACGAGTCGTTCCACCGCGCGCCGGTCGAGCTGGCGGCCGCCAGCGTGTTCGCCACGGCCGCGTTCATCGCGATCCGCCGCTCCCGGACCGAGTTACAGCGGGTACTGCAGGCCGACCAGGGCGGCGAGGTCGCCCAGGGTGATCTCGAACATCGGCGCCGGATCCGCGAGCGCGAAGCGCATGTGGCCGAAGACCTCCATGGCTACCGCCCCGTAGAGCACCGTCCAGCAGCGCAGGAACGTCACCACCGCGCCGAGCGGGATACTGGTGCCGAGCGCGTCCCGGTAGCGCACGAGCTGGTCGCGCAGGCCGGCGTCGAGCTGCTCGTCGGCCGGTACACCGAACGGGGTCTGGTGCCAGAGCTCGAGAAACAGCGCGAAGAAGGTGCCCGCGAAGGCCAGGTTGCACTCGTCGGCGATGTCGTACCGCCCGTCGTCGAGGCCGGGCAGCGGCACGCCGAACAGCAAGGCGAACTCGCCCTTGTGGTTCAGCGACCAGCGGCGGAACTCCCGGCAGGCGGCCACCATCTTCACGGTTAGCTTGGCCCGCACCACATCGCCCGCGCCAGTCCCGCCGGCCGGCGGCTCGGCCGCCTCGATGGCCAGGTGGATGTCGTTCCCCAGCTCGGTGAAGATGCTGGCGGTCAGGTACCTGACCAGTTCCTCGTAGTTGCCGAAGTACCGGTACAGGCCGGGGGCGGTCATGCCCATCTCGCGCGCGATGGCGCGCAGCGACACCGCTTCCGGCCCGTCCTTGACCAGGATCCGGCGCGCGGTCTGGACGATCTCCTCAATGGTCGCGGCGCGCAGCCGGTCCCGCCGGGACGGCGAAATCGCGGCCGGTCTGGCCACCTCAGACGTCTGTGTCACGGCTGCCTCCTGGACCTGTTCCTACCCGCGGAGCCCGTCGGCGGATAGCCCGCTACCCGCCTACCAGCCTCCCCGGATACTGCCTGATATTAACTCCCTTGACAAGAGTTAACACCGTATGCGAAGTTACCGACGTAATCAGTTTACACCGTTTACTTGAGTAATCAACAGAAGCATCTCCATACGGGAGGCGAGATGTTCGAGGCATGGGGACGGATCCTCTACCGCCGACGGCGGCTGACCCTGGTTGTCACGCTCGTGCTCGTCGCTTTCGCCGCGGTCTGGGGGACCGGCGTCTTCGGCCAGCTCTCCTCCGGCCGCGACTTCACCCCGCCGGCCAGCCAGAGCCAGCGCGAGGTCGACCGGGCCGCCCAGGCGTTCGGCCGGAACGACGCCGATGTCGTCGTGCTGTACCGCAGCGCCACCATGACGGTCGGTGACCCGGCCTACCGCCAGGCGGTCACGGCCGCGCTCGCGAAACTGCCGCGCGCTGACGTGGCCAAGGTGACGACGTACTGGTCCGGCGGCTCGTCCCGGCTGGTCTCGGCCGACCGGCACGCCACCTATGCGGCCCTGCTGCTCACCGGGACCGACGACGCAGCGCGGCCCACGGCGTACGACGCCATCAAGAACGAACTCACCCCGGCCAGCCTGGCCGCCGCCGGGCTGACGGCCACGGTCGGCGGCGACGTCGCCACCGAGGTCGCGATCAACTCCGAGGTCACCGCCAACATCGCGAAGGCCGAGGCCTTCTCGATGCCGGTCCTGCTGATCCTGCTGCTGGTGATCTTCGGCAGCCTGGGCGCGGCCTGGATCCCGGTGGCCATCGGCGGCATCGCCATCCTCGGCTCGTTCACCGTGCTGCGGCTGCTCACCCTGGGCACCACGGTGTCGGCCTACTCGGTGAACATCACCACGATCCTCGGCCTGGGCCTCGGCATCGACTACGGGCTCTTCATCGTGACCAGGTTCCGCGAGGAACTGCGCTCCCAGACTCTGCTTGCCTCGGGGGGGACGACCCCCCCGGTCCCCCCCGAGGCGATCGTGCACCGGGCCGTGGCTAGAACCGTTGCCACCGCCGGCCGGACCGTCGCGGTCTCCGGGGTCACGGTCGCGGTCGCGCTGACCAGCCTGATGCTGTTCCCGGAGACCTTCCTGCGCTCGATGGGGTACGGCGGGGTGGCCACGGTCGCGGTGGACATGCTGGCCGCGCTGACCGTACTGCCCGCGCTGCTCGCCGTCCTCGGCCACCGGGTCAACGCCCTGCGCATCCCCCTTTCCGGCCGGCGCCGCGCGGTGCACACCCCCGTCCGGGACGAGGCCAGCGGCGGCTGGTACCGGCTGGCCCGCAGCGTCATGCGCCGGCCGGCGATCTACGTCGCGGTGATCACGATCGGGCTGCTCGCCCTGGGCGCGCCGTTCCTGCGCATCTCCTGGGGCGGCACCGACGCCCGGGTGCTGCCCGCGGCCTCCGCCATCCGGCAGGTCTCCGAGACGCTGGACCGCCAGTTCCCGGTCAACTCGACCACCCCGATCGAGGCGCTCGTCACCGGGGCACGAGCCGCCCGCCCGGCTGAACTGGCCGCCTACCTGCACCGTATCGACGCCATCGCCGGGGTCACCGGCGCCCAGGTCACCGGGGTCAAGGGCGGCACCGCGAGAATCGACATCGGCTATAAGCCCGCGTCCGTGTCGGACGCGGCCCGGCACATCGTGACCGAGATCCGCGGTCTGGCACCGCCGCCCGGGACGGCCGTGCTGGTCGGCGGCACCACCGCCGGCCTGGTCGACGAGCTGGCCAGCCTCGGCTCGGTGCTGCCGTGGATGGCCCTGCTGGTGGGAGTGTCGACGTTCGTGCTGATGTTCCTGGCCTTCGGCTCGGTGGTGCTGCCGCTGAAGGCGATCGTGATGAACGTGCTGTCGCTGTCGGCGACGTTCGGCGTGGTGGTGTGGATCTTCCAGTGGGGGCACCTGTCCGGCCTGCTCCAGTTCACCCCGACCGGCTCCATCGACCCGACCATGCCGATCCTGATGCTGGCCATCATCTTCGGCCTGTCCATGGACTACGAGGTG
>JAICWX010000305.1 GCA_025934635.1 Streptosporangiaceae bacterium | reverse complement strand
GACGGGGTGATCGAGGATCCGGGTGGTTCGGAGAAGTCGCCGCACGGGGGGTGGGCGTTCCAGTTCGACCGGGGCGAGGACGGTGACGCGTTCAAGTCGGAGGAGCTGATGAGCGCGGACGCGATGCTGCTCGGGCGCCGGACTTACGAGGGCTTCGCGGCGGCGTGGCCGAAGATGGACTCCGACCCGTTCGGTCAGCGGATGAACGGGATGCCGAAGTACGTGGTCTCCTCGACGCTGACGGACGCGAGCTGGAACAACAGCACGATCTTGCGGGGCGACCCGGTGCAGGAGGTCACGCGGCTGAAGGAGCAGGCCGGCGAGATCCTCGTCGCGGGCAGCGGGCGGCTGGTCAGCGCGCTGCACACGGCCGGGCTGGTCGACGAGTACCGGCTGATGGTGTTCCCGATCGTGGTCGGCGGCGGCTTGTGCCTGTTCGACGGGGTGGGCATGCCGGTGAGCCTGCGGCTGGCCGAGGCCAGGACCGCGGCGCAGGTGCTGCTGCTCCGGTACGTCAAGCCCTGAGCCTCTCCGGCGGCCGGGCCTGGCGGGGCCACGGCAGCGGAGAGGACCCCCGACATCGCCTCTCCGATGCCGTGTTCCCCCGTGTGAGTGGCATGGGCAGCCTTGACCGCACCTCTCACCGGAACAGAGGCGGACGCCGCGGTTCTGATACATAACCTGCCTCAGAAATCTCAGAACTGCAGGCCGGGCGAAATCTCGGCAGGCGGTGGAGCGGCGGCGGTGCGGGCGGGGTTGAATCAGGGGATGGATCATGCGCTGCTGCCGGAGGAAGACACTGACCTGCCGGCGTTCTGCCGGGCGCTGGGCGTGCCCGGCCTGGCCGACGTGCACACCCATTTCCTGCCGCCGCGGATGCTCAGGCGGGTGTGGGAGTACTTCGACGCGGCCGGGCCGCTGCTCGGCACCAGCTGGCCGATCCGGTACAAGTGGTCCGACGACGAACGGGTGGCACAGCTGCGGTCCATGCAGGTCAGAATGTTCAGCGCGCTGGCCTACGCGCACCGGCCCCAGATGGCGGCCGACCTGAACGCCTGGACGCTGGCGTTCGGCCAGGCCACGCCGGGGTGCCTGCCGTCGGCGACGTTCTACCCCGAGCCGGGGGCGGCGCGCTACGTGCAGACGGCGCTGGACGCGGGCGCGCGCGTGTTCAAGGTGCACCTGCAGGTAGGCAAGTTCACGCCGACCGACCCGCTGCTGGACGAGGTGTGGGGGCTGCTGAGCGAGGCGAAGGTGCCAGTGGTCGTCCACGCAGGACATGCGCCGGTGGGTAACGAGCACACGGGGCCAGCCCCGTTCGGTGAATTGATGGCGCGGTACCCGGACCTGACGGCCATCGTGGCCCACCTAGGCGCGCCTGACTACGGCGAGTTCCTGCGCCTGGCGGAGAAGTACGAGCAGGTGCGGCTGGACACCACGATGGTCTTCACCAGCTTCTTCGACCAGCTGGCGCCGTTCCCCGCGGCGCTCCGGCCGCGGGTACGTGAGCTGGGGATGGCCGGGAAGATCCTGCTCGGCAGCGACTTCCCGAACATCCCCTACCCGTACGCGACGCAGATCGCCGCGCTCGCCCGGCTCGGCCTCGGTGCGGACTGGCTGCGGGCGGTGTGCTGGGAGAGTCCGGTGGGGTTGTTCGGGCTACCGGAGACGGCCGGCCTCGGTTAGCAGCTGAGTGACCCGGTCGCGGGGCAGGGCCGGGGTGCGGTGCCCGTCGCGGCCGGTCATGTCCTCGTTCGCGACCAGCGCGTTGATGACGGCCTCCTCGGTAGCCTGCACGACCGCCTCGTAGTACGGGTCCATGATCTCCCAGGGCAGGAACTCCAGCCGGGACCGCTTTTTCTGGTCCTCCGGCCTGAACGCGCCCGGGTTGGCGGTCGAGAAGGCCAGGAACAGGTCGCCGGAGAAGTGCGACCCGCTGGTCCCGGTCCGGGCCAGCCCGGAGGTGACCCGGCGGGCCAGCGCCTGGCACTGGTGCGGGAACAGCGGCGCGTCGGTCGCCACCAGGGCGATGACCGAGCCGGAACCGGGCGGGAGCAGGCTGAGCTCCGCCATCGGGTCGTCGTCGGCCAGCGCCTCGCCGAGCGGCACCCCGGCGATCACCAGCTCGCGGCGGGCACCGAAATTAGCCTGCACGAACACGCCCACCGTATGGCCGTCGACGATCCGGGAGGCCGTGCCGGAGCCGGCCTTGAAGTGGTAGCAGTTCATCCCGGTGCCGCCGCCGACCGAGCCCTCCTCGGCCGGCCCCGGCCGGGCCGCCTCGATCGCGGCGACCGCGTGGGCCTCGGTGACGTGGGCGCCGTTGATGTCGTTGAGCCAGCCGTCCCAGGTCTCGGCGGCCACCGGGAGCAGCCATTCCTCGGCCACCACCGGGTGGTGCCGGACGGTCCAGGCGATGATCCCGGCGTGCGCGAGGCCGACCGCGTGGGTATTGGTAATCGCGACCGGGCCGTCGAAGGTGCCGGACTCGTTGATCCAGGAGACCCCGGTCATCTCGCCGTTGCCGTTCTGGGAGTGGAAGCCGGCCGCGACCGGGTCACCGGTGCCGGCCGGGCCGCGGGGGTGGATCGCGGTGACGCCGGTGCGGACGCCGTCGCCCTCGATCAGGGTGACGTAGCCGACCTCGACCCCGGCCACGTCGGTGATGGCGTTCAGCGGGCCGGGCTGGCCGCCGAACGGGATGCCGAGGGCGCGGGCCCGGGGCTTGCCACTGGGTGTGGATTTGTGCGGATCGTGAGTGTTCACAGTGACCAGAGTAACGATCAGTGGCGCGGCGTTCGCCGATGTACTGCCACGGAAGCATCCGTCCGGCATGATGTCTGGGTGGACCGCAGACAGCGGGTCAACGCGGTACTCGAGCGCACTATCGGGTATCAGCTAACCCGCCCGCTGGCGGACCGGGCCTGGCGGACTCCGCCACCAAAAATGATCAACTCGGTGCTAGTGCGCGCAACCGGGTACCACCTTGCCCGTCCGCGGACGGGTCCTGTCTGGAAGCTGCCGCCTGGAGGTGGCGGACGGCTGCTGACGGAGCCGGTCTTCATCTTCTCCGCCCCCCGGTCGGGCTCCACGCTGCTGCGTGCCATCCTGGGCAGCCATTCCGGGCTCTACGCTCCCCCCGAGCTGCCGCTCAAGCAGCTCGAGGTGCGCGCGGACACGCAGTGGATCAAGGCGTCCATCGACGGTCTCCAGCTGACCGTGGATGACCTGGAGTACATGCTGTGGGACCGCGTGCTGGCCGAGGCGCTCCAGCGCAGCGGCAAGCCCCGGCTCGTGGTCAAGACGCCGAGCAACGTGCTGATCTGGGACCGGATAGCCGCCTGCTGGCCGGACGCGAAGTTCGTCTACCTGCTGCGGCACCCGGCCGCGGTGGTGGCCTCGCTGCACGCCTCGTTCAACCCGGAGTGGCACCCGGGCAAGGACGGCAGCGTGGACGAGTCCGTCGCCAAGGTGGTCAGGTACATGACCGCGCTGGAGCAGGCCCGCGAGTCCCAGGCTGGCTTCGACGTCCGCTACGAGGAGCTGACCACCGCACCGGACACGGTCGTCCGGGGGCTGTGCGACTTCCTCGGCGTGCCGTTCGAGCCGGCCATGCTGGAATACGGCAAGTTCGAGCACGACGGCTTCACGGCCGGCCTGGGCGACAGCTCGCTGAACATCAGGTCCGGCCGGATCCAGCCGGCCGCTCCGCTGCCCGATGAGATGCCGGCCGACCTGGCCGGGATCTGCGCGGCCTGGGACTACTCGCACCCGGACAATTCGCGTCCGGATAATTCTTGTCCGGATAATTCGTGTCCGGATAACGAGCCGAGCAGCGTGGGGTTACCGGTGGGCTAGCAGCCCGGGGGCACGGTCAGGCCTGGATCGTATTGACGAGCTCGCCGATGTCGGTGATCTCGATGCTGATCTTGTCCCCGGGCTGGAGCCACACCGGCGGCTTCATGCCCAGGGCGACGCCGGACGGCGTGCCGGTGGCGATGATGTCGCCCGGCTCCAGCGTGATCCCGTGCGAGATGTAGGAGATGAGCTCCGGCACGCCGGTGATCATCTGCGCGCAGCTGGCGTCCTGGCGCACGTCGCCGTTCACCAGCGTGCGCAGCCGCATGTCGGCCACCGCGGGCGCCGCCGCCGCGTCCAGCACGACCGGGCCGAGCGGGGCGAAGGTGTCCAGCGCCTTGCCCCGGATCCACTGCGGCTCGGAGCCCTGCAGGTCGCGGGCGGAGACGTCGTTGATGATCGTGTAGCCGCCGACGTAGTCCAGCGCCTGCTCGACTGCGACGTTGCTGGCCGGGTGGCCGATCACCACGGCGAGCTCGCCCTCGTAGTCCAGCTGGGTGGTGACGGCCGGGTAGCGGATCTGGTCCTGGTGCCCGATCAGGCAGGACGGGAACTTGGCGAACAGCACGATCCGGTCGGGGGCCACGCCGCGGCTCTCGGCGATGTGGTCGGCGTAGTTGAGGCCGACGCAGACGATCTTGCCGGGGCGGAGCACCGGCGGGGCGTACCTGACGGCCTCGGGCGCCACGGTGGCCTGGGCGCGCGGCGCGATGGCGCGGAGGTCGGCGAGCGCGTCCGCGCCGCGAGCGTACAGGTCGCCCACGTCACGCAGCCCGGCCAGGCCGGGGCGCCGGGCCGCCGCCGCGACCTCCTCGACGGGCGCGAACCCGCCGTCGACGGCGAGGTGCAGCCGGGGATCCGTCGTGCCATCGGTGTACAGTGCGGCCAGCCTCACCGGCGGTCTCTCCTTCTGGAATGAGTATTTCGTCCAGTGAAATTTCTGGTTGAGTATAACGCGCAGGTCAGGGGCGGTTTCGGGCGGGGCCGGCTCGTGCTTGTGCTCGTGCTCGTGCTCGTGCTTGTGCTTGTGCGGGCTACCAGGAGGCCATGTTGCCGAGGCCGCCTAGCCGGTCCGAGATGCGGCTCGCGGCGGCGATGACGAGCCGGCCCAGGCGCTCCTCCTCGGCCGCGTCGAGCTCGGGCCGGTAGACCGAGACGCTGACCGCGGCGGGCCGGGTCTGCCGGACGCCAAGGATCGGGGCGGCCACGCACCACACGCCGAGGTTGAGTTCCTGCCGGTCGACGGCATAGCCGAGGCGCTGGATCTTCGTGAGTTCGGCCGCCAGGTCCTCGTAGGTGGTGATCGTGTAGGCGGTCCGGCTCGGGTACGGCCCCGGGCCGACGATGGCCCGCACATCGCGGTACTCTCGCGAGAGCATGGCCTTGCCCATCGCGGTGCAGGTGGCCGGCGCGCGGCTTCCCGGCATCAGGTTCACCGCCAGCAGTTCCTCGGTCTTGACCTGGGCCAGGTACAGGACGTCCCCGCCGACCAGCACGCTCACGTTGGAGGCGAGCCCGGTCTGCTGGGCCAGCCGTTCCACCTCGACGGCGGCCAGGTCGCGCAGCGTGGTCCGGCTGGCCACCCGGCTGCCGAGCTCGAACAGCTTCAGGGTGAGCCGGTATTCCTTGGACTCGGCCAGCTGCTCAACGTACCCGGCGCGCTCCAGCGCGCGCAGCATCCGGTAGACCGTGGGCGCGGGCACCTCGAGGTGACGGGCCAGCCGGGTCACCCCGACGCGGTCGAAGCCGGCCAGCTGCTCGATCAGGATGAGCAGGTCGCCGGTGGTGGAGCGGACCCGGGGTTCTTCGGTCATGGTCCGCGTCAGGCATTGTCCGTGTCAGCGTTGCCTGAGCCGGGGGCGGGGACCGCGACGGCGGCCAGCAGGCCGCCGTCGACCCGCAGCTCGGTACCGGTCACGAAGCCGGACAGCGGGCTGGCCAGGAACAAGATCGCGTCCGCGACCTCGACGGGCGTGCCGACCCGGCCAAGCGGGTGGTTGGAGCCCCACTGCGCGATCACCGTGTCCTCGTCGCCGGCCTCCCGGGCCGACTGGCGCAGCATGGGGGTATCGATCGAACCGGGGCTCACCGAGTTGACCCGGATGCCGTCCGGCGCGTGATCGATCGCCATGGCCCGGGTCATGGCCACGATCGCGCCCTTGCTCGCGGTGTACGCCACCACGTTGGCCTGGCTGGCGGTGGCCTGCGCGGAGGAGACGTTGACGATGGCGCCGCCGCCGTTGCGGCGCATCAGCGGCACCGCGTGCTTGACGGTCAGGAACATGGCGCGCACGTTGACGTCGAGCACCTCGTCCCACACCGCCACCGGGGTGGTCTCGGCCGTGCCGTAGCGCTGGATGCCGGCCGAGTTGACCAGGACGGACACCCGCCCGTGGCGTTCGGCTATATCGGCGAAGAAGCCCTCGACGTGCTCGGGGCGGGCCACGTCGAGCACCGTCCCGTGCGCCTCGTGCCCGTCGGCCCGGAGCTGGGTTACCGCGGCGGTCACGCTGGCTTCGTCGACGGCGGCCAGCTCGACGGCCGACCCGTGCCGGGCCAGGCAGCGCGCCGCGGCCAGGCCGATGCCGGTGCTGCCGCCCATCACGATCGAGACCGCCCCGGCGAGTAGCGGCCCGTCCGGCCAGGCGGAAGCGTCCATGTGCGTTCCTTTCAGCTGAATGGTCATTCGGCTGACTGATATGACCCGCGGAAAGCGGGCAAAACGCTAGCCGGGTGGCTCGCGCATTGTCAACTGAAGCGTTGACAGTGCCTTGACCCTAGCTGGCTAGCCTGCCGACGATCCCTGGATGATCATGCATTCTGCTGACTGAAAGATCAATTTCACCGAACGGACTGGGCTACGCGGGATCATGACCGGCGGCGACCGGGGCTACCCGGGCGTGCCCGATCGACCGGGAGGCGGCCCGGGTCCAGGGCAGTGGTCTCGCTTATCCGGGCCGCCTGCGGCTGCCGGTACTGCTGATGCCGGCGTGACCGGTCCAGGCGGAGCGGCGCGGGGACGGCCGGGACCGGGCGGGACCGGCCGGGGCGGCCGGACCGGGCGGGGCCAGAGCCTGATCACCGCCTCGATGATCAGGCGGCGGGAATGGCTCATGTGTTCCGATTCAGGATCCGCACTCTCCGGGGGTAGGTACACACGATGACCCGGCATCGTCGCCTGCCGCCCGAATGGCTCGTTTTGGTCCCAGGACCCAAGTCACTGTGGACCGCTGCCCGCGGAATTTACGGGGCAAATGTCCGCGCTAACGTGGTCATGAGGCGAAGACGGCGCGGGGACCGTGCAGCTGACTGGAAGGGAACTGCTGGATGACTACTGATCACGGCAAGATCGAGGTCAACGGCCGGGAGGCTGACCAGGCGGCCGTGGCCCTGCTGGAGCACGAGGGGTGGGGTCATTTCACGGCGATGCAGGTCCGCGGCGGACGAGTACGTGGCCTCGACTTGCACCTAGCGCGGCTGGAGTCGGCACACCACGACGTCTACGGGCGGGAACTCGACGGGCAGGAGGTCCGCGCTCGCATCCGCCATGCCCTCGACGGCCGAATGGACGCGAGCGTCCGCGTCTATGGCTACTGGGCCGGGCTGATCGTCACGGTCCGGGCGCCGCAGGACACGCCGCGCCGTCCGCATTCGATGACCGCCTTGCAGTTCCAGCGGCCGCTGGCCCGGCTTAAGCACGTCGGCAGCTGGGGCCAGGGCCGGTTCAGCGAGATGGCCCTGGCCGCGGGTTTTGACGAGGGCCTGCTGGTGGACGAGACGGGCAGGATCTCCGAGGGCACCGTCACCAACGTAGGGTTCTGGCGAGACGGCCTGGTGATCTGGCCCGATGCGCCAAAACTGCTCGGCATCACGATGCTCATCCTGCGGCGCCAGCTCACGGCGGCCGGCGTCGGGCAGGCCGAAGAGACAGTCAGCGTGCAGGATCTCGCTGGTTACAACGGGATGATCTTGTGCAACTCGCACGGCTGGGCGCCGGTCGGCCGGGTCGACGACTTGACGATTGCCCAGGACGAGGCATTTACCAAGGTCATCGCCGCCGCCATCGACGACTGCCCCTGGGATGAGATCTAGCTCTTCTCTAGCTCGTTCTCCTGCATGTCCTGCGGCTCATCCTCGGACTCAGCCTTCTCGGACTCGGCCTTGAGCTCCCCGGTTTCCGCCTCGTCCTCGAGCTCATCCTTAAGCTCGGCGACGTCCTGGTCATCGTCTTGCGGCTCGTCCTCGAGCTGGCCCTCAACGTCGTCCTCTTCCGGGTCGTCGTCCTCTAGGTCGTCGTCCTGGAACTCGTCATCTTCTAGGTCGTCGAAGACGATACCGTCGAGCTCGTCGAGGCGCTCGGCGGCGTCGGTCTCGCCGTCAGGGTCAATCTCGACGGCGCGGGCGAACGCGGCGCGGGCCTCCTCGGCACGGTCGGCCGCGAGCAGCGCATCCCCGTAGGCGTAGAAGAGCCGCGCGGACCAGGGCCGCACCCGGCCGCTGGTGAGCTCGGGGACCTGCAGAACAAGGACGGCGGCATCCGCCAGCCCTTGATCCCGGCGGATGCCGGACTCGACGATCCGCAGCTCGATCTGCGTAGGCCGGCTGAGGTCGGCGGCATTGACCTCGTGTACCAAGGCCAGGGCCCGGTCCGGCCGGCCGAGGGCCCGCTCGCAGTCGGCCATGATGGGTACGTAGTCGTCCCGGCCAGTCATCCGCCGGGCGGCGCGGAACTCCGACAGGGCGTCGGCCCAGCGCCCCGTGTGATAGGCAGCGATGCCGCAGGCCTCCCGGACCACGCCGACCCGCGCGGCGAGCCGTTTGGCGGCCTGCGCGAAGCCATAGCCCTCCTCCGGGTTCTCCGCCATGCCGGCGGCGACCAGATAGCGGGCCACGGTGTCAGCAAGATCGTTCGGCAGGCTGTTCAGCTGGGCCTTGGCGTCGGCGTCGAGCTGATCGGCACTGATCGACTCAGGAATCCGCGGGCCGGGCTCGCGTGGCGGCCGGGACTGCGAATCGTCTCGGTCGCCCCAGGGGCGGCTGCTAGCCGGGGCACTCTCACGGTTACGGTCACCCGTCGAACCACCCGGTCGGCTGGAGCCACGGTACGGTCGCGAGCCCTGATCCCGGCCCCCATCACGCGAGTACGACCCGGTGCGCCGTGCGGGGGCTCCCCCGGTGCCTGGCCGGGAGTCACGGTCCCGGGCCGGACCACGGCTCCGGTTCTCCTCCCGGCTACCGGTCTCGCGCCGGTCGCTGTAGGGGCGGCGGTCACCGGAGCTGCCGCGGTCGTTGCGGTCGTTGTAGGGGCGGCGCTCGGTGGGCTCACGGCGGTCACTGGGACCGCTGCGGTCACTGCGGTCGGCGTAGGGACGGCGGTCGCTGGAACTGCTGCGGTCGCTGTACGGGCGGCGGTCACTGGTACTGCCGCGGCCGTTGTAAGGGCGGCGGTCACTGGAGCTGCCGCGGTCGTCGCGGTCGCTGTAGGGGCGACGGCTGCCGGTGTCGTCTCGGCGGCCCGATCCTTCGCGGCCGCTGGAGCTGGCCTCGCGTGACCGGTAGGAGCTAGGGCCACGGTCACCGCGGGAGGCGGAGTCCGACTGGTAGCCGCTGCCGGGACGCCGCGCGCCGCCGGGACGGCTGGGGCGGCTACTGCGGTAGTCCTGGCTGGAGGCGTCGTCGCGCGGGGCTGATCCGCGATCGCGTGAGCGGCTATCGCCATCGGCCCAGCGAGGGCCGCTGCTAGGGCGGCTGGCTCCCGGGCGGCTACCACGCCGGAAGTCGCTGCCGGTACCAGAACTTCCCGGTGATGAGGGGCGCTTGGGCCGGAAGGGCCTGGTCGTGCCGCGGCTGTCGCCGTCACCACCGGCGCGGTCCTCAGGACGTCCTTGAGTACCAGGGCGGCTGCCGGAACGGTAAGCGCCGCTTGGACGGTCTGAACGCGGACCGCTTGGCCGACGGTCGTTATTGTCCCAGCGGTCACTGGACGGACGGCTGTCCCGGCCCGCATCTCCGCGAGCTGCGCCGCCGGTCCCGCTGCGGGGCGGGCGGCCTTCGGAGGTGCCGTCGGTCCGGCGTGAGCCTGGGTCCCGGGGGCCTGAACGGCGAGGCTCGTCCTGGCCGGGGCGGCCCGGCTGGCCCCCGCGTCCGCTGTAGCCCACGCGGCCGGTGCCACGGGATGCGCCGGATGAGGGCCGTCCTCCGGTCCTGGGCTTCGCTCCGCGGGGCGCGTTCCGGTCGCCGCCACCGCTCCGGCTACCGGATGTTCCCGGTCCCTCAGACACGCTTACCAACCTCCAGCATCAGTACTACCCAAGACAAGCGAAGAGGGCCGCTCGACCATGACTGGGAGCGACCCTCTTCGATGCATGTCCGGCGGTGTCCTACTCTCCCACGCGGTCCCCCGCGCAGTACCATCGGCGCTGAAGGGCTTAACTTCCGGGTTCGGAATGGGACCGGGTG
>JAICWX010000106.1 GCA_025934635.1 Streptosporangiaceae bacterium | reverse complement strand
GGTGCCGAACGTGTCGAAGATGACGGCCGGGCTGCGCCGGATGTGCACGGCCAGCAAGATGATCAGCAGCGAGACGCCGACCAGTTCGGCGGCCACCCCGAAGTTGTTGATCCGGGCCATCGTCTTGACCCCGACCATGTTGATCACCGTGGTGAAGACGACCAGGCCCGCGGCCAGCAGCAGCGCGTTCTTGGCGCCGTCCGGCGTCGAGACCAGGCCGATGTCCGGCTGGCCGCCGATGACCTCGAACGCCGACGAGATCTGCGGCGCGACGACCTGGTAGGCGACCGCCACCGCGGCCAGCGTGACGATCGCCCCCACGCTCAGGATCCAGCCGCCGAAAAACGCGGTGAACGGCCGGGCGATCTGCTTGGCCCACTGGTAGACCGAGCCGGCCAGCGGGTACTGCCCCGCCAGTTCGGCGAAGCACAGCGCGACCAGGAACTGCCCGGCGAACACGGCCGGCCAGGTCCAGATGAACGCCGGCCCGCCCGAGCCGAAGCCGAAGAAGAACAGCTCGAAGACCCCGGTCATGATCGAGATGTAGCTGAACCCCGCGGCGAACGAGGAGAACAGCCCGAGCGAGCGGTCCAGCTCCTGCTTGTAGCCGAATTTGGCGAGTTCGTCGGTATCCGAGCTCGGCATCGCCATGGCCCGATCTCCTTCCGCCAGATGAACTCATTGTGAACCGAACGACCCGGTGCCGTATATATGGATCAATGGGTGAGCAGCCACGGCGGGGTCCTCGCGTCGCCGGCCGGAGTTCGGATCTGCTCAGCCTCGGCAGCTTCGTCATCCTGGGGCTGCCGGACGGCCTGCTCGGCACCGCGTGGCCGTCCATGCGCGCCGACTTCGGCGCCCCGGTCGGCGACCTCGGCCTGATCCTGCTCATCACCACGGTCGGGTCCGTGCTGGTCACCGCCTTCGTCGGGCCGCTCATCCGGCGGCTGGGGGTGCCCGCCCTGGTCGCCGTGGCCGGGGTGCTGGCCGCCATCGGGTACGCCGGGTTCGCGGCCGCGCCCGGGCTGTGGCTGGTGCTCAGCGTGGCCGTGCTCCTCGGCGCCTCGGCCGGCATGATGGACGGCGGCCTCAACACCGCGGTGGCGCTGACCGGCCGGCCGCGGCTGCTCAACCTGCTGCACGGCGCCTACGGCGTCGGCACCGCGATCGGCCCGCTGGTCGTCACCGCCGCCATCCTCACCGGCTCGTGGCGGCCCGCGTACATCGTCCAGGTCGCCCTCGACCTGGTCATGGCCGGGCTGTGGCTGCGGCAGCGGCGGCGCGACCAGGTGCAGGCCGCGCAGGCCCCGCCGCCGGAGCCCGTCGCGCCGTCCCCGCCGCCCTCCGACGGCTGGTCCCGGCGCCGGTACGCGGGCGTCGTCATCGCGGGCATGAGCGTCTTCTTCGTCTACACCGGCCTGGAGGTCGGCGCGGGCCAGTGGGAGGCCAGCTTCTGCCGCGGGCACCTGCACCTGTCAGCGGGCGCGACCGGCCTGGCCTCCTTCGGCTACTGGGGCGCGCTGACCGCCATCCGGATCGGCCTGGCCTTCCGCGCGGTCCCGCCGCAGGCCGTGGTGCGCTGGGGCAGCGGGATCTCCGTGCTCGCCACCGCCGCCATCTGGGTCCAGCCGGGCGCCGCGGTCACGGTGGCCGCCTTCGCGGTGCTGGGCGGCGCGCTGGCCGGGGTGTTCCCGGCGCTGATCGCGCTCACCCCGGTCCGGCTCGGCGCGCAGCGCGCCCAGAACGTCATCTCCTGGCAGGTGGGCGCGGCCGCCGCCGGGGGAGCGGGCATATCCGCGGTCATCGGCCTGCTCATCGGCGCCACCAGCCTGGCCGTCCTCGGCCCCGCGATCACCGTCCTCGCCCTGATCCTCATCGTCGCCGAGCTGATCCTCGGCCGCCTCGCGCCGGTGGTCAGGCCCCCTGCTTCAGCTGAACGGTGACCGCGTGCGGGCCGGCGCTCAGGGTGACCGTGCCGGTCTTGTTGTCCACCGACCCCGCGCTGGCGTGCGCGATGTTGTGCACGAAGGCCGGCAGCTGGAACAGCACCGGCCCCGACGGCTGGTCACCGGTCAGGGTGAGCGTCACCGACGTGCCGCTGCCCTTGACCGTGAGCCCGATGTGCCGCCCGTCGGTGGTCGGGAAGCGTGTGACCAGTGAGCTAGGGGCGGGCGAGGCAGTTTTCCGAGGCGCGGTGGAGGAACTTGGCGGCGCACTGGAAGGTATCGCCGACGGGCTGCTCCGCCAGCCGGGCCTGATACTCCCGGTACCGGGTCATCTCCCACTCCTGCCCGCGGGCCGGCAGCGAGTCGAGCCCCGGCTCCGGCAGCGGCCGCCACGTCCAGGTCGCGATGGCGGCGGCGCCCGGCTTGATGAAGTCGGCGTGATCCAGGTAGTAACCCATCTGGTTCCTGACGAACCGCAGGCCGCCGAACGTGCCCTCGATGATCTCGCGCTCGGCCGTGGCGTGGCCGGCCAGGACGCCGTCGTAGGCATCCGGGTGGTAGCGCACCAGGGTGGCGTCGACCATGGTGACCCACCACACGGCCTCGCTGACCGCCGCGAACGCATGCGGCTGATCCCAGCCCCGGGCCCGCAGCAGCCGGTCGATGGTCTCCCGCATCGCGGTGATCGTCCAGTCCAGCGCGTCGCCCACGGCCGTGGGACCGCTGGCGTTCAGCCGGTTCCACGCGACCCGGCAGCGAGCCGAGCAGAAACGCGCGTGCTCACGGCGCGGGCTGAACCCTACGCCGCACTGCGCACAGCTCCTGGTGTCTGTCACCATGCTCCATGTTACGCGTAACGAACGTCGCGACCTGCGTCGAAACGTTTAAGTCGGAATGAATACTAGATGGCCGGAAAGTGTCTTCCGTACTGTCCGCCCCGGACCCGTGGTCGCGCTGGAATACTCGACGGCACGCCGATCCGAACGGGCTACAGCCAGCGTCGCTCGAGCAGCCGGGCGATCACGATCAGCGCCCCGGGCGTCACCCCGAACGCGCACAGCCCGGCGACCCACGGGCCATGCCGGAGCGCGTCGCCTAGCCCCGGCACGAAGCCCGTGGTCATCGCGAGCCGTCGCCGCCGGCCGCGGCCAGCGGGGTCGCGGGTGCCTGACCGCCCCTCACCACGACCTCGTGCCACTGGCCGCCCCCGTCCCACACGCCGTTCCCCTTGGCCTGCCCCGGTTCGGTGTCCGCGGTGGCGGTATACAGCGGGTGCCCGTTGTAGGTGGCCTGCAGCGACCCGTCCGGGCGGGCGATCGCGCCGAGAGCGCCGGTCACCCCGGCGCCCTTGACCGCGGGCGCGGCCACCGGCGGCCAGGTCCGGATGCACTTGGCGTCGCACGCCGACATCGTGGGATTGTCCGGCCCGAACCAGTACAAGGTGTAGCCCTCGGCGTCGGTGAGCACGGTGAGGCCGCCCACCCGATCGGTCTCCAGGACGTTCGCCATGGTCTCGGTCCCGGAGCCGGGCGGCTGCGCCAGCCGCAGCGCCCAGCCCGTGCCGGCCACGGCCACCAGCACGACGGCGGCCAGCGCCAGCAGCCAGCGGCGGCGCCGCCGCCGCCGCTGGATGCTGCGCAGCAGCCTGCTGAGCTGCACCCCGTCCGCGGCCGGCCCCGAGCCCGAGGCAGACCAGGAGCCGGAGGCAGACCTGAAGCCCGAGGCAGACCCGGAGCCGGAAGGCGGGTCCTGGCCCGGCCCCTCCGCCGCGGCCTGCGAGGCCGGGCGGCGCAGCAGGCCGGGCAGCGCGGACAGGTCGGCCAGCTCGGCCCGGCAGATCGCGCAAGAGGCCAGGTGCCGCACCACCACCGCGCGATCAGCGGGAAGGATGGAGCCGGTCAGGTACACGCCCAGCTGTGACCGGACCACGGCGCACGTACCCGAACCACCCATATAACCGCCCAGTCCAGCGTCTCCCCTGCCTGGTAGAACGTCCGTACCCGCCGGGAAGTTCACCCGGCGTAGCGCCGCGAAACCGGCGGGGTGGCTACCGCCAGCGAAGTTGGGAGCGTCGCTAGCGGCGGTAGCCACGTCTGTAAGCCCGGCTAGATAGCCGCACGAGCGCGGCGAGGCTATCTTCAGGACGCGACCGCCCCCGCAGTTGGTCGCGGCCGTCCCCGCCCTGAATACGGATGCCGGCGGCGGACGGTTCACGCCCGCGCTAACTGACGTCGCGGATGGCGTCGAGGAGTTCGCTGGCCTGCTCGGCGCCGGGTCCGGCCGCACCGGGCCCGGCCGGATGAGACCCGGACCCGGGAGACCCGAAGCGGCGCAGCGCGTCCAGCGCCTTGTCCGTCCCGGCCACCTCCAGGTCGGTCATCGCGATCAGGTGATCCAGGTTGAGCAACTCGAAGAAGACGCTATCCCGGTACGGCCCGCCCAGCGATCCGGAGAACCGTTGCCTGGCCTGCCGGAACGACTCGGCCCGGGCGGCCACCCGGTCCCGGTAACCGGTGAGCAGGCGGCTGGTCTCCTCGATCGGCAGCAGGTTGCCGAGGAACAGCCGCATCATCATGTGGTGCCGCATCTCCGGCACGCTGATCGTGCTGGCCAGCCACCTGGACAAGGCCTGCGAGCCGGCCGGGCCGATCGAGTAGAGCCGCTTGTTGGGCTTGCTCTCCTGCACCACGTACTCGTGCTCGATCAGCCCGCGCTTCTGCAGTTCCCGCAGCTTGGGGTAGATCTGCGTGCGGGGGGTCTCCCACCACGGCTCCAGCGCCCGCGCGTGGTGCCGCAGGATCTCGTAGCCGGTCATCGGGCGGATGCTCAGCAGCGCCAGCAGCGCCACCTCGAGCTCCGAAAGCTCGACGGGACCGGGCGCGCCGTTGTCACTGCCTGAAGCCATCTGTCTAGTTTGCACGAATCCCCAGGCCGTTTCTTGATCGCCACGCTCCCCCAGACAGGCAGCACTTTGCCGGTGACGGAGGCCTGCCCCGGATGCCGGAACACCAAAAACCTAGGCACCGAACGGGTGGCCGAACCCGGCATCGTCTACGCCACCACCGTGATCCGGGTGCCAGAGCCCGGGATCGAGGCCCCGTACCGTATCGGCTACGCCGACTTCCCGGCGGCCGGCACGCTACGCTGCCCCCGTGCTCCCCCCTTACCTGCGCGCCTGCCTGACGGCCGCCGCCACGCTGTGCTTCATCTCGCTGGGCCTCACCTCCTGCTCCTCGGCGGCCCTCTCGGCGCTCACGGCTCCGCCCAGCTCGTCCGCCGCCGCCAGCGGGCCGGCCAGCACGACCGGGAACGCCCCGTCGTCCACTGGTCACGCCCTGCACCGGATCCACGACCCGCGGCGGGTCACCGGCACCATCCCCGCTCACTGCACCTTCCGGGACCACGGCCAGCTGCCCGACCCGCGGTGCACGCCCGGGGCCGTCGATCCGGCCGTCACGCAGGGAAACCTGCGCTCCACCATCTGCCATCCGGGTTACACCAAGGTGGTGCGGCCCCCGTCGTCGCAGACCAGCAAGTTCAAGTACGAGGTGGCCTACCCGGCCTACGGCGAGCGGCATTCCAAGGTGACCGAGCTCGACCACCTGGTCTCGCTGGAACTCGGCGGCGCCAACGACGCCGCCAACCTGTGGCCGGAGTCCCCGCCCACCCCGAACCCCAAGGACAAGGTGGAGAACGCGCTGCACGCCGCGGTCTGCGACGGCAAGGTCACGCTGAAAGCCGCGCAGAACGCCATCGCCGCCAACTGGGAGACCGCCGAGCGCACACTGGGCCTCAGCTGAGGTCGGTCTTCCGGTGATCAGGCCCTGGCGGCTAGGGTGCCGATCATGATCGACGATGCGCCTCCGGCCACGGCTCGCGACCTGCTCCCGCTCTTTCCGGAGTACAGCTCGGTCTCAGCAGACGGGGAACTGGCCATCGGCGGCGTCGGCGTGCGCGAGCTCGCCGAGCGGTTCGGCACCCCCGCCTACATCGTGGACGAGGCGGGCCTGCGCGCCCAGGCCCGGCGGTTCACCGAAGGCCTCGCCCAGCGCCACCCGAATTCCGGCGTGTCGTTCGCCTCCAAGTCGTTCCCCGCCCTGGCGGCCTACCAGGTGGCGACGGCCGAGGGCCTCAGCATCGACGTGGCCGGGGCCGGCGAGCTCGTCATGGCGCTGGCCGCCGGGGCCCCGCCCGACCAGATCTACCTGCACGGCAACGCCAAGACCACCGCCGAGCTGGCCATGGCCCTCGAGGCGGGCGTGGGGACCGTGGTGGTCGACAACTTCGACGACATCGACCGGCTCGAGCAACTCGCCACCAAGGCCCGCCCGCAGCGGGTGCTGATCCGGATCATCCCCGGGGTCGCGCCGGTCACCCACGAGTCGCAGTCCACCGGCGGCGACGACTCCAAGTTCGGGCTGCCCCTGGACCAGGCCCGCGAGGCCATCGCCCGCATCGGCCAGAGCCAGAAGGTCATCCTGGACGGCCTGCACCTGCACATCGGGTCGCAGATCCTCGAAACCGAGCCGTTCGCCCGGGCCGTGGAGGCGGTCGCCGCGCTCGGCACGTTCGACGTCTACGACGTCGGCGGCGGCCTCGGCGTCCGCTACACCCTGGCGGACCAGGCGCCGACGGTCGAGGAGTACCTGGACACCATCGCGGCGGCTGCCCGGAGCTACCTCCCGGCCGGCGCGAAGCTGCTGATCGAGCCGGGCCGGTCGCTGGTGGCCCGCTCGTGCGTCACGCTGTACCGGGTCAGCACGGTCAAGCGCACCGGCCGCACGTTCGTCGCGGTGGACGGCGGCATGGCCGATAACCTCGACGCCGCCCTCACCGGCCAGGGCTTCGAGGCCGCCGTCGCCACCCGGATGACGGCCGCACCGGACGAGACCGTCCAGCTCGTCGGCCGCCAGTGCGAGTCCGGCGACCTGCTCGTCGACCGCCTGCCGCTGCCCGCGCCGCGGGTCGGCGACCTGATCGCCATGCCGGTCACCGGCGCTTACACCTACACGCTGGCGAACAACTACAACGGCGCCCTCCGTCCGCCGATCATCTTCTGCCGGGACGGGAAAGCCACGATCATGGCCGAACGGGAGACCCACGACCACGTCCTGGCCCTGCACCGCCCCGCGCTCGATTCGCCCGCGTGAGCGAACGGCTTACCCGACCGGCAGGAACACGCACTTGGTGGCCAGGTAGGTCTGCAGCCCCTCGGGGCCGTACACGCTGCCCATGCCGCTGGCCTTGCGCCCGCCCCAGGGCGCCCCGATATCGGGCACGTAGAAGTTCACCCCGAACGTCCCCACCCGGGCCCGGCGGGCCACCTCGAGCCCCCGCTCCGGGTCGTCGGTCCACACGCTGCCGGCCAGCCCGTACCGGGAGTCGTTGGCGATCGCGACGGCCTCAGCTTCGGACTCGTACGGGATGACCGTCACCACCGGTCCCCAGATCGCGTCCCGGGCGATGGCCATCCCGGCGTCGGCGTCGGCGAACACGGTGGGCTCGTAGTAGTAGCCGCGCACCGGGGTGGCCGGGCGGCGCCCGCCGGCCACGATCCGCGCCCCCGCCGTGACCCCGGCCGTCACGCTGGACTCCACCAGCACCCGCTGCCGGGGGCTGGCCAGCGGCCCCATGGTGGTCTCCTCCGCCATCGGGTCGCCCATCAGGTACCCGGCCGCCTCGGCCGCCAGCGCCGAGACCGCCTCGTCGTACCGGCTCCGCGGGGCCAGCACCCGGGACATGGTGAAGCACGCCTGCCCGGAGTTGGCGAAGCACAGGCAGCCGAGCGCGGACGCGGCCGCGGACAGGTCCACGTCGTCGAGGACGATCGCGGCGGACTTCCCGCCGAGCTCCAGGCTCACCGGCTTGAGGGCCTCGCCGCAGATGGCGGCGATCCGCCGTCCGGCCGGGGTCGGCCCGGCCACCGCCACGATGTCCACGCCCGGGTGCGCGGCGAGCATCTCGGCCACCTCGCTGGTGCCGGTGACCAGGTTGAAGACGCCGGGCGGGAAGTCCGCCGCCTCGAACGCCTCGGCCAGGATGTAGGCGGACAGCGAGGTCTCGGCCGCGGGCTTGAGCACGATCGTGCAGCCCGCGGCCAGGGCCGGGGCCAGCTGGCAGAACGCCAGGATGAGCGGGTAGCTCCAGGATGCGATGACCGCCGCCACCCCCGCCGGCTCCCGCCGGACCATGGTGCGCCCGGCGAAGCTGACCGCCTCGCGCATCTCCTCGGCCGGCAGCTGCCGGGCCAGGCCCGCGTAGTACCGGATGATCCCGCACGGGACGGACACGTTGTTCTGCCGGGAGAGCTGGATCGGCATGCCCATCTCCGCCGTCACCAGCCGGGCGGTGTCCTCGCCCCGGGCCTCGATCGCGGTCGCCAGCCGATCCATGGCCGCCGCCCGCTCGGCCGGGTCCGCCTGCGGCCACGGTCCGGAGTCGAAGGCCTCCCGGGCCGCGCCGACCGCCACCTCGACGTCGGCCCCGGTCATCGAGGGGACGGCGCCGGCGACCTCCTCGGTGGCCGGGTTGACGATCGTGATCACGTCGCCTGATCCGGAACCGACCAGACGGCCGCCCGCGTATACGTCCCGGTACTCGAGCAACGCGAGTCCTTCCGGAAACCCCGGTCAACAGTAAAGGTGCCTGTTAATCTCCACGGCTGACACATAGTTTGTCAAGTATTGATCATGGTCCGTAACGCCGGGAAGCGTACGATTTGATCATGGCGGGATCCGACTGGCCGGATGGCACGCAGCCGGACGACGCGCAGGCCCCGGCCCGGCAGCTGGACCGGGAGAACGCCGCCCTGCGCGAGCTGGTCACCGTGTACCGGTACCTGTCCGGGCTGGCCCTGCAGGATGCCGACCTGGCCGGGGTGGTGCGGCTGATCTCCGACCGGACGTCCTCCACCGTCGCCGTCCTCACCCAGCTGATGGACGTGCTGACCGCGGCCTCGCCCGGGGTGAGCACCGAGAAGGCCGCCGCCGACGTGCGCGAGCACATGGTCCACCCGCGGCTCGGCCAGGTGCTGCGGGCGTCCCGGCTGAGCCAGCGCGCGCTGCGCCTGCCGAAGGTCGGCGGCATGCCCGCCATCATCGTCGCGCCCATCATGGTCGGTGACGAGGTGCCGTCCTACCTGATCACCATCGACCCGTCGGAGAACCTGTTCGGCGAGGACATGAGCCTGCTGGTGACCGAGCACGCCGCCACCATCTGCGGCGTCATCCTCGGCCGCGAGCGGGTGGTGGCCGCGGCCGCCCGCCGCGTCCGCGACGACCTGGTGGAGGGCCTGCTGCTGGGCCGCGGCCGGGACAACGCCGACGCCGGCCGCTGGGCCGCCCACCTCGGCTACGACCCGGCGCGAGATCATAACGTCATGGCGATCGCGTTCGACCTGCCGGCCGGGGCCCCGGGTCCCCCGGGCGCGGGCACCGACGCGGCCGCCCAGCGGCAGCGGATCTGGGAGAGCGTCGAGCACTTCATCGGCAGCCGGGCCCCCGAGGCGATCGTCTCGGCCCGCGAGTCCGAGGTCGTGGCGGTCGTCACCACCGACCCCGGCCCGGGTACTCCCGCCATGGACGCGCGCCAGCTCGCCGCCGCCTGCCTGGCCCGGCTGGCCGAGCTGTTCCCGGCGGTCAAGGTGGTGATCGGGATCGGCGGGACGTGCCGTGAGCCGGAGGAGATCGCCCGGTCCTACGCGCAGGCGCAGCGCACCACCCAGACCCTGCAGCGGCTCGGCCGGTCCGGGGTCAAGGGGACCGGCCCATCGGTCTCCGCGTTCGGCGACCTCGGCATCTTGCGGCTGCTCCTGCAGGTGCCCGAGCTGGCCGAGCTGCGCTCGTTCGCCGCCGACGTGCTCGGCAAGCTCAGCATGCACGAGCACGAGCACAAGTCGGAGTACCTGACCACGCTGGCCTGCTATTTCCGGGAGAACAACAGCCCGCAGCGGGCCTCGCGCATCCTGCACGTGCACCCCAACACGGTGGCCTACCGGGTCAAGCGGATCGAGGAGATCACCGGCCTGCACCTGGATAACTACAGCGACCGGCTGATCGCCCAGGTGGCGCTGGAGATCCTCGACTCACTGGGGGAGGAGCCGTGACCATACCGCTGCTGTCAGCGGGCCGGGGGGTGCTGGTCTGCGACGGCGCGATGGGCACCATGCTGCACGCGGCCGGCGCCGCCCTGGACCGCTCGCTGCCCGAGCTCAACCTGTCCGACCCCGGCCTGGTCGCCATGATCCACGAGAGCTACCTGAGCGCCGGCGCGGACATCATCCAGGCCAACACGTTCGGCGCCAACCGGCTGTGGCTCGGCGACCACGGCTTCCCCGACAAGGTGGACGAGATCAACCGGGCCGGGGTGCGGATAGCCCGCGCGGCCCAGGACCAGTGCGACCGCGCCGTCCTGGTGGCCGGGTCGGTGTCGCCCGCCGTCACCGCCCGCCAGCGCCGCCAGATCGGCTCGGCCGAACGCGCCGAGGTCATCGGTGAGCAGATCCGCGCCCTGCTGGCCGGACCGGGCGTGGACCTGCTCATCCTGGAGACCTTCGGCTACCTCGACGAGCTGGTCGAGGCGGTCGGCGTGGCCGCCGGCCTGACCGACGGGCCGGTCATCGCCCAGGCCACCTTCGCCGACGACGCGCACACCCTGGGCGGCGAGACTCCCCGCGAGGTCGCCATCGAGCTGTCCGCCCTGCCGGTGGTCATGCTCGGCACCAACTGCACCGTCGGCCCGCAGCGGATGCTCACCGTGGCGCAGGACCTGGTCCGGTACGCGTCGGTGCCGGTCAGCGCGCAGCCCAACGCCGGCCAGCCGCGGCGCACCGGGCCGCGCAGCTTCGAGTTCAGCATCGACGGCGGCTACTTCG
Source organism: Streptosporangiaceae bacterium (assembly GCA_025934635.1). Next base: position 14,489 of record JAICWX010000106.1, on the reverse strand, counting down.
CCCGCTACTTCCGCCGCTTCGCCGACGCCGGGGTGTCCCTGATCGGCGGCTGCTGCGGCACCACCCCCGCCCACATCCGGGCCGCGGCCAGCGCGGTCCGGCCCGGACCGGACACCGGCGCGAAGGCCCAGCGCCCCCGATCCGCCGGAACCGCTGTCTCCGGAACCGAACTATCCGGAACAGGAAAGTCCGGATCCGTACTATCCGGAACCGCAACGGACCCCGCCTCCCCGTTCGCCGGGCCGCTGGCCGACCAGCTGGCCAGCCGCCGGTTCATCGTCGCGGCCGCGATCGCCTCCGGCGGGCGGCCCGACGAGGCGCTGGAGGCCGTGGCGGTGCTGCAGGCCCAGGGCACCGGGCTGTTCGCGGTCCAGCCGACCCGCAGCGCCCGTACCCGCTCCGACTCCCTGGACCTGGCCCTGCACCTGCAGCAGGCCGGCGTGGAGACCATCGCCGCGCTGACCACCTGGGACAAGACGATCATGACCCTGCAGGCCGACCTGCTGGGCGCGCACGCACTGGGCCTGCGCAACGTGATCTGCACGACCGGCAGCCCGCCGGTCCTCGGCGACTACCCGGCCGTGGACGGCATCTGGGAGGTCGACTCGCTCGGCCTGATCGCGCTGCTGGCCGGGCTGAACGCGGGCCGCGACTCCAACGGCCTGGCCACCGCCACCCAGACCTCGTTCTGCGTCGGCGCCCGGGTCGACCCCGGCGCCCGCGACCCGGAGGCCGAACTGGCCCGGGCCCAGGCCAAGGTCCGGGCGGGCGCGCACTTCCTGGTGAGCAGGCCGGTCTACGAGCTCGGCCCGCTGCGCCGGATGGCCGACAAGCTGTCAAGGAAGGGGGGAGGGGAGGTGGGCGGGATCCCGCTGCTGCTCTCGGTCACCCCGCTGCGCAGCTTCGAGGAGGCCGACTACCTGGCCAACGAGGTGCCCGGGGTGAGCATCCCGCCGGACGTCCTGCGGATCATGGAACGGGCGGGCCGCGGCGCGGCCCGCGCGGCCGGCCTCGACCTGGCCGCCGCCCTCGTCCGCGAGGCTCGCGACCTGGTCAGCGGCGTGATCGTGACGGCCGCCGAGGACGACCCGGCCGGCCTCGCCCCCCTGCTCGCCGCCACCAAAACCTAGCTACCTAACGAGTTCCGTTCCCGCCCCGCTCACCGCATCAGCTGGTCGATGTAGCCGGTCCCGATCCCGTTCTTCGCGTAGTGGTCCCGGACCAGCGTGATGTAGTCGAACACGTCGAAGGTCCCGTTCGCCTCGCCGTTCTCGTCCAGCCAGATCAGCGGCCCGGTGACGTTGAACGTCACCCGCATCGGCTCGTCGCTCTCGTAGGCCACCAGCGTGTGCGACTCGCCCGGTGCCTCGTAGACCCAGTCGCCCGCGGTGGCGATCCAGTCGTGCTCCAGGTAGCCCCACTTGCCGGAGATCGTGTAGGCGAAGACCTGCTGCGGGTGATAGTGCCGGTTCACCAGCCCGGCGCCCCGGCACATCAGCACGTCGCACCACCGGTTCTGGCTAGGCGAGATCCACAGCGGCCGGGTCCCCACCGTCTCCGACAGCGGCGCGTAAAACCGCTCGTCCTCAGTCGGCGCATCCGCGATGTATGCCTCCGGCAGCGCCCCCGGCCGGAACTTCTGCTCAATCGGCTTGAGCTCCCGCCAGAACTCACTATTCGCCGTCCCCGCCATGGGAACCCCTCCTCGGTTGACCGCGTCGCGCCAGCATCAGCGTCCCCCGCCCGCCCGCCCCGCGGCAAGCCGCCCGGCCTGCCCGGCCGCTCCCGTCCCCGCGAATCACATTGATGCTCCATCGATGTCGTCAGCAGAACTCCGGGGACATCGCGGGAGCCGGACGGTCAGGAGTCGTGGATCATGAGGCCGCGGATGTTACGGCCGTCGAGCATGTCCCGGTAGCCCTGGTTGACGTCGTCCAGCCGGTACCGGGTGGTGACCAGCTCGTCGAGCTTGAGCTGGCCGGCCCGGTACAGCTCGAAAAGCCGCGGGATGGTGTCGAACGGGTTGCCGCTGCCGAACAGCGCGCCCTGGATCCGCTTCTCGAACAAGGTGAGCTCGAACCCCGGCAGCTGGATGGTCTTCTTGTCCGGGCCGGCCAGCCCGGTGAGCACCACCGTGCCGCGCTTGCGGACCGCGGCGAACGCGGCCGCGACGACCTCATCGGTCACCACCCCCACCGTGATCAGCGCCTGATCGGCGCCGACGCCCCGGGTGAGCTCGGTGACGAGTTCCTGCGCGGCCGCCGCGTCGGCCGCGACGTGGGTAGCGCCGAACTCCATGGCGTGCTCCCGTTTGAATTCCAGCGGGTCGACCGCGATGACGTTGCGCGCGCCGGCGAACGCCGCCCCCTGGACCGCGTTGATGCCGACGCCGCCGATCCCGTACACCACGGTCGTGTCGCCCGGCCGGACGCCGCCCGCGATCACCGCGGTGCCCCAGCCGGTCGGCACCCCGCAGCCGACCAGCGCCGCGGTTTCCAGTGGCAGGTCCTCGTCGATCTTTATGCAGGAGTGCTCGGAGACCACCGAGCGCTGGGAGAACGTACCCAGCAGGCACATCTGGCCGAAATCCTCGCCGTCGGCGTGGAACCGGAACGTCCCGTCAGGCAGGCAGTTGTCCACGAACAGCGCGCCGAGATCGCACAGGTTCGTCATGCCCTGCGCGCAGAACCGGCAGTGCCCGCAGGTCGGCAAGAACGAGCAGACCACGTGATCGCCCGGCTTGAGCCGGCTCACGCCGGCGCCGGTCTCCTCCACCACTCCCGCGCCCTCGTGCCCGCCCACGATCGGGTACCGCACGGGGATGTCCCCGGTGCGCAGGTGATCGTCCGAATGGCACAGGCCCGCGGCGGCGAACCGGATCAGCACCTCGCCCTCCCGCGGCGGGTCCAGGTCCAGCTCGATGACCTCCCAGTCCTTGCCCACGTCCCTGAGCACCGCTGCCCTGGTCTTCATCCGGCCTCCCGCAGGTACACATCGTCGCCATCATCCGCCCAGGCGCTGCGCCGGTCATTGTGCCGGGCACCAAGAGTCCCGTCCCCGCCTTGGCCTCCCGGCCAGGTGAGAAACCGGGTATTTCATGGTGACGAATGGCACCCGGCTTCCTGCGGGTCACCTCCGCCTCCCGGATACCAGTCGTGAGCCCGGGGCGGGTACGTCTCCTCGGGCCAGAACGAGGCGACGACGGTCGAGGACATCGCGCGTACCGTCGTCGGCCAGCCGATCTGGGGATTGTGGTGGGACTGATGCCGCTTACTCGGCCCTGAGCAGCCGGGCCGGATCTGACCGCGCTGCTAGCAGCGCGGGCACCGCGGCGAGCAGGTTGGCGACCGCGAGCACCCCCGCCACCAGGGCGATTATCAGGACCGGCTCGACCACGGCGACCGGCACCACGCCGAAGTTCGTGGCGAACACCCGCCACAGCACCCGGCCCGCCGCGATGCCGGCCGGCACCCCGATCACGATCCCGGTCAGCGCCACCGTGGTGGCCTGCCAGCAGACGGCCGCGGCGACCTGGCGGCGGACGAACCCCAGCGCCTTGAGCAGCCCGGCCTCGGCGCGCCGCCTGGCCACGCTGACCAGCAGCAAGTGCAGCAGCGCGGCGGCGCCGAACACGGTCAGGGCCAGCGCGAGCAGCAGCGGGAAGTTCACCGACTCGCCGAAGTTGACCAGTACCGTCGGCTTGGCCGGCTCGGCCGCGAAGTCGGGGTACTTGCTGACGTACCGGGCCAGCGCCGCGTCCTCGGCCGCCCCGCCGGCGGCCCGCACCAGCACCACCGTCGAGAGGCTGTTGCCCACCGAACGCCGGCAGGCGGCTTGCCTCGCCCCCGGCGGGCACTGGACGCTGGTGAAGGCGCTGGTCGTCATCACCGCTCCTTTTCCCAGCCCGCCGGTGCCGGCGTTGAGCGACGCCCGGCCGATCACGCGGAAGCTCGCCGTGTGCGGCTTCCCGTCCGGGTCGGCCACCGTCACCCGGACGGTCCCGCCCACCCGGGCGCCGGTGGCGTGCATCGTCGCCACGCCGAGCATGATGTCCCGGTCGCCGCGGGGCACCCGGCCGTCGAGCGCCGACAGCAGGGCCGGGCCGCGCACCGGGGTCATCGCCACCGTGAGGACGTGCTTGCCGTTGACGTTGACCTCGACGTACGCGCCCACGGTGATCTGCTCGATGGCCCGGTCACGGCGCAGGCTGTCCAGCAGCGGCCCGGTGACGGCCTGCTGGCCGCCGGGTTCCCCGTTGCCGCTGAACTCGGCCTGGTACGGGGCGCCGTACAGCTCGGGCGAGGCGATGAGATGGGTCAGGCTGGCGCCGAAGACACCCGTCGCGCACAGCGCCGCCACCGCCATCACCGTGCCGAGCAGGGCGGTGCCCACCGGGTGCCCGTCCCGGCCGCGCTCCAGTGCGTGCCGGACGCCGATCAGGGCGGGAGCGGACAGGCCGGCCCGGGCGCCGGCCCGGCCCGCCGCCACGGTCACCGACGCCGGCTCCCACGGCGGGCGGCCGCCCAGCAAGCGGGCCTGACGTATCGCGGGCCCGGCCGCCACCGCGATCACGGCGGCCAGCACGGCCGCCGCGCCCGGCAGGACAACCCCGGCGTCGAGCGACGGGCGACCCGCCGCGGGCACCGCCAGCCGGGCCTCGCCCACCGGGGTCAGCGGCGACGCCAGCACCGCGATCAGCACTGCCCCCGCCGCGCCCGCCGCGCCGGTCAGCAGCGTCCGCAGCAGGGTGAGCTGCGTGAACTGGCGGGGCGTGACGCCGAGCGCCGACAGCGCCCGCTGATCGGCCCGCTCGGCGATCGTCTGCCGGGCCATCGCCTGCCCGATCACCGCCAGCGCGGCCAGCGCCGCCAGCCCGGCCAGCACATACCAGCCGATGACCTGCGGCCGGATCGAGGACTGGACCGCTTCCGCGGCCTCGTCCAGGTCATAGGTGCCAAGGATCTTCAGCGGGCGCAGGCTGCCGTCGAAGCCGGCCAGGTCGGCGTCCCCGTGCGCCAGCCGTACGTAGTAGGTGTACAGCAGCGCCGCCCGGTGGTTCACCAGCGGGCCGTAGGCGGCCGAGCTGTAGAGGTCGTAGTGCTGGGCGGAGCCGGAGGGGAACTCGCTCTCGGCGGCGACGATGCCCACCACCCGCAGCTTCGGGTGCATGACCGGCGCCGGGTCGAACCTGGCCTTCGGATCGCTATGGAACTGCGCCGGGGTGATCAGCTGCGGCCGCAGGACCGAGCCGATGCGGAGCCCGTTATCGCGGACCAGGCTGAAGGACGCCAGCACCTCGTCCGGGGCCGACGGACGGGGCATCCGCCCGGACCGAAGTGCGACCATGCGCGTCAGCTGACCTGGCGCTACCTCGTTGACCAGGAAATTGTCGGTGTCGATGGGCTTGTGGCAGGACGCGCAGCCGACGTCTGCGCTGATCGTCACGAGCGCCGGCGTCACCGAGGAAACCCGCGGCAACTGGCCCAGCCGGGGCAGCGGATGCCCGCTGTACACGATGGTGTCGTAGCCGTGCCGCGCCGTGAACCGGGGGAACGCGTCCGCCGTCCGGTGCCCGGCCGACGCCGCGGCCAGCACGAACCCGCCGGCCACGGCGACCAGCAGCCCGAGCGCCAGCCACGACTTCCAGTACTGCCGGAACCGGCCGCGCAGCACCATGCCGACAGCTCCCACGGCCACCTCCCCTGTGTGCCTACCCCAGGGTCGCGCACGACCAGGCGGCTCGCCAAGGATGCCAGCCACCGGCGCCCGCCAGGTAGTAGCACCACCGCCGGCGACGGGGGAAACCCCCACCGGGAAAACGGCCGCCAGCCGCATACCGGGCCGGTCCCTGGCTTCCTAGCGTGGATCGTGGTGCGCGCCCGCCGGACGTGCATGACAGTTCGTCCGCTAACCGGGAGCGGCCCCGGGATCGGGCGCGGCGCTCAGCGTCAGCTCCGAGCTGTGGTAGGCGGCCCGGTCCGCCAGCTCGGGGCTGTACCGGGTGATGATCTGCCGGACCCGCAGCGCGGCCGGCGGCCCGAGCAGGTCGTAGCACCCGATGAACCGCTCCCGGGCCGCGGCCCGGGGCCAGGCCGGCGGGAGCAGCTCGGCCGGCAGGTCCGGGTCCAGGCCCGGGAACGCGCGCCACTCGTCCATCACCCGGGTCCGGGCGATCAGCGCGTCGGCCGGCGGCACCTGCCCGGCCGCCGCCGCGTCCCGCAGCTCCCCGGCGAAGGCGATGAAGCCCTCGTACCGCGACCGCAGCCCGTCCAGGTCCCAGGCCCGGGCCGGGATGTCGCCATCGGCCGGTACCGAACTAGCCCGGAACGCGGTGCCGGTGGTGATGTCGAGGTCCTTGAGGTACCCGATCACCTCGGCGGCGTGGTCGCGCGGCGAGACCCACAAGCCGTCGTACAGCGGCGCGAACCCGCGCCAGCGCAACTGCTTGCGCAGCGCGTCCCGGGCGGCCCGGTTGTCCTCGGGAATGGAGAACGCGACCAGCGACCACATCCCGTCCCAGGGCGGGCTGGCCCCGCCGAAGGAGAAGATGCGCCGCGCCCCGTCGTCCAGGATCGCCGCCGCCCGCGGGCTCAGCCGGGAGAACGTGCGACGGCCGCTCTTGGACGTGACCAGCAGCCCGTTGCGGGTCAGCCGGCTCAGCGCGGCCCGGGCGGCCGAGTCGCTGACGCCGAACTCGGCCAGCAGCGCGACGATCGCCGCCGACGGCAGCGGCTCGGTCCGCTGCCACCAGTAATCACCGAGCAGGGTCAGCAGCAGCCGCGGCGGGCGCTGCGCGGCGGTGCTCACCGAATGAGAATAACTTCGCCACTTCGAAGTTCAACAACAACATCGATACCGAACGGGCTCGCGTTCCCGCTCCCGGCACCCGGTAACGTTCACCTTGAGCCAGCGAAGAGAGGTGGGTTCTCCATGTCCCGACGTACCAGTCCTCCGTTCCGCGCCGATCATGTGGGCAGCTTGCTGCGGCCCCGGCGGCTGCTGCAGGCGCGCGAGGATCTCGCGGCCGGCCGCATCCAGGCGGCGGACCTGCGGGCGGTGGAGGACGAGGAGATTCCCGGCGCGATCCGGATGCAGGAGGAGGTGGGCCTGCAGTCCGCCACCGACGGCGAGTTCCGCCGGGCCTCCTGGCACATGGACTTCATCTACGCCCTGGGCGGGGTGTCCAAGACCCCGGGGAACATGGCGGTGAAGTTCCACAACGCCAGCGGGGACATCGAGTACACCCCGGCGTCGATCCGGGTGGACAGCAAGCTCAAGATCAACGACACGATCTTCGCGGACGCCTTCACGTTCCTGAAGTCCCACGTCACGACCGCGGTGCCCAAGCTCACCATTCCCTCGCCGAACATGGTGCACTACCGCGGCGGCCCGGCCTCGGTGGACCCGGCCGTCTACCCGGACATCGAGGAGTTCTGGGCCGACCTGGCCGCCGCCTACGCCGACGAGGTGGCCCGGCTGGGCGCGCTCGGCTGCACGTACCTGCAGTTCGACGACACGTCCCTGGCCTACCTGAACGACCCGTCCCAGCGCGCCGAGATCGCCGAGCGCGGCGAGGACGCCGAGCACATGCACCTGCGCTACATCAAGCAGATCAACGACGCGGTCAAGGACAAGCCGGCCGACATGGCCATCACCACCCACATGTGCCGGGGGAACTTCCAGTCCTCCTGGGTCGCCTCCGGCGGCTACGACTTCGTGGCCGAGGCCCTGTTCTCCGAGCTCGCCGTGGACGGCTTCTTCCTGGAGTACGACGACGAGCGGTCCGGCGGCTTCGAGCCGCTCCGGTTCGTGCCCAAGGGCAAGATGGTCGTGCTCGGCCTGGTCACCACCAAGCGCCCCGAGCTGGAGTCCAAGGACGACCTCAAGCGCCGCATCGACGAGGCGGCCAAGTACGTCCCCCTCGACCAGCTCTGCCTGTCCGGGCAGTGCGGGTTCTCCTCCACCTTCGAGGGCAACGCGCTGACCTACGACGATCAGGTCGCCAAGCTCCGCCTCATCGTCGAGACCGCCCGGGAGGTCTGGGGCTAGCACCCACCCGTTCGGTCCGTTCTTCTTGACCGGAGCTCACTCGGTCCGCAGCTCACTGGCAGGCCGCGTCCGCGCGGCCATGGCGGCGGGCAGCTCCGTCAGCGCGATGCCCACGACCACGATGGCGGCCAGCCCGAGGACGACCGCGGTCAGCGGCACCTCGACGATCGGCGCCACCCCGAGGGACCCGGCGAAGGCCCGCCAGGCCAGCCGGCCGCCGACCACCCCCAGCGGCCCGCCGACCAGCACCGCGATCAGCAGCGTGAGCGTGGTCTGCCAGGCGACGACCGCCCGGATCTGCCCGCGGGTCATCCCGATCGTCTTGAGCAGGGCGAGCTCGTGGCGGCGGCGCCGGACCAGGCTCAGCACGGTCAGGGCCAGCGACAGCACCGCCGCCGCGGCCAGCCCGATGCCCAGCGCGAGCGGCTGCCCGCCCATCTGCTCGGTGTTGACCACCTCCGAGGCCAGCACGGTGCGCAGCTCGTAGGTGCCGCCGGGCGTCCCGTCCGGGTTGGCCGCGGTGACCCGGTGGATGAGCGCGGCCCGCTGCGCCCCGCTGGTGCCCGGCGCCCAGTCGATCGCCACCGCGGACGGGAAGACCGGCAGCGACTCGCCGCCCTTCTCCTTCGGGCGGTTCGCGCCCATGGCCGCCAGCAAGGTGGCCTCGGGCACCATGACCCCGCGGCCGAGCGAGACGTGCTCGGCCGCGCCGATGCCGAACGAGGGGAGCGTCACCGTCCCGGTGATCGTCACCGTCCGGGTGAACGGCGGCGTGCCGATCCGGACCGTGTCGCCGATCTTCTTGCCCAGCGCGGCCAGGGTCACCGTGCCCAGCTCGATCTGGTCGCCGCCGGTCATGGCCCGGCCCGCGGTGGTCGGCGGCTGGACCGAGCCGGCGTCGCGGCGCAGTCCGAGCGCCGGGAACACCCGGCCGTCCACCGCCACCTGGGTGAACGAGAACTCGGACCAGCTCCCGACGGCCTGCTGGCCGCCCAGCAGCTTGCCCATCACCCCCGGCTCGAAGCTCCCGTAGCCGGCCTCGGCCTGGATGACCGTGTCCCAGTTCCAGCCGTACCGGGCCGGATGCGAGGCCAGGCCGGCCAGGCTGGCGTTGAACACCACGGCGCTCACCACCGCCGTGACCGCCGCGATGGCGCCGATCAGGGCCGACCGCACCGGGACCGAACGTCCCGGCTCGAGCGCGTTACGGGTACCGATCACCAGCGCCGCGGGCAGCCCGGCCGCCGCGGCCGCCCCGGCCAGGGCCGACGAGCGCGCCCGGTGCCAGCCGCCGCGCTGGCCGGCCACCCTGATCGCGAGCACCGCCAGCACCCCGAGCAGCAGCAGGCAGCCCGCGGCGGCCCCCGCGCCGAGCACGAGCGGATCGGCCGCGATCCCGCGGCTGGGGTCGAAATGGCGCACCGGCCCGACCGGGGCCAGCGGCGACAGCGCGATCGCGCCGGCCACGGCCAGCACCGTGCCGCCGAGCACCGAGACCGCTCCGGGCAGTCCCGCCGCCAGCGCGGCCTGGCCGCGGGTCGCGCCCAGCGCCCGGAGCACCACGCTGTCCGGCGCCCGCCGGCCGGCCAGCTGGGCCAGGCCCTGGCCGGCCAGCACGAGCATCGCCAGCCCGGCGATGGCGCCGAACGCGCTCAGCGCGATCACCTCAGGGGCGATGGCCTGCCGCACCTGGTTGCGGATGACGTCGGTGCGGTTGACGGCGAACAAGATGCCCTTGATGTCCTGGCCGGTTTCCTGTCTGACCTGCTGTTGCAGGCGGGAGGCGAGCGCGGCCAGCTGATCCTGCAGCCGGGGGATCCCGGCCGGCCCGTCGGCTAGGCGCAGCCCGACCCAGGCGTAGTAGTACTCCCGCGACAGCTGCCGGGTCGCGCCGGGCGGCAGCACGCTGCCTTCGACCTCGTCGGACTGATCGACCAGGGCGGGCGGGATCTGGGCGATCGCCGCCACCCGGTAGGAACGGGTGAACGGCCGGCCCGCCGACTGCCCCGGGCCGCTCAGCGGGTCGAACTGGTACTGCACGGTGCCGCCCACGCCGGTGCCGAACATCCGCGCGATGGCCGGCGTGAGCACCACTGCCGTCGTCGAATCCGGCGGCGGCAGCGCACCCGCCAGCACGGTGGCCCGGTCCTGGCCGAAGTACTCGCCGTCCAGGCTGCCGTTCACGCTGTCGGTCAGGAAGGAGTCGTCCGGCTTGCCGTGCACCACGGGATACCCGCTCAGCCCGATGTACGCGGCGTGGGCGACCACGCCCGGCAGCGCGGAGACCTGGCCGACGAGCTCGGTCTCGGACCGGCCGGGCAGCATCCCGGGCACGTTCACGAACACGTCGCTGGCGTTGATGGCGGCCAGGTAGCGGCCGTAGGCGGTATCGGTGCGCCGCGCGCCGGCCAGCGCCCCCAGCGCCACCGCGCCCAGGATGCCGGTCAGCAGCGCCAGCACCGTCAGCTGCCGCCAGGAGCCCCGCAGGGCCGACCGGAAGCAGGCCAGCGCAACTCCGAACATTGTCCCTCCCCTTGGTCATCATTGTGCTGACCAGTGCCGGCGCTGGCTAGCGGGCTACCCGGTCGCGTACCCCTGGTACCAGCACGCCGCGGCGTGGTGAGGCCAGCACCCCCTGTCCCGTCGCCTTAGCACTCTTGCCGCGCGCCGCCGCAGATCATCTACTGGGTACCTGCGGTTTTTCATGGAGTTGGGGGACGAACGTGCGTATCACGTTGACCTGGCTGCGGTTGGATTCGCGGCGGCGCTGGCGGTCGCTGCTGGTGCTGGCCCTGCTGGTGGCGCTGGCCACGGGAACGGTGCTCACGGCGACCGCGGGGGCTCGCCGGGGGCAGACCGCGTTCGACCGGCTCTGGAACAGCACGCTGCCCGCGACCGTGGCCGTGCTGCCCAACCAGCCCGGGTTCGACTGGGCCAAGGTCAAGGCCCTGCCCGAGGTCGAGGTTCTCAGCGAGTTCCCGGTCAACGGCCAGCCGTTCGTCCTGACCTGCTGCCCCGGGACGAGCGTCGGGTTCGCGCCGGTCGGCGACGAGATGGCCCGGACCATCGAGCGGCCGGTCCTGCTGTCCGGGCACCTGTTCGACCCCGGCCGGGCCGACGAGCTCATCGTCACCCCGCGGTTCGCGGCCCGCTACCACAAGGGCACCGGCGACCGCGTGACCATGCGCCTGGCCAGCCCGAAGCAGGTCAACGACGGGTGGGACGGGAGCACCGGGCCGCCGCTCGGTCCCGTCATCCAGGCCCGGATCGTGGGGGTCGGACGCAGCGTCTTCGGATCCGCGACGGTGGACGGTAACGACACGACGGGGGGCGTGCTGCCGTCTCCGGCCCTGTACGCCAAGTACAAGGCCAACATCATCGGCACCAACGGGCAGATGTACATCAACGCGCTGATCAGGCTCGAGGGCGGCGAGGCGGCCATCCCGGCGTTCCGGGCCGACCTGGCCCGGGTGACCGGCCGGTCGGACATCGACGTATGGAACGACCGTGAGTTCTTCGGCGGCGAGCTCGAGCGGATCAGCGGGTACGAGGCGGCCTGCCTGCTCGCCTTCGCGCTGGCGGCCCTGGTGGCCGCGCTCTTCCTGGTGGGCCAGTCGGTGGCCCGGTACACCTCGGCCACCGTGGCCGACCTGCAGGTCCTGCAGGCGGTGGGCATGACGCCGCGCCAGGCCGTGACGTCGGCGGCCGCGCCGCCGCTGCTGGCCGCGCTCGCCGGGTCTACGCTCGGCACGGTGGCGGCCATCGTCGCCTCCCGGTGGATGCCGATCGGCCTCGCGTCGTTCAACGAGCCGCGTCCGGGCATCGACATCGACTGGCTGGTCCTCGGTCCTGGCTGGCTGCTGGCACCGGTCCTGGTGGCGGCCGGCTCGGCCGCGGCCGCGGTGCTGGCCCTGACCGCCCGCCGCCGGCGGGCCGTCCCGCGCCGGTCCGCCGTGGCGGGGATCGCGACGGCCGCCGGTTTCGGCGTGCCCGTGGTGGTGGGCGCCCGGTTCGCGCTCGAGCCGGGGCGCGGTCGCGCGGCCGTGCCGGTCCGGCCTGCGCTGCTCGGCGCGGTGGCCGGCGTGCTGGGGGTGCTGGCCGCCTTCACCTTCTCGGCCGGGGTGTCCGACGCCTCCGCCAACCTGGCCCGCTTCGGCCAGACCTGGCAGCTGGGCACGTTCCTCGGCCTGTCCGGCCACGACTTCGGGCCTGCTGCCCGCCAGGTCCTGCGGGCGGTGGCCGCCGATCCGGATGTCACCGGGGTCGACGACGCGCGGGTCGGCGGCGCGCAGTCCGGCCAGGTCTCGGTGGAGAGTTACACCTACGATGCGGTCGCGGGCAAGCCAGTGCCGGTGATACTCACCGCCGGGCGGATGCCGTCCGCGCCGGACGAGATCGTGCTCGCCCCCACGACCGCCAGTGATATGCACGCGGCCACCGGCTCGATGGTCCGGCTGTCCGGCGCCGCCGGGTCCCGGCCGCTGACCGTGACCGGCATCGGCTTCGTGCCGTCTGGTCCGCACAACGGCTACAACGAGGGCGCGTGGCTCACCCCGGCCGGGTACGACCGGCTGTTCGACGGTGCGCACTTCGCCTTCAAGTTCCATCTGGCCGTGGTTTCCCTGCGGCCGGGCGCGGACGTCCAGGCGGTGGCCGGCCGGCTCGACAGGATAGCGCACGGCATCAAGGGCGGCCAGGGGTTCTCCTTCGGGCCGCCCGATCCGCTGGCGGAGGTCCAGATCGTCAAGGACGTGGCCGTGCTGCCGCTGGCCCTGAGCGCCTTTCTCGCCGTGCTGGCCATCGGGGCGGTCGGGCACGCCCTGTCCATCGCCGTCCGCCGCCGCGGCCACGAGCTGGCCGTGCTGCGCGCGCTCGGCCTGACCCGGCGGCAGTCCCGGCTGGTCGTCGGTACCCAGGCGACCCTGCTGGCGGTCATCGGGCTGATCTTCGGGATCCCGCTCGGCCTCGCCCTCGGCCGGGTTCTGTGGCACGTCGCGGCCGACACGACCCCGCTGGCCTACCAGCCGCCGCTGGCCGCGCTGGCCCTGCTGCTGATCGTGCCGGTGGCCCTGCTGGTCGCCAACCTGCTGGCCGCCTGGCCCGCCCGCCGCGCCGCCCGGCTGCGCACCGCCCACATCCTGCGCACCGAGTAAGAGCCCGAGGGGGGCGAGCATGCGCGTTACCATGACCTGGCTGCGGCTGGATGCCCGGCGGCGCTGGCGGTCGCTGCTGGTGCTGGCCCTGCTGGTGGCGCTGGCCACCGCCACCGTGCTGGCGGCGACGGCGGGCGCCCGCCGCGGGCAGAGTGCGGTCAGCCGGCTCTGGACCGGCACCCTGCCGACCACCGTGACCGTGCTGGCCAACCAGCCCGGGTTCGACTGGGCCAAGGTCCGGGCCCTGCCCGAAGTCGCCGCGGTCAGCGAGTTCCCGGTCACGTTCAGCTTCCAGGTCGTCTGCTGCCCGGGCGCGGGCGCCGGCTTCGCGACCATCGGCGGCGAGCTCGGCCGGACCATCGAACGACCGTACCTGCTGGCCGGGCGCATGTTCGACCCCGCCCGCGCCGACGAGGTCGTCGTCACGCCGCTGTTCGCGGCCATCTACCACAAGGGCGTCGGCGACACCCTGACCCTGCACCTGGCCAGCGTCAAGCAGCAGAACGCGGAGTACGACGGAGACGCCGGCCCGCCGCGCGGTCCCTTCCTCACGGCCCGGATAACCGGAGTGATCCGCAGCCCCTGGTTCTCGGTGGGCTCGGACGGCCCCGGCCAGAATGGTGGCGTTCAGCCCTCGCCGGCCCTGTGGGACCGCTACCGGGCCAACCTCTTCGGCACCAACGGCGTTAACTTCGTCAATGCGCTGATCAGGCTCAAGGGCGGCACCGCCGACATCCCGAAGTTCCGGGCCGACCTCGCCCGGGTGACCGGCCGGTCCGACATCGACGTGTGGGACAACCGGAAGAACTTCGGCGGCGCGGTCGAGCGGATCACCCGTTACGAGGCCGCCTGCCTGCTCGCCTTCGGGCTGGCGGCGCTGGTGGCGGCGCTGTTCCTGGTCGGCCAGTCAGTGGCCAGGTATACCTCGGCGACCGTGGCCGACCTGCAGGTCCTGCAGGCAGTGGGCCTGCGGCCGCGCGAGGCGGTCGCGGCTGCCACCGCGGGCCCGCTGCTGGCCGCGGCGGCCGGGTCCACGCTCGGCGTGGCCGCCGCCATCGTGGCCTCCCGCTGGATGCCGATCGGCTACGCGTCCTCGATCGAACCGCATCCGGGTATCAGCGCCGACTGGCTGATCCTCGGACCCGGCTGGCTCCTGGCCCCGGCGCTGGTAGCGGCGGCCGCGGCGGCCGTCGCCGCCCTGGCGCTCACCGCCCGCCGGCGGCGGGCGGTCCCGCGCCGGTCCCGCGTGGTGGCGGCCGCCACCACCGCCGGCCGGGGCGTGCCAGT
>JAICWX010000468.1 GCA_025934635.1 Streptosporangiaceae bacterium | reverse complement strand
GGATCGAGGCGTACCTGGCCAGGGCCGGGCTGGCCCCGGGCCCGGCCCGGCGGGCACGCCAGCTGCTGTACGGGGTTATCGAGGCCGAATCCGCCGGCCTGGCCGGGCGCCAGTCGCTGCGGTGGATGTGGAACGAGCTCGAGTACGAGGGAAACTATCTCGGCGACGTCCCCGACGGCGGTTACCGGCGCCTGGTGAACGCGATGGCCGCGGGCGTTGATGTGCGGCTGGGCGTGGCGGTGACCGATATCGCGGTCTCCGCGGACGGAGTCCGCGTGCGGGCCGCCGACGGCAGTTCCGAGGAAGGCTCGCACGTCGTGGTGACAGTGCCGCTGGGCGTGCTCAAGCGGGAGGCGCTACGGTTCTCTCCCGGACTGCCGCCGGACCGGCTGGCGGCGATCGGGCGGCTCGGGTTCGGCCGGTTCGAGAAGGTGGCACTGCGGTTTGAAGAGCCCTTCTGGCGCGCGGCGGGCTTCCCGCACCTGGTGATCTTCCCGCGCGATCCCGATCAGTGGATCATCTGGGTGATGGGACTCGACGCGTTCGGCGCCGGTCCGGCATTGGTCTTCTTCGTCTTCCACAGCGACGCCGGCCGGATCGTCGACGGGGGCCAGGACGGGGCCGTCCGCTGGGCCCTCGGCCTGCTGGGCGAGGCGATCGGAACGCCGTGTCCCGAGCCGGTCGAGGTGGCCGTGACCTCGTGGGGCACCGATCCCTACACGGCCGGGGCCTATACCCACATCACCCCGGAAGCCAGCCCGGCCGACGCCGACCTGCTGGGCGAGCCGGTCGGCGGCCGCCTGCTGTTCGCCGGCGAGCACACCCAGAGCGCCCGCCTGGCCTACGCCGACGGCGCCCTGACCAGCGGCATCCGCGAGGCCAAACGACTGCTCGGCCAGCCCGCCGTGAACCTCGGCCCAGCCGCGTCCGGCTAGGCGCCAGAGTTCAGCCGGAGCCGAGGGGCGCCTGGTGCCCGTGGTGCGTCCAACCCCAGCCCGCCGCCCCCATGCCGGGGCGGCTAACGACATCGATGGAGCATCAATGCTGTTCCAGCGACATCGATGGAGCATCGATGTCGCTGCCGGGAGCCGGATTCGGGTCTGTCTGGGCGACGAGTGGGGCCTGTGTTGCATGCGTGCTGTGGTGCGGATGTGAATGTGTAACCGCAACTGACGCAGATGCGGATGCGTGGATGCGGATGGGCCTGGTCTCCGGCACCTTAATCACGCACTCGGTTCAGCCGGGGCCGAGGTCGGCCGCTAGCCATCGTTCCGGGCGCAGGTAGATCGCGATCTGCGGGTCGAAGTCCGCCTTGGCCATCTTGATGTAATCCTCGGCCTTGCCCGGCGGCAGGTAGCGGGAGGTGATCTCCCACAGCAGCTCGTCGGTTTCCGGGATGGTGCGCGTGACCGGTCCCTCCACCGACACGTACCGGGTCGTCGGCGTGACCCGGTCGACCATCAGGGCGAACCGCCCGGCCGCCGCGATCAGGCCGGCCTTCCGCGACGTGGACTCGGTCAGGATCCACGCCTCGCCGCCCGGTTCGTACTGATACCAGATCGGCACGGTCAGCGGGCCGCGGTCCGGCCCGTCCGACACCGACAGGGCCGCGATGTGCGGCTCGGCCAGGAACAGCTCACGCTCACGCTCCGGCAACCTGTTATCCGCCATGCTCCCGACTCTAGGCACCGGCACCGACATTTCAGCCGGGACGCAGCAGGCCGCGCTCGCGTACCACCGGCAGGTACAGCTCGCGGTAGCCGTGCTCGTCGAACAGCACCGTGACCTGGTCGCCGTCGTAACGCTGGACGGTGCCCTCGCCCCAGCGCTCGCTCACCACCCGGGCGCCCACCGCGAACGGCACCTCGGCCGTCGCCCCGGCCGACGGGACCTGCGGGTGCTCGCGGTCGTTGTCGCAGTTCCCGCAGGGGCCGGGGAAGTCCTGCCCGAAGTAGGAGAGCAGGAACGAGCGCCGGCACCCGTCGTGCTCGGCGTAGTGGCGCATCATCGCCAGCCGGGTGCGATCGATCTCGTTCTCGCGTTCGGTCTGCGCGTCCGACGCCGCCAGCACGTCCGCGACGGTCAGCGCCCCGGTCCAGCGGACCTCGCCGCCGGCCTGCCACGTCGCCGCGCCCAGGTCGGCCAGCCGGACCAGCGCGGCGATCTGCTGCCGCCCGGCCGGTTCGGCCGGCTGCCCGGCGGCCAGCTCCCCGGCCGCCAGCGCGGCCGCGGCCTTCCCCACCGCCGCGCCGGAGACGCCCCGGGCGGTCAGGTAGCGCGCCGTCTCGAAGTCCTCGTAGCGGTACAGCAGCCGCGCCTGCGACGGCTGGCCGTCCCGGCCGGCCCGCCCGAGCTCCTGGTAGTACGCGTCCAGCGAGGCCGGCGGGTCGAGATGCGTCACCCAGCGCACGTCCGGCTTGTCGATCCCCATGCCGAACGCGACGGTGGCCGCGATGATCCGGGCCGAGCCGTCCATGAACGCCGCCATCGCGTCCCGCCGGGCGCCCGCCGACAGCCCGGCGTGATACAAGGCCACCCGCTCGCCGGCCGCCGCCAGCACGTCATGAGCCGCCTGCGCACTGGCGTGGGTGGCCGCGTACACGATCCCGGGCCCGCCGGCCGCGGCAGCGATGCGGACCAGCTCGTCGTGCTTGTCGTCCGCGGTGAGCGCCCGGTGCGCCGACAGCTCGATGTTCGGCCGGTCGAAGTCGCCGATCACCACCTCGGGATCGCGCAGCCCGAACCGCCGCACGATCTCCTGCCGCACCGGCGGCGCGGCCGTCGCGGTCAGCGCCAGCCGGACCGGCGCGCCGACCGCCTCGGCGGCCGCGCCCAGCCGCATGTAATCCGGGCGGAAATCGCGGCCCCACTGGCTGATCAGGTGCGCCTCGTCGACCGCGAACAGCCCCGGCCGCGCGCGCTGCAGCGCCGCGCGGGCCTCCGGGTTCGCCAGCTGCTCGGGGGCCAGGAACACGAACGTGCCGGACTCGCACGAGGCCAGCAGCGACGCCGCCCGCGCCCCGGCCGACTGCTGTGAGTTGAGCACGACCGCCTGCAGGCCGGCCGCCCGCAGGTGGGCGAGCTGATCGTCCTGCAGCGCGATCAGCGGCGACACGACGACCACCGGCCCGGCCCGCAGCAGCCCGGCCAGCTCGTAGATCGCCGACTTGCCGGCGCCGGTGGGCAGCACGGCCAGCACGTCCTGGCCGGCCGCCAGCGCGCCGACCGCGCGCAGCTGCCCGGGACGGAGCTGCCCGAAGCCCAGGCGCTCGCGCGCCAGCTTCTCGATGGTGGCACGCGAAGCCTTGGTCACGCCCACCACCGTACGACGGGGGTATCGCCTGCCAGGATGAGGAGAGCGGATAACGGGGAAAATAGCCCGGCGCTGGAGCTCGCCGGGCTCTTCAAGCGGTCCGGCGACACCGTCGCCGTCGACCACATCGACCTGACCGTCCCGGCCGGATTCCGCCGTGGTGGACTACTCCACCGGCCTGCGGAAGAAGATCACGCTGGCCACGGCGCTGCTGCGCCAACCCGCGGCTGCTGCTCGACGAGCCGTTCGCGGCGGCCGCGCTGGCCGGCGCCGTCGCGGTCCTGCTCGACCTGGTGCTGGCCGCGGTCACGTCCACGGTCGCCATCGCGGTGTTCGGCCCGACGGTCAGCTCCCGGCGCGGCCGGGACTTCGGCAGGCCCGGGTACTAGCGCGTGCGATAGGCCGAGCTGGCGACCGTAAGGAAGTCGACGTGCCGGCGCCGGGTGCCGAGAAGTCCGCCATGTCCTGAGCATCGCAAGAGACGTCATCTTAGTCAAGTTTTCCTATCTAAATAATAGAAATTAGTTGGCCGCAGTCCTGGCAGTGAGGCGCCTGCAAGCCCGTGGCGACGGCCGGTTCCTGACGTGAGGCTTCGGGGAGACGGCCGATTTCTAGACTCAGACGCCACACTCGCATCACAGCTCTCACCTGTCGTCTGACCCTGGCCCTCACCTGGCTCCGGCAACGACATCGATGCTCCATCGACGTCGCGATAACGACATCCAGGCTCCATCAATGTCGCTGGCTAGGCCGCCCGGCACAATCGGCCCGACAACAGGAGCACCACGGGGCTCACGCGCCCCGCGAGCCGGGCGTTGCCTGAAGAAGGGCCACGCCAAGCCGCATCGCGGTGGTTGACCGGACCGACGCCATGGTCCGGCCGACACCGGTCCCAGGCCGACGCCGGGCTCGACGCCGGGCCGCCGCCGCTGAGGCCGGGCCGCCGGGCCGCTGGGCCTGAGGCCGGGCCGCCTACCGTGGCTTCCGACCCGTCGTTTCTCCTAGGCGCTTTAGTAGTCCAACAGGCGGGGCTGCCGACAGCATCCATCTAACGGTGACCATCATCACAAACTCGCCGGGCCCGCATCGCTGAACCAGCCATCTCTACTAAGCGTGTTAGTAGAGAGTACACAGTCACCACTATCAGGAGTCAAGATGCAACGCCCGAGAATCATCATTGCCAGCGCGGCCGTGGCCGCCGTGGCGGCCATCGGCGGCCTCACCGCCGCGGTGGCGTCCGGGTCGCCCGCCAGCAATGCGACCCCGTCCAGTAGCGCACCCGCCGCCGGCGGGGCCACCGTGCACACCCTCCAGGCCACGGTCAACGGCAAGACCGAGACGATCCTGGTCAACGCCCAGGGCCTGCCGCTGTACTACTACCAGCCCGACACGGCGGCGAAGTCGCTGGTGGCCGGCCAGCTGGCCGCCGCCTGGCCGCCGGTGACCTCGGCCATGCCCGCCGGCAGCGGACTGAGCGGCCAGCTCACCGCGGTCAGCGACACGCACGGCAGCCAGGTCGCCTACAACGGCCACCTGCTGTACACCTTCATCACCGACCGCCCCGGTCAGGTGACCGGCCAGGGAGTGCAGAACTTCTTCGTGGCCACGCCCGGGATCGCCCAGCTCTCCGGCACTTCCGCGCCGGCCGGGACCGTCCCGGCCAGCCCGTCCGGCCCGGCCGCCGGCGGGTACGGCTACTGAGCCGGCATGCCGGACCCAGTCCCCGGCGGGGGCCAGCCGACCCCGGATCAGCTGCGCGGCGAGTCAGTTCCCGTAGCTGTCCGGGGTCCATCCCCGGTGACTCTGCCCGTATGAATGGCACCGGCTGGGTATCGTTCTGCAGGTGCCTATCGACCGGCGTGAGTTCTTGCTGCTGGCCGGCGCGGCCGCTACCGGGGCCGGGCTGGCCGGCTGCACGAGCCCGGGCACGAGCCCCGGCAGGACCCCGGGCACGGACACGAACCGGGCCGGCGAACCGTCTCTAGGAAACGGCGCCCGGTCATCCGCCGCCGCACCGTCGCCGGCAGCTAGCCCGCCGGCCACCGCGAGCAGGCAGTCGGCCAAGCCGCTAGGCTCGCAGGTCGTCCACGGGCCGCGCAACCAGCCCCGGGTGGCGCTCACCTTCCACGGCCAGGGCCCCGTCTCGATCGCCGACGCTGTGCTCACCGAGGCGGAGCGCGCCGGAGCGCACGTCTCGGTGCTCGCCGTCGGGACCT
>JAICWX010000304.1 GCA_025934635.1 Streptosporangiaceae bacterium | reverse complement strand
TGTCGGTCAGCACGTACTGCTCGAGCACCAGCGGCAGCGGGTCGAACAGCACCGGCAGCGCGGCGGCCGCCGCCAGCCAGGCCCGGGCCCCCGAGCGGATCAGCACCGCGTACACCAGCCCGGCCGTGGCCAGCCCGGCCAAGTGCTGCGCCAGCGGGATGAGCCACGGGGCGTGCAGCAGCACCGCCGGGATGATCGCGACCGAGTACCCGCTCTGCCGCAGCGCGTCCGGGCTCCAGTGCCCGGCCGTGAAGTTGTGCGCATACTGGAGGTACCGAACGCTGTCCGGGAAGATCAGCGCCGGACGATAGGCCACCAGCACCACGCCCCGCAGCGCGGCCGCGAGCACCACCAGCCCCGCGAAGATCCAGTGCCTGTGCAGTACCCCGGTCAGGGCGCGGCCGGCGGCCGCCGATCCGTCAGGATCTGCGCCCTCGCCTCCGGGAAGCTGCACGCCTGAGGATATTACGAGCTGCAACCCTGCTGGCCGGGCCGGACACGGGCACAGCTTCCGGTAGACTCATCGGGTCGTCCAGTCGGACGGCGTTGCCGCCTTAGCTCAGTCGGTTAGAGCGACGCACTCGTAATGCGTAGGTCATCGGTTCGATTCCGATAGGCGGCTCAACGTATCCGCAGGTCAGTAAAGAATTTGGCGTGCCCGCTGGATCGCGGGTCTCGGCCGTGGAACGAGTGACCCGTTCCACGAACTGGGCGAATCCGGCTTATAACCGGCCCGGGGCGGCGGTCGGCAGGGCAGCTATCGGGGTGTTGGTGGCCGCGGTCGCGAGCCATCCGCCGTCCGCGCGGACGAGGGTGAAGACCAGGACGGTGCGGCCGGGCGGCAGGCCACTCGCCGGGGCGTCAGCGCGGGGGGTGCGCACGCTGGTGGCGTGCAGGATGGTCAGGTCCTCCCGCACGGGGATGACCGCGAGGTCCTCCACCGTGACCGTGCTGCCCTTAAGGGGCCCGGCGAGCGCCCACCGGTGCCCATCGATGATGCCGTCCCGGCCCGGCATGCGCATCCCGGCGATGTTGACGAAGAGGGCGTCCTTGGTGAACAGGGCGCCGAGCGCGTCGGCGTCACCGTCATTGAGTGCGCCGCTGAACGCGGCGGCCAGTGCCTCGGGAGTCGCGACGGCCATCTCAGGCCTCCGATCGCGTCTGGGCGCAGTGCAGCGGGAAGACCTGCGGTCGGCTGGGCGTGAGGCCCGCCCGCTGCGTGGCGGGCGCGAGCACCGCGCGGCCGAATTCGGCGGCCCGCTCATCGACGCGACGGCCTTGCTCCTTGACGATCCGCTCGTACCCCTCGGCATCCAGGCCGGGTGTCTCGGCGATCACGATGACTGACATGTCCCGCTCCATTCTCCATTGACTTAACTCATCATCTAACGAATATGTCTACGGTAAGATTTGTTCGTGACCGATGTCAAGCCCCGCAGGTACCGCTCACCGCGCAGGCAGGAGCAGGCCCGGCAGACACGAGCCGCTATCCTGGCCGCTGCCCGCGAGCGGTTCCTGGAACGGGGCTACAGCGCCACGACCATCGACGAGATCGCCGCGGCCGCCGGGGTCAGCAAGCCAACGGTGTTCACCGCGGTCGGCAACAAGGCGCAGCTCCTCAAGGCCGTACGCGACATCGCCATGGCCGGCGACGACGACCCGGTACCGGTCGCCCAGCGCCCCACGGTGCAGCACGCCCGCGATGCCCAGACGGCCGAGGCGGCGCTGCGCCTGATCGCCGCGCACATCAGCGGCCTGTCCGGCCGCTACGCCCGCATCGACGAGGTGCTGCGCGGCGCCGCCGCCGGCGAGCCCGAACTGGCCGAGCTCTGGGAAACCAGCGAGCGCCAGCGCCGCGTCGGCGCCGGGATCCTGCTAGGTATCATCCGCGGCAAGGGGCCGCTCCGGCCCGGACTCGACCCGCAAAGGGGCGAGGACATCCTCAGCAACTACATGGCCTCCGACGTCTACCTGCGCCTTGTCCACCGCCTCGGCTGGACGGCCGAGGACTTCCAGCGGTGGCTGGAGGCCACCCTGGCCTGGCAGTTGCTCGGCATCGGCTGACACATCCGAAATCAGGCTTACTCAGAGATCGTTCGGCCGCGCTTGGAGGCCGACCACCTCGACGAAGCCTCCGGCGCCTTTGAAGTCGCCTGGGTTAGCCGTATAGAGCGGGAGCTGGTTGCTGGCTGCCGTCGCGGCGATCATCAGGTCCGAGGCTCGTTTGCGCGGCTCCCGTCCCGCCGCGCGCACCGCAGCGCAAATCTGACCGTAGAGCCTGGCCGCGCCCTGATCGTACGGGAGCGGGTCGAAGGTGGCCTCCACATGTTGCAGCACGGCCACTCGTCCGGCTCGCTTGACCGGATCGTCGGTCGCGTGCGGGCCGAAGGACAACTCGCCTAGCGTCACCGCCGTGATCAAGATCGTGCCGGGCAGCTCGGCCGGGTCATAGAGCTTGAGCGCGGCGATGATGCTGGTATCCACGATGGCGGCGTCGTGCGCCGTCACAGGCCGGTCCCCTCGTATGGGTCGCTCAGATCCTGGCTGACGGCCTCGTCCAGGTCGGCATGGAGCTCGTCCACGTCGAACACCGGCGCCGTGGCGAAGATAGCTAGAACTTCATCCTTCGGGACCGCCCGGCGCCGCTGGATCGGGATCATCTTTGCCAGCGGCTCACCGTTGAGAGTGAGCGTGTACGCGCGCCCTTGCCGCAGCCCGCGCGTTACGGCCCCGGAGTCCGCCACGAATTGGCGGACACTGATATTAGTCGGCCGCCCACCTGGAGATGTCATGCTCAAATCATACTCTTCTGTACTACGGCGTACCACGCCGCTGGCTCCCTGGCGGCCCGCCTCGCAGGGCAGGCCGTGTGACAGACCCGGACGCGCAATCGCCGCCAGCCGGCTTGCCCTGCCTGAAGAGGATCTGCGGGAGAAGATCCCGAGCGTGACTCCTTTGCTCGCTAACCGTCTGCGGACCGGGTATGGCAGCGGGAGACCGCGTTGAGAACTGACCTCCCAAGCGCGCCACCGTGGAACGGATCGTGGAACGGCGGCCCGTGAAAACCCAGGGTAAACAGCGCTCCGGGCGCGATCCGCTGTGCTGTCTGTGCAAGTCAAGCCACCAGAGCAGGCGACCGGTCCTCTCGTAATGCGTAGGTCACCGGTTCGATTCCGAGAGGCGGCTCCGTTTCTTCATGGCCACCACCGCCCAGGCCACCCGCCGCGGCGCGGGTCGCCAGTTGCGCGGGACGCGGGGCCGGGAGGCAGGCCGGGCGATGTGCGCTGGCATGAGTGCTTCTTCGCGGATGGAGCGGAGAGGTTAAGCGGGTCCGGGTCTGGCGGACCCAGGCCTGGGCGGCCATCTGCACGGCGTCCCAGGGGCTGCCGAGCGGTGGGGTGTAGGACAGGTCCAGGTCGCTGACCTCATCCACGGTCATGCCGTGGAACATCGCGGCCGCGGCGATGTCGACGCGCTTGGCGATCCCGGCGTCCTTGTGGCCGAACAGCTGCATGCCGAGCAGCCGCCCGGTGGCACGGTCGCCGGTAACCCGGAGGGTGATGCGGTGGCTGCCGGGATAGTAGGCCTTGTGGTCATCGGCGGCGGTTTCGGTGGTGACCGGGTCGAACCCGGCCGCGGCGGCTTCGTGGTCGCGCAGGCCGGTGCGGGCGGCGGCCTGGCTGAAGATCTTGACGACCTGGGTGCCCAGGCTGCCGGCGAACTGGCGGGTGCCGCCGAGGGCGTTCTCCCCGGCGACCCGGCCCTGCTTGTGCGCGGTGGTGCCGAGCGGCAGGTAGGTCTGGCCGAGCAGCCGGTGATGGGTGATCACGCAGTCCCCGGCCGCGAGCACGTCGGGCAGGCCGGTCCGCATCATCGGGTCGACCGCGATCGCTCCCTTGGCGCCGAGCGTGGCCCCGGCGTCGGCGGCCAGGGCGGTCTCGGGCCGGACCCCGACGACGACCAGGACCAGGCCAGCCAGGCGTGTCACCACTGTGCCGTCGGCCGCGGTGGCCTGCACTTCCAGCTGTCCTGATCCGCCGGGCGGGGCTTGGCTGATGGCCCGGACGGTGGTGCCGGTCAGGACCTCCACGCCGTGATCGGCGAGCTCGGCGTGCACCAGGGCGCCGAGCTGCGGGTCGACGGTGGGCAGCACCTCGGGCAGCTGCTCCATCTGGGTGACGTGCAGGCCGCGGACGGTCAGGGCGTCGGCCATCTCCAGGCCGATGTACCCGGCGCCGACGATGACCGCGCTGGCCGGGGCGGTTTCCTCCAGGGTCCGCGTGACGGCGAAGGTGTCGCCCATCGAGTGCAGCAGGTGCACCCCGTCGGCGGGGCCGAGGGCGTCCGGGCCGGACAGGCCGGCGATCGGCGGGCGGACCGGGACGGCGCCGGTGCCGATGACCAGCTTGCCGTAGCCGAGGACCTCCTCGCCGCCGCCGGGGGTGGTGACCAGGAGCTTGCGGCCGGCCACGTCGATCCGCCGGGCGGTGGTATCGGTCCGCAGCCGCATCCCGGCGGCTTCGAGGTCGGCGGCGGTGCGGTGGGCCAGGTTGCGCCAGTGGCTGACCTCGCCGGAGACGTAGTAGGGGATGCCGCAGACGGAGAAGTTCGGGTAGGCGTCTTCCAGGACCACCGTGACGTCGGCGGCCGGATCGAGTTCGCGGGCCCGCAGGGCCGCGCTGATCCCGGCGTCGCTGCCGCCGATCATGACCACGTGCATGATGGTCTCTCCTGTTCTGGTGCCTGGTCAGCCGGACCGTGCCGGGCCGGCCTGCTGGCTGGCGGACGGCGGTACGCCGTCATGGGCGGCGCGTGCCGGTTCTGCGGCGGTGCCAGCGCCGTGCGGGACGACGATGCTGGCGGCGTCGGCCGAGGTGATGGCGGGGTACAGCGCCTTGATGACGGCGACGGCGAGGGCCCCGCCGATGACCTGGGCGCCGATGAAGCTCGGGACCGAGCCCGGCTCGATCCCGGCGAACGTGTCCGAGAACATCCGGCCGATGGTGATGGCCGGGTTGGCGAAGCTCGTCGAGGACGTGAACCAGTACGCGGCGCCGATATAGGCGCCTACTGCCGCCGGGGCCGACGAGCCGCGGCCGGAGCGGGCGAGGGCGAAGATGACCAGCAGCAGCCCGGCGGTGGCGATTGCCTCGGACAGGAAGTGCGCCCCGGAGGCCCGGTGCTTGGCCGAGATGCTGACTGCGGGCAGGGCGAACATCAGGTTCGCCGTGACCGCCCCGGCGGTGCACCCGGCGATCTGCGCGGGCAGGTAGGCGGCGGCGTCCCGCCAGGACAGGCCGCCGAAGGCGGCGTCGGCGAAGGACACCACCGGGTTGAAGTGACCGCCGGAGACGGGCCCGAACATCAGAATGATCGCGAACAGCCCGGCCGCCGTCGCCGCCGCGTTCTCCGCCAGCTCCAGGCCCGCCTGACCCGGCGACAGCCGCTGCGCGGCGATCCCGGACCCGATCACCAGCGCGGCCAGGAACGCGCTGCCCAGCAACTCGGCCAGCAGGCGGCGCCACCGCGGGACGGGTGCATTGCTCACGCCGCTCATGTTGACAGGTGAAGTTAGCTCAGTCAAGATTGAGTCAATGTATGATGAGCGAACTTCTGAGCTGGCCCGGCGCGCCGCGGTGCACGCCGCGCTGGCCGATCCGGCCCGGCTGCTCGTCACCGACACGCTGCTGGCCGGGGACGCTTCCCCGTCCGAGCTGGCGGCCCTGCTGGCCATGCCGTCGAACCTGCTGGCGCACCATCTGCACGTGCTGGAGCAGGCCGGGATCATCGCCCGCCGCCGGTCCGAGGGCGACCGCCGCCGCACCTACCTGCGGCTGGTCCCCGGCGCCCTGGACGGCCGGGCCGCGCCGCCCGCCCGGGCGGCGCGGCGGGTGCTGTTCGTGTGCACGGCCAATTCGGCGCGTTCCCACCTGGCCGCTGCCTTGTGGCGCCGGGCCAGCCCCGTGCCGGCCGTCTCGGCCGGCACCCGTCCCGGGCCCGCCATCGACCCGGGCGCGATCGACGCCGCCCGCCGCCACCACCTGCCGCTGCCCCGGCTCCGGCCCCGCCACCTAGGCGAAGTCCACGGTGACGGCGATCTCGTCGTTACGGTCTGCGATATGGCTCGCGAGGAACTCGGCGGCCAGGCTGCCGTGCACTGGTCCGTCCCGGATCCGGTCCCGGCCGGTGATCCCGCCAGCTTCGACGCGGCCGTCGCCGACCTCAGCGGCCGGGTCGGGCGGCTCGCGCCGATGCTGGCCGCGACTAGCTAGACCGGCGGACTGTGATACCGGCGGATCGTAATGCCCGCGCTTTGCTCTTCGCGCGGATGATCGCGCGGGTGATGACGGGGAAGGCGATGACGGCGGGCAGGAACCAGAACGTCAGAGGAGGCAGCCGGTCCCACAGCGGCAGATGCGGCCCGTTGTCGACGTAGAACGCGGTGAGCATGGCGGCGTAGGCGATGCCCATCCCGGCAATGTGGCCGGTGTCGCCGTAGCGGTGGCGGCGACGGTGCAGGTATCCGGCGGTGGCGGCGGTGAACGCCACCGCGCCGAGGACAACCAGGTACCAGTCCTGGGCCCAGCGCATCGCGGCTAGGGCGGTTGCGGTGACGAACACGGCGGTGATGGCCCGGTAGAACCAGCGGCCGGCCCGGATATGGCGGGGGCTGCCCTTGCGGGCCAGCGCAGCGACCGCACCGGTGATCACCGCGGTCAGGCCAGCGGCGACGTGGACGGCCAGGAAGGCCAGGAAGGCCGGGGCGGTGGAGCCCACCTGGTCGCCCAGGATCCGGCTGGCGGTGACCATCAGACACCTTCTTCCGCACTATCAACCTGATATGTAGCAACACTACATATCAAGTCAGGCTACCGGGCGTATTGCCTGGAAGGAAGGGTTAAAGTAGCGTTGCTACGTATGAGAGCCGAGCATGTGAGAGGCCGCGGGGACGTGCCGTGCCCGGGCCTGGCCTGATCCCCGGCTATCTCGGCGAACTGTCCCGCCAGCTGCCCGCACCGGTGGTGGACGAACTGGCCGACGGGCTGGAGGAAACCTACCGGCGGCACCTGGGCCTGGGCCTGGCTCCCGAGGCGGCGGCGCAGGCCGCCGTGACCGAGTTCGGCGATCCGGGCCTGATCGTGGCGGAGTTCGTCCGCACGCACCCGGCCCGCCGGGCCGCCCGCCGGCTGCTGGCGGCCGGGCCGGCCGTGGGGGCATGCTGGGCGATGGCGCTGCTCGCCGACCGCGCGTGGACCTGGCCGGTTCCCCTAGCGGCCAGGATCGTGCCTGGCGCCCTGCTTGTTACCGTCGTGGCGCTGCTGGCAGTCGCCGCCCGCGGTATCGGGTACCGGCCCGTTGGCCGGGCGGGTACGGCCGGCTGCGTCGGAACCGCCGCGCTGGACGGTTTCATGATCATCGGCGTGCTGGCCGCCGATCCGGCAGCCGGATGGGCAATAGCCGTCGCCGTGACCGCCAGCGCGGTCCGGCTCGGTCTCAGCGTGCGGCTGCTGTGTCCGGTCCTGGCGAACGAGTAACACCGCTCGGCTACGCCGCTCGATCAAGATGACGTCGCGCCAGCGGCCGTGATGCTGGCCGATTCGTTCCCGGGTCCCGACGACGCGGAACCCGGCCGCCTGGTGCAGGGCGAGGCTGGCCGTGTTCTCCGGGAAGATCCCCGACTGGATGGTCCAGATCCCGGCCGCCTCAGCCGAGGCGAACAGCCTGTCCAGGAGCTGGCGGCCGATGCCGCGGCCGCGGGCGGCGGGGTCGACGTAGACGGAGTGCTCGACCACCCCGGCATAGACGCGGCGGCCGGACACCGCCGTGGCGGCTACCCACCCGGCGACCCGGCCCTGAGTGGTCGCGACGAACCGGTGGGCGGGCAGCCGGGCCGCGGAGAACGCCGCCCAGTCCGGCGCGCGGGTCTCGAAGGTGGCGTTCCCTTCCTCGATCCCGGCCTGGTAGATCGCGAGCACGGCGTCAGCATGCGCTCCGGTCATCGGCTCAATGCGCGTGCCCGCCGCGGGGGCCGGCCCGGTCAAGACTTGACCGCGCGGATGATCGCCGAGTGCACGCCGTCGGCGACCTGGTGGGTCGTGGTGATCGTGATGCCGGCAAACCCGGCGCGGGTCAGGCCGTCGTGGTACTCGGCGAAGGAGGGCGCCCCGGCGATGCAGCCGACCTGGGCGCCGCGTTCGGCCTGCTGGACGGGGGTGAGGTGGTCCTCGGCCAGGATGTCGGAGATGCCCAGGCGGCCGCCGGGCCGCAGGACGCGGAAGCTCTCGGCGAAGACGGCGGCCCGGTCGGTGGACAGGTTGATCACGCAGTTGGAGATGATCACGTCCACCGAGCCGTCCGGCAGCGGGATCGTCTCGATCTGGCCGCGCAGGAACTCGACGTTGCCCGCGCCGGCCGCCTCCGCGTTGGCCCGGGCGAGGTCCAGCATCTCCTGGGTCATGTCCAGTCCGTAGGCCTTCCCAGCCGGGCCGACCCGGCGGGCGGATAGCAGCACGTCGATGCCGCCGCCTGAGCCCAGGTCCAGCACCGTCTCACCGGGCCGCAGGCCTGCTACCGCGACCGGGTTGCCGCAGCCCAGGCTGGCCCGCACCGCCGCCTCGGGCAGAGCGCCGACGTCCAGGTACCCAGCAGCGCCGCAGTAGCTCCCTCCGTCCGGGTCGCCGTCGGTGATTGCCTGGCCCGCCTGCGCGGCCTTGGCCAGTCCCGCGTACCGGGCGGCGACCGCCGCCCGGATCTCGTCACGGTTCACCGAAACCATGGTCATCCTCCCAGCGGGACGGGCGATGGCCTGCCCATCACCAAGTCGGCGGCGGTGGGGAAGCAGGTCACGCAGTTCTCGTTGATCCGGTACAGGCGGGAGGTGCCGCGGTCCTCGGCCAGCACGAACCGGACCGCGGCGAGCTGCCGCAGGTGCTCCGACACGGTCGACTGGCCCACCGGCACCGCCGCGACGATCTCCTTGACCGTCAGCGGCCGCCCGGCCCGGGCCAGCAGCGACACGATCTGCACCCGGGTGCCGTCCGCCAGCGCCTTGAACCAGGCCGCGTACATGTCGGCGGTCTGCCGGTCCAGCGGCTCCACATCATTCATCGTTAATCGACGATAGACGATGAACGAGCCCCGGGGAAGCCTGGCCGGGCGATCACTGGGTAGCGCGGCTACGGCAGCGGGCAGCCGATCAGGGCAGCCAGGGCCGACAGGGCTTGCGGGCGGATCCGGTAATACACCCACACGCCGCGCTTGTCCCGGTCGACCAGGCCGGCGTCGTGCAGCACCTTCATGTGGTGGCTGATCGTCGGCTGGGTCAGGTCGAATGCCTCGTTCAGGTCGCAGATGCATGCCTCGCCGCCCTGGCGCGAGGCGACCAGGGACAGCAGCCGCAACCGGACCGGGTCGGCCAGTGCCTTCAGCAGCGGCGCGACCTGCTCGGCCTGCTCCATGCTCAGCGGCTGCGCGGTCAGCGGGGCGCAGCAGGCGGCTGTCTCGGCCGGGCTGATCACTGTCAATGGAATCGACACGCGTCTATATTGACAGAAATCGATGTCCTGTGGCAAGCTCGGCAGCGACAAGAGATAGACGAACGTCAATATCCATCGGAGGTTGCCATGTCACGGGTCCAGCTCGCGTTGAACGTCAACGACATCGACGAGGCCGTCACCTTCTACACCGCCCTGTTCGGCACCGGACCCGCCAAGCGCAAGCCCGGCTACGCCAACTTCGCCATCGCCGAGCCGCCGCTCAAGCTCGTCCTGCTCGAGAACCCCGGCCAGGGCGGCACCCTGAACCATCTCGGCGTCGAAGTCCCCGACGCGGACGCGGTCGACGCCGAGCAGACCCGGCTCGCCCAGGCCGGCCTGGCTGCGGTCGACGAACGGGACACCACCTGCTGCTACGCCCGGCAGGACAAGTTCTGGGTCACCGGATCCCCCGGCGGCGAACGCTGGGAGATCTACACCGTCCTGGAAGACAGCGCCACCTTCTGGGGCCCGGACGACGAACAGCGCTCGGACGCCGTACAGGCCCAGCTTGACGGCCCCGCCGTCGGCCAGGCCGCCCAGTGCTGCGGTGGCCCGCAGGCCGCCAGCGGAGCAGAGGATGCAGCCGTCAGCACCTGCTGCGGATGACCAGGGAGAAACCCGCAATCCGCCCGGTAACAGTAATCCGGTAGCTAGGAGGCGGTGCCCAGTTCCTGCCCGGCCTGGCTGAAGAACTCCTCGAGGATCTTGTCGGCCTTCCTCTTGACCTGCGAGGAGGCCATCGAGGCGACCCGCCCGGTCACCGAGTAGCTGCCGCTGACGTCGACCTCGGCGCCGCCGGGGCCCGCGTCCTTGATCTCCAGCGTCGCGTCGATGGCGATC
>JAICWX010000355.1 GCA_025934635.1 Streptosporangiaceae bacterium | reverse complement strand
GCCGCCTTGACCAGCAAGGGAAACCCGACCTCGGCCGCCGCCGCGTCGAGGTCCCCGGTGCCGTCGGCCGCGATGGTGGCGCTGGGCAGCACCGGCACGCCGGCCGCGGCCATGATGGCCTTGGCCTTGACCTTGTCGCCCATGGCGGCGATGGTCTCGGCCGCGGGGCCGACGAAGATCAGCCCGGCGCCGGCGCAGGCCCGGGCGAACGCCGCGTTCTCGGACAGGAACCCGTAGCCGGGGTGGACCGCGTCGGCGCCGGTGGCGGCGGCCGCCGCCACGATGAGGTCGCCGCGCAGGTAGGTGTCCGCGGGCGCCGCGCCGGGCAGCCGGACGGCCTCGCCTGCCAGCGTGACGTAGGGCGCATCGGCGTCGGGGTCGGAGTAGACCGCGACGGTGGCGATGCCGAGGGCGTGGGCGGACCGGATGATACGGGCCGCGATCTCGCCGCGGTTGGCGATGAGGAGCTTGGTGATCAATTCGTCCTCACATCCGGAAGACGCCGAAGCCGCGGCGTCCGGCCACCGGGCCGCTGTGCACGGCGGACAGGGACAGGCCGAGGACGGTGCGGGTATCGCGGGGGTCGATGATGCCGTCGTCGTACAGGCGGGCGGTGACAAAGAAGGAGTGCGACTCGGCCTCGATCTGGGCCTCGATCTGGGCGGTGCGGGCCCGGTCGGCTTCCTCGTCGAACGGCCGCCCGGCGGACGCGGCCGAGGCCCGGCCGACGATGGACATCACCCCGGCCAGCTGAGGCGCGCCCATCACGGCGAGCTTGGCGCCCGGCCAGGCGAACATCAGGCGCGGGTCGTAGGCGCGGCCGGACATGCCGTAGTTGCCGGCCCCGAACGAGGACGCCATGTTGACGGTCAGGTGCGGGACCGCGGAGTTGGTCACCGCGTTGATCATCTTCGCGCCGTCCTTGATGATGCCGCCCTGCTCGTAGCTGGCGCCGACCATGTAGCCGGTCGTGTTCTGCAGGAATACCAGGGGCGTGTCGGTGGAGTTGGCCAGCAGGATGAACTCGCTGGCCTTCTTGGCCTCCTCGCTGAACAGCACGCCGCGGTGGTTGGCCAGCACCCCGACCGGGTAGCCGTGCACCCGGGCCCAGCCGGTGACCAGCGAGGTGCCGTACAGCGGCTTGTACTCGTCGAACTCCGAGCCGTCGGCCACCCGGGCGAGGATCTCGCGCGGGTCGAACGGGACCTTCACGTCGGCCGAGACGATGCCGAGGATCTCGTCCGGGTCGTACCGCGGCTCGGTCACCGGTCCCGGCGCCGGGCCCTGCTTGCGCCAGTTGACCCTGGTCATGATGGCGCGGCCGAGGCGGATCGCGTCGAGTTCGTCGACGGCGAAGTAGTCGGAGAGGCCGGAGACCCGGGAGTGCATCTCGGCGCCGCCCAGCGACTCGTCGTCGGATTCCTCGCCGGTGGCCATCTTCACCAGCGGCGGCCCGCCCAGGAACACCTTGGCCCGGCCGTCCACCATGACGGCGTAGTCGCACATGCCGGGCACGTAGGCGCCGCCCGCGGTGGAGTTGCCGAACACCAGGGCCACGGTGGGAATGGCGAGGCCGGACAGCTCGGTCAGCTCGTGGAAGATCCGCCCGGCCGGGACGAACAGGTCGGCCTGGGTCGGCAGGTCGGCGCCGCCCGACTCCACCAGGTTCATCACCGGCAGCCGGTTGACCCGGGCGATCTCCAGCGCGCGCAGCGTCTTGCGCAGCGAGTAGGGGTTCATGGCGCCGCCCCGGACGGTCGGGTCGTGCGCGATGATCACGCACTCGACGCCGCAGATCACCCCGATGCCGGTTATCACGCTGGCGCCGACGGTGAACCCGGTCCCCCAGGCGGCCAGCGGGGACAGCTCGAGGAACGGGCTGTCCGGGTCGAGGAGCAGCTCGATCCGCTCGCGGGCCAGCAGCTTGCCCCGGTCGCGGTGCCGCTGCTGGTAGCGTTCCCCGCCGCCGGCGATGGCCAGCTCGAGCTGCTCGTCCAGCTGTTTCAGCACGGCGAGCTGGGCGGCGCGGTTGGCGCGGAAGGTCTCGCTGTCCGCCTCGACGTGGGAAGTGAGAACCGGCACCCGGTCAGGCCTCCTTGTAGTGATCGGCGTGCTCGGACCGCAGGACGTTCTTCTGGATCTTGCCGGTCGAGGTCTTGGGCAGCTCGTCGGCGAAGATGACCGCCTTGGGCACCTTGTACCCGTCCAGCGTGCCCTTGAGCGTGGTGATCAGCTCGGCCGGGTCGATCACCTGGCCCGGTTTGGGCACCACGACGGCGGTGATCGCCTCGGTCCAGTGCTGGTGCGGCAGGCCGACCACGACCGTCTCGGCGACCCGCGGGTCGGCGGCGTAGATCGCCTTCTCCACCTCGATCGAGGCGACGTTCTCGCCGCCGGTCTTGATGACGTCCTTGTAGCGGTCGGTGAACCACAGCACGCCGTCGTCACCGAAATGGCCGACGTCGCCGGAGTGGAACCAGCCGTGCGCGAACGCCTGGTCGGTGGCGTCGGCGTTGTCCAGGTAGCCGGACATGGTGCTCGGCCCGCGGTAGACGATCTCGCCGATCTCGCCGGGCGGCAGCAGTTCGCCGTCCGGGCCCATGATCGCGACCTGCACGCCGAGCAGCGGGGTGCCGACCGCGCCGATATGGGAGAGCTGGTGCTCGGGCCGGAACAGCGTGGTGATCGGGCTCATCTCGGTCTGCCCGAACAGCAGCGCGAAGTCGCAGCCGAAGCCGTCCAGGCAGCGGCGGATGAGGTCGTCGGGCATCGGCGCCATCGCGTAGACCGCCCGGCGCAGGCTGGACAGGTCGCGTCGGGCGAAGCCCTCGTGGTCCAGCGCGGCCCGGAACATCATCGGCAGGCCGAAGATCTGGGTGATCCGCTCGCGCTCGATCAGGCCGAGCAGGGCCGCGGGGTCGAAGCCGCGCAGCACGTAGATGGTCGCGCCGACCATGATCGCGGGCGTGCAGAACGCGTTGAGCTGCGCGGTATGGAACATCGGCATCATGGCCACGAACCGGTCGTCGGCGCGCCAGCCGGAGTCCAGGGCGCCCGACATGGACTCCAGGTAGATGGCCACGTGCGAGCCGACCACGCCCTTGGGGAAGGACGTGGTGCCCGAGGTGTACAGGTAGCTGAGCGCGTCGCGGTCATCCACGAACACCTGGGGCTCGGCGGCGTTGCCGTGCGCGGCCAGGGCCTGGAGGTCGTCCGGGGCCACGATCACGTCGGTGACCGCGGGCACCTTGGCGACGGCGTCTTGCAGCGCCGTCACCAGCTGGGTTTCCACCACGATGCCGCGGGCCCGGGAATGGCCGAGCACGTAGGCGACCTCGTCCGGCCGCCAGCCCAGGTTGACCGGCACGCAGACCACGCCGAGCTTGGCGCACGCGTAGTAGACCGCGAGGAAGT
This sequence comes from Streptosporangiaceae bacterium, assembly GCA_025934635.1. The sequence continues at coordinate 5,340 of JAICWX010000355.1, read as the reverse complement.
CGGCGCTGTTGCCGGAGGCCAGCGCGAGCGCGGACCCGCGCTGGTAGCCCCGGCCGGCCAGCCCGTGGGCGAGCCGGTTGACGTAGCCGTTGAACTCGGCGTAGGTGAAGCGGCGGTCGCCGTCCACCACCGCGAGCTGATCCGGCCTGCTCGCGGCGGTGCGGGTCAGGCTGTCGCCGACGTTGATCCGGCCGATGAGGTTGCGCGCGAGGTCCACTGGTCTACTCCTAGTACGAACGGGGCAGGCCCAGGCTGTGCTGGGCCACGTAGTTCAGGATCATCTCCCGGTTCACCGGCGCGATGCGCAGCAGCCGGGCCAGGCCCCAGTAGGGCATGAGGCCGTACTCGCTGGCCAGGCCGTTCCCGCCGTGCGCCTGGATGGCCGCGTCGAGAGCCGCGAGGGCGGCCTCGGCGGCGGCGTACTTGGCCATGTTGGAGGACTCCCCCGCGGGCACGCCGTGGTCGTGCTGCCAGGCGGCCTGCCTGGTCATCAGCGCCGCCAGCTCGGTCTCGATCTTGGCCTTGGCCAGCGGGTGCGAGACGCCCTGGTGGGCGCCGATCGGCGCGGACCAGACCGTGCGCTCGGTGGCGTACCGGGCGGCGGCGCCCAGGGCGTAACGCGCGACGCCGGTCGCGAGGGCGGCTCCGGTAATCCGTTCGGGATTAAGGCCGTGGAATACCTGGCGGAACCCCTCGCCTTCCTCGCCGACCAGCGCGCCCGGGCCGGCCCGCACCCCGTCGAAGTGCAGGGTGAACTGCCGCTCGGGCAGCAGCAGGTCGACCGGGAGCAGGTGCCGCTCCAGGCCGGCGGCGTCGGCGGGCACCAGGAACAGGGACAGGCGGCCGCCGCGCTCGTCCTGGCCGGTCCGCGCGACCACCAGGATGGCCTGGGCCTCGTCGACCCCGGAGATGTAGTACTTGGTGCCGTTCAGCACCCAGTCGTCACCGTCTCTGGCGGCCGTGGTCGAGATACGCAGGGTGTTGGAGCCCGCGTCCGGCTCGGTGATCGCGAACACGACCTTGGCGGCGCCGCTGGCCAGGCCGGGCAGCCAGGCCTGGCGCTGCTCCCCGGTGCCGAACTCGGCGATCATCTCGGCCGAGATCGCGGCGGACACGAGCAGCAGGAGCAGCGGCGTCCCGGCCGCCGCGATCTCCTCGCAGACCAGGGCGAGCTCGGTGAGCCCGCCTCCGCCGCCGCCGTACTGCTCCGGAATATTGACGCCGATGAAGCCGGCCTCGCCGAGGGCCTGCCACAGTTCCGCGCAGGGACGGCGGGCGGCGGCGCGTTCGGCGTAGTAACGGGGGCCGAACTTCGCCGCGATGTCCCGCACCGCGGCTCGCAGCGCCCGGTGTTCGTCTGATTCGGCAAAGTCCACGCCGTCTCCTAATGTGACTCGCCATTCACTAGCGACCTTAGCGCCTGGATGCGAGACTGAAAAGATGACGGCGCGCGCGACATCTTCGCAGGGGGTTTCCGGGCGGGGCACGGCACCGGGTCCCCCGCCGCGGCGGCGTGACCCGGACCGCAAGGAGCGGATCCTGGTGGCGGCCGCGGCGCTCGGCGCCGCCCGCGGCTTCGACGCGATCTCGATGGCGGACATCGGCGCCGAGGCGGGCATCGTGGGGTCCGGCGTGTACCGGCACTTCGACAGCAAGACGGCGATCCTGGTGGCCATGGCCGACCGGGTGATGGACCGCCTGATGGGCCGGTCGGCGCAGATCATCGCGGCCGGGCTGGACGAGGGACAGAGCCTGACCATGCTGGTGCGGGACCACATCGCGGTGGCCCGGACCCACCGGGACGCGCTGGCCGTCTACCACCGCGAGGTGCGGACCCTGCCCGAGGACGAGCGGCGCCGGCTGAGCCGGCTGCAGCGGCACTACATCGAGGAGTGGGTGCACCTGCTGGCCCCGCTGCGGCCGGACCTGGCCGACGGCGAGGTCCGGCTGGCGGTGCACGCGGCGATCGGCGCGATCCAGTCGACGCTGTTCTTCCGCAGCGGGCTGGCCGGAGAGCGGCTCAGTGAGCTGCTCGAGGAGATGGCGCACGGCTGCCTGGGCACCACGCCGGCGCCGGTAAGTGAACTGGCCCTCACTAACTAGGCTCTGCTATCTCGCGGGGGACGACCCCCGCACCCCCGATACAAACTCAAGGATGAGCTGCCCAGTGGCGGCGGAGCGCCGCGGTCAGCTCGGCGGCTCGCTCGTCGGGGAAGAACAGGCGGCCGCCGTCGATCTCGACCACCTCGCTGGCGCCGGGGATGGTGTCGCGCAGCCAGTAGGCCCACTTGGTACGGAAGAACATGTCATCGGTACCCCAGACGATGAGGGTCGGGATCTGCAGGCGGCCCAGGGCGGGCTCGACGGCCAGCAGGTCGCGGGCGTGCAGCGAGGTCAGCAGGCGCTGGGCCTGGCGGGCCGCCGCGGGGGTGCCGGCCTGCGCCTCCAGCCAGACGCGCGCGATCTCGGCCGGCAGCTGGGCGGGGTCCTGGTAGACGCGGCCGTAGACGCGCCGGGCGGTCCGCGGGTTGCCGGGCGCCATCAGCCGGGGGGCGAGGCGGGCGAGCAGGCCCATCCGGGCGAGCAGGACCGCGGGCAGCAGTGCCCTGGGCGGCAGGTTGTCGTGCGCTTCGCAGTTGGTCAGGGTCAGCGTGTGCAGCCGTTCGGCGTGGCCGGCGGCGAAGACCTGGGAGACCGCGCCGCCAGTGTCGTTGGCGACGAGGTCGATGTCGGTGAGGCCGAGCGCGTCGCAGCCGCCGGCGATGAAGCGGGCCAGCCCGGGCAGCGTGAAGTCCTGGTCGGCGGCGGCGGGCGTGTACCCGTGCAGCGGCAGGTCGAAGGACACGCACCGGCGCTCGCCGTCGAGCAGGCCGATGACGTTCCGCCACAGGTAGCTGCTGCTGCCCACGCCGTGGACGAACAGGGCCGGCCGCCCCGGGCCGCCGGTATCGACGTAGCTGACCGGACCGGATGGGGTCTGCAGCTCGCTGCGGTACTTGTCGAGCCGTCCCATTTCGCTGGTCATTTGTTTCTCCCTCGTTCGGCGGCGGCCGGGGTACAGTGAACAAAAGACCGACCGGCGGTCTAACTCTTACAAACCGACGGTCGGTCTGTCAATGTATTAGAGGCCAGGCAGCAGAGGCCGGGCATTCGAGGCCGGGCAGCAGGCGGACGGGGCGGTGGATGACGAACGGGATGGCCGGTGAGCCGGCGGAACGGGCCAACAAGAACGTGGAGCGGGGCCGGGCCACCCGGGCGCACGTGATCGAGGTGGCGACGCGCCTGTTCACCGCGCACGGCTACGACGGCACCTCGATCGAAGCGGTGCAAGCCGAATCGGGCGTGAGCCGCGGCTCGCTCTACCATCACTTCCCCGGCAAGGAGGCGCTGTTCCTGGCGGTCCTGGACGAGGTCGGGGCCGGGATCGCCCGGCAGGGCGAGGATGCGGCCCGGGACGCGGCGGACCCGGTGGCCTTGCTGCGGATAGGCGGCCTGCTGTGGATCAGGAACGCCGGCGACCCGGTCGTCCGGCAGATCATGCTGATCGACGGGCCGGCGGTGCTGGGCTGGGAGCGCTGGCGCGCACTCGACGAGCAGGGACCGCTGGGGCTGATCAGGGACTGCCTGGCGTACGCGGCCGGGACGGGCCGCATCGAGCACCGTCACGCCGACGCGTTCGCGCACATCGTGCTGGCCGCGGCCAACGAGGTGGCCATGATGGTCGCGCGGGCGGACAACCCGGCCGCGGCGCTCGGCGACGGCGAGAGCGCGTTCGCCGAGTTCCTGGACCGCCTGATCGGTGACACCCGCGGGTAGCCCGGACGGATTGGACCGTTCTAATTACTCTCCGAGCCAGGTCTTGACAGGCATCTTGGGATAAGTGACGATTACAAGGTGTTGGAGCGCTCCAATAGGAGGTTACGGGATGAGCGCAGAGGTCGGTCGGGAGCGGCTGGAGCGGTACAGCCTGACGGGTCCGGAGAACCAGGCGGCGGTAGACGCCGGGCTGGCCGGCGGGGCCTGGTTCCGCAGCGCGGTGCCGCGCAAGCGGATGAAGGAGCTGATGCGGCGCTCCGACTACCCGGCCGTCAGGGACACCATCATCTGGCTCGGCCTGATCCTGGCCTTCGGCGGCCTCGGCAGCGCCCTGTGGATCGTCTGGCACAGCTGGTGGGCGGTGCCGTTCTTCCTGGCTTACGGCGTCCTGTACGGCTCGACGTCGGATTCCCGCTGGCACGAGTCCGGGCACGGCACGGCGTTCAGGACCCGCTGGATCGCCGAGGCCCTGTACGAGGTCTCCTCGTTCATGATCATGCGCGACCCGACCACCTGGCGGTGGAGCCACACCCGGCACCACACCGACACGCTGGTGGTGGGACGGGACCCGGAGATCGCGGTGATGCGCCCGGCCCGGCTGGCCAGGCTGCTGGCCAACTACTTCGGCCTGGTCGACGTGCCGATGGCGTTCGGCCTCATGTTCCGGCACGCAGCCAGGCTGCTCACCGCCGACGAGGCTGACTACGTACCCGAGTCCGAACGGCGCCGGGTCTACCGGACGGCACGGATCCACCTGGCCGTCTACGCGGCCGCGATCGGGCTGGCCATCGGGTTCGGCAGCTGGCTGCCGGTGGTGCTGATCGGCGGGCCCGCTTTCTACGGCCGGTACCTGCTCCAGGTCTACGGGTTCACCCAGCACGCCGGCATGGGCGAGAACGTGCTCGACCACCGGCTCAACACCCGCACGGTGAAGATGTGCCGCCTCAACCGGTTTCTGTACTGGAACATGAACTACCACGTCGAGCACCACATGTTCCCGATGGTCCCGTACTACCGGCTGCCCGAGCTGCACGAGGAGATCAAGCACGACTGCGCGCCGGTGTACCCGTCGCTGTGGGCGGCCTACAAGGAGATCGTCCCGGCCGTGCTGCGCCAGTTGCGGGACCAGGAGTACTACGTGCGCCGTGAGCTGCTGCCCGGCGCCGCCCCGTTCAACGAGCCGACGCCGCTCAACGACGGCCGCGCGCTGCCGCTGCCGGCCGCCACGGCTGCCTGATACGGCCGCCTGATACGGCTGCCTGAGGAGATACCGATGCCCCAGTGGATCGCCGCCTGCGAGGCGGACGACATCGACCCGGAAGACGTCATCCCGTTCGAGCACGGCGGGAACGACTACGCGATCTACCGCTCCCCCGACGACGCCTACTTCGCCACCGACGGCCACTGCACGCACGAGAAGACGCTGCTGTGCGACGGCCTGGTCATGGGCGGCGTCATCGAGTGCCCCAAGCACAACGGGCGGTTCGACTACACCAGCGGCAAGGCGCTCGGCGCCCCGGTGCT
>JAICWX010000287.1 GCA_025934635.1 Streptosporangiaceae bacterium | reverse complement strand
GACGACAGCAGAGATCGAGCCGTTCCGCATCGACGTCCCGCAAGCCGACCTCGACGACCTGGCCGCGCGGCTGGCCGCGACCCGCTGGCCGGGTGAGCCGGCCGGGGCCGGCACCCAGTACGGCATGCCGCTCGGCACCGTGCAGCGGCTGGCCGAACGCTGGCGGAGTGGGTACGACTGGCGCGTGCACGAGGCCCGCCTCAACGAGTTCCCGCAGTACACCACGACCATAGACGGGCAGAGGATCCACTTCCTGCACATCCGTTCGGCGGAAAAGGGCGCGGTACCACTTCTGCTCCTGCACGGGTGGCCGGGGTCGGTCCTCGAGTTCGCCGGCGTGATCGGGCCGCTGACCGACCCGCGGGCGCACGGCGGCGACCCGGCCCGCGCGTTCGACGTCGTGGTGCCGTCCCTGCCCGGGTACGGCTTCTCCGGCCCCACCACCGAACCGGGCTGGGACAGCGCCCGGATGGCGCGGGCATTCGCCGCGCTGATGTCCCGGCTGGGGTACCAGCGGTGGGGCGTGGCCGGCGGGGACGCCGGCGCCCTGGTCGGCCGGGAGCTCGGTATCCTCGGGCCGGCCGGGCTGATCGGCGTGCACCTGCTGCAGATCTTCGCGTTCCCGTCCGGCGATCCGGCCGAGATGGCCCGGCTGTCCGAGGCGGACCGGGCCAGCCTGTCCGGGACGACGGCGGACTTCCAGGACAAGGCGGGCTACCAGAAGATCCAGCAGACCCGGCCGCAGACGCTGGGGTACGGCCTGACCGACTCCCCCGCCGGGCAGCTGGCCTGGAACGCCGAACTGTGGACGGGCTGGGGCGACTACGCCGACTACCTGGACGTCGATAACTACCTGACCCACGTCAGCATCTACTGGTTCACCCGCACCGGGGTCTCCAGCGCCCGGCACTACTACGAGGACGCCCACAGCGGGGCGGGCTACCGGGACGCGCCCAACAAAGTACCAACCGCCGTCGCGGTCTTTCCGCAGGACTTCCGGACGATCCGGACGTTCGCCGAACGGGCCAACAACATCGTGCGGTACACCGAGTTCGGCCGGGGCGGCCACTTCGCCTACACCACCGACCCGGCCCTGGTGGTGACCGACTTGCGGGAGTTCTTCGGCGGCCTCGGCTAGAACATATGAAGATTTGCCGCTTCTTGTTCACCTTGTTGCCATTTTGCTCGTTAGCATGAACCCGGCATTGTGCTGAACATCGCCGAGCTGTCCCATGCCCTTGAGGAGCAAAGCTGTGCGCAAGTTCCGGCCCCGCGTCACGAGCGCGATAACCGCGGCCACGCTGATCGCCCTAGCCGGCGTCAGCGGCGCCGCCCTGACGACACCCGCCCAGGCGGCCTCGTCCGGGGCGGTCATCAACGAGGTCTACGGCGGCGGCGGTAACAGCGGCGCCACCTTGACCAACGACTTCATCGAGCTGGCCAACGCGGGCAGCAGCGCGGCCACCCTGGACGGCTGGTCGGTGCAGTACATCTCGGCCAGCCCCGGCGCCACGACCACCTGGCAGGTCACCCCGCTGACCGGCTCGCTTTCTGGCGGCGGCCTGTACCTGATCGGCGAGGCGGCCGGCATGGGCGGGACCACGGCCCTGCCGCCGACGCAGGCGACCGGCTCGATCAACATGTCCGGCACGGCCGGCACGGTCGCCCTGGTCGACAACTCGACCGCGCTGACCTGCAAGACGGCCGCCGACTGCGCGGCTGACTCCGACGTCGTCGACCTGGTCGGCTACGGCACCGCGGTCATCCACGAGGGCAGCGCGGACGCACCGGGGCTGAGCAACACGACCTCGGCCCAGCGCATCACGACGACCGACACCGACCAGAACGGGACCGACTTCACGGCCGCCAGCCCGACCCCGGGCGCGCCGACGGCCGGCGGGGGCGGGACCGGAGGCGGCGGCACGCCGGGGCCGCTGGCCATCCACGACATCCAGGGCACCGGCTTCCTGTCGGCGCAGAACGGCAATACGGTCACCAACGTCCCCGGGATCGTGACGGGGGTGCGGGCGACCGGCTCGAGCAAGGGCTACTGGATCCAGGACCCCAGCCCGGACAGCAACCCGGCGACCAGCGAGGGCATCTTCGTCTTCACCGGCAGCGCGCCGACGGTGAAGCCCGGCGACTCGGTCCTGGTGTCGGGCAAGGTCCAGGACTTCTACCCGCTGGCCAGCGGGGACACGGTGGCCACCACCTCGAACCTGTCGATCACCGAGATCGGCCAGACCAGCGCGAGCGTGCTCTCCAGCGGCAACCCGCTGCCGGCCCCGATCGTCCTCGGCCCGGACACCGTGCCCGGCGTCTACGCCCCGGACCTGGGCGGCGGCAACATCGAATCGACCCCGATCCAGCCGGCCCGCTCGGCCCTGGACTTTTACGAGTCGATCGAGGGCATGCGGGTCGAGGTCGACAACGCCCGGGTCGTCGGTCCCTCGGACTCCTTCGGCGAGCAGTACATCACCACCAAGCCCGGCCAGGATGTCAGCTACCGCGGCGGCACCCTGCTGACGGCCGAGAACGCCACCCCGTCGGGGCGGCTGGAGGTCGTCCCCGCCAACGGGTCCAACCCCGAGGTCAGCGTGGGTGACGTGTTCACCGGCGCGACGGTCGGCCCGATCGACTACTCCCAGTTCGGCGGGTACCTCATCGCCGCCACCACGCTCGGCACCGTGCAGGACAACCACCTGGCCCCGGTCGTGGCGACGGCGCCGCCCAAGAAGCAGCTGTCCATCGCCACCTACAACGTGGAGAACCTGGCCCCGTCCAATCCGGACAGCAAGTTCGCGGCCCTGGCCCAGGGCATCGTCACCAACCTGGCCTCGCCCGACATCATCGCGATCGAGGAAGTGCAGGACAACGACGGCGCCACCGACGACGGCGTGGTCGCCGCCGACCAGACGATCGCCAAGCTGACCGCCGCCGTGGTCGCGGCCGGCGGCCCGCACTACGACTCGCGCGAGATCGACCCGGTCAACGACCAGGACGGCGGGCAGCCGGGCGGCAACATCCGGGTCGCGTTCCTGTACAACCCGGCCGTCGTCACCTTCGTCGACGCGGGCGCGCCCACGGTCAACCGGTCCACCACCGCCACCCAGGTCACCAAGAAGAAGGGCGAGCCGGCGCTGACCCTGTCGCCGGGCCGGATCGACCCGGCCAACGCGGTGTGGAACGCCAGCCGCAAGCCCCTGGTCGGGCAGTTCACGTTCAACGGCAAGGACGTGTTCGTCATCGCCAACCACTTCGACTCCAAGCTCGGCGACCAGAGCCAGGACGGCCGGTTCCAGTTCCCGGCCCAGAGCTCGGCCGTCCAGCGGGCCGGCCAGGCCCTGACCGAGCACAACTTCATCAACCAGATCCTGGCCATCGACAAGAAGGCCGACGTGGTCGTGGTCGGAGACCTGAACGACTACCAGTTCAGCCCGGCGCTGTCGGTGCTGGAGACCGGGACGTCGGACGGCAGCGGCAAGCCGACGCTGACCGACCTGATCACCACGCTGCCGGCCAACCAGCAGTACACCTACGATTTCGACGGCGTTTCCGAGGTCCTGGACCACATCCTGATCAGCAAGGGCATCGGCAAGTTCACCTATCAGGTGGTGCACGTCAACGCCGAGTTCGCCCACCAGGTGAGCGACCACGACCCGCAGGTCGTAGACCTCAAGCCCTGACGCAGTAGCACCGCGGGCCGGCCGGGACGTCTCCCAGCCGGCCCGCGGCGTCAGCTCACCGGACCAGGCCGGTGTCGTAGGCGAAGATGACGGCCTGGACGCGGCTGCGCAGGCCGAGCTTGGCCAGGATGCTGCCCACGTGCGTCTTCACCGTGGCCTCGGACACCACCAGCTTCTCGGCGATCTCGGTGTTGGACAGGCCGGTGGCCACCTCGAGCAGCACCTCCTGCTCACGCGGGGTGAGCTGGCCGAGGGCGTCGCGCGCCGAGCCGGAGGTAGCGCCGCCGGACACGTCCGGCAGCTTGGCCGCGTAGATATCGAGGAGCCGGCGGGTGATCCGCGGTGACACCACCGCGTCGCCGCTGGCCACCGAGCGGATGGCCCGGGCCAGCTCGTCGAGGGGGACGTCCTTCACCACGAACCCGCTGGCGCCGGCGCGCAGCGCGGCGAAGGCGTACTCGTCCAGGTCGAACGTGGTCAGGATGAGGACCCGGGCCGGGCCGCCGGCGGCCACGATCCGGCGGGTGGCCTCGATGCCGTCGACGCCGGGCATCCGGACGTCCATCAAGATCACGTCGGGGTTCAGTTCCCCGGCCAGGCGGACCGCCTCGGCCCCGTCCGGGGCTTCGCCCACGATGTCGATGTCGTCGGCCTCTTCCAGGATCATCCGGAAGCCAGCCCGCATCAGGGGCTGGTCATCGGCCAGCAGGACGCGGATGCTCACCGGGCCCGGCCGTTCACGGCGGCGGCCAGGGGCAGCCGGGCGCGGACGCGCCAGCCGCCGGCGGGGTCGGCACCGGCGCTCACCGCGCCATCGTAAACCGCGGCCCGTTCCCGCATGCCAGCCAGCCCGTGTCCCGTGAGGTCAGGCCGGGTGTCGCGACGGGCGCCGTCGTCGTGGACGTCCACCGTCACCGCGTCCGGCCGGCCGGCGATGGTGACGCTGACCCGGGTGGGGGCCGCCGCGTGCTTGAGCGTGTTGGTCAGGGCCTCCTGCACGATCCGGTACACCGTCAGCTCCGCTCCCGGCGGCATGGCCGCGGTCGTCCCCGTCATACTCAGCTCGGCGGCCAGGCCGGTGGCCCGGACCTGGTCGAGCAGCCCGTCGAGCTGGGCCAGGCCGGGCTGGGGCGCCAGGGGTTCGGGAGCATCCTCGGTCCGCAGCACGCCGAGCAGGCGGCGCATCTCGCCCAGGGCCTGGTGACCGGTGGCCGACACCTGCCGCATCGCCCGGCTGGCTCGTTCTGGTTCGGCGGCCTGCTTGAGGGCGGCCCCCTCGGACAGGGTCACCATGACCGACAGGCTGTGCGCGACGACATCGTGCATTTCCCGGGCGATGCGGGTGCGCTCGGCGGCGACCGCGATCCTGGCCTGCTGGTCCCGTTCCCGTTCGAGCTGCTCGGCCCGTTCGGTCAGGGTGCTGAGCGAGTTCCGCCAGTGCCGCACGCTGACGCCCAGCAGGAGGCTGGCCGCCGCCAGGCCGGACAGGTAGACCAGCAACTCCAGCCAGGACTGGGTCACGTCCCAGCGCAGGGCCGCCATCACCGCGCCCGCCTCGACCACGACGGCGGCCAGCACCCCCACCCGCACCGGGTACCACCGGGCCACGGTGTAGAGATAGACCAGCAGGGTCAGGTCGGCCGCGAGCCTGACGTCGAGGATCCACTGGGCCAGCGCCACCACGGCGGCGAACGCGAACGCCGACAGCGGGAAGCGCCGCCGCCAGCTCAGCGGGACGACCAGCAGCGCGCTGAGCAGCACCATCTCGCCGACCTGCCCGGGACCGCCGGGGCCGTGCCTGGCCCACCACACGAGCTGGGGCGTCGCGCAGGCGGCCAGCACGACCGCCAGCGCCGCATCGGCGGCCGTGGCGTGGCGGCTGACCGACGCCGCCACGCTCCGGTAGCGGACCTGGATCCAGCCCGGGGGGCGGGCGGCACCGGGACCGCCCGCCACCCACTGCCGCCACCACCGCACCAGGCGCCCGGTCACGGCGGCTACGCGTCCCGCCGGCGCAGCACCAGGGCGGCCGCCGCCAGCACGATCACGGCGTAGCAGACGAACAACCCGAACCCGAGCCATGGTGACAGCATGCCGTCCCCGGCGTTCATGATGAACAGCGCCCGCCCGGCCATGCTCGGCAGGAACCGCTCGAAGCCGGAGCTGCCGGGCAGCGCCGACGCCAGGACCGGCAGGACGAACAGCACCCCGATCAGGGTCGCGATGCCGCCGGCGGTGGAGCGGATCAGGAAGCCGAGCCCGACGCCGAGCACCGCGACCACGGTGAGGTACAGGGTCGCGCCGAACACCGCCCGCACCGCTTCCGGGCGCGCCAGCGAGATCCCGTGCGTGCCGAGCAGGGCCTGGCCGCCGAGGAAGGTGACGAGCACCGTCACCAGGGCCACCGCGAAGGTCACGGCGGCGAGCACGCCGGCCTTGGCCGCCAGCACCGGGAACCGGCCCGGGACGGCCGCGAAGGTGGCCCTGATCATCCCGGTGGCGTACTCCCCGGTGACAGCGAGCACGCCGAGCACCCCGACGGTGAGCTCGGCCAGGTTGACTCCGATGAGATCCTGGTTAATCGGGTTGAAGCCGGCCCGGTCGCCGGCGTTCAGGCTGGACCAGTGGGCGTTATTGACGTACGACACCAGCAGGCCGATAACGGCGATGCCCAGCACCGTGGCGATGAGCACAAACCATGACGACCGAACGGTTCTGAGCTTGATCCACTCGGAACGGATCACCTGACCCTGGGTTACCGGCTGGGCCATTGCGGGCTCCTTTCCGTGATAGCGGCCTGGTATTCGACGGCGTCGGCGGTGAGCTCCATGAAGGCCTCTTCCAGCGACGACCGGCCGGCCGTGAGTTCGGCCACGCCCGCATCGGCGATCAGCTGACCGTGACCCACCACGATGACGTGGTCGACGGTCAGCGCCAGCTCGCTCATCACGTGGCTGGACAGGAACACCGTCCGGCCTTCGGCCGCCAGCGTCTTGAGCAGGTGGCGGACCCAGCGCACGCCGCCGGGATCCAGGCCGTTGATCGGCTCGTCGAGGATCAGCGTGCCCGGATCGCCGAGCAGCGCCGCCGCGATCCCGAGTCGCTGGCCCATGCCCAGGGAGAAGCTGCCCACCCGTTTGGTGGCTACGTCTTTGAGACCGGTGAGGGCCAGCACCTGGTCCACCCGGCCCGCCCCGATGGCGTGGGTGGCGGCCAGGGCGCGCAGGTGGTTGCGGACCGACCGGCCGGGGTGGACCGCCCGGGCTTCGAGCAGGGCGCCGACCTCGGCCAGCGGGGCCGGGTGGTCGGCGTAGCGGCGGCCGTTGACCCGCACGCCGCCGGCGGTGGGGGCGTCCAGGCCGAGAATGAGGCGCATCGTGGTCGACTTGCCCGCGCCGTTGGGGCCGAGGAAGCCGGTGACGACCCCCGGCCGGACGGTGAAACTGAGGTTGGAGACGGCGGCCCGTTCGCCGTAGAACTTGGTCAGGCCGCGCGCCTCGATCATCGGATTTCTCGCTGGATTTGCATACTGACCAGCGTAAAAAGCGGCCCGCGAGAAATCGTCGGGCAGCGGTATGGACTTGCGGCCGCCCCGGCCTCCCACCCCGGAAGGAGGCCTCCGCCTAAAGCATGAGACACCCGGGCATAAGTAAGCCCCTCGCCGGGGGGGATGACGAGGGGCTACTACGAAGTAGCTTAGCAGCAAACTTTCCCGGCTGAAGCAACGCATGGGGGTCCGAAGTCGTCTATATGGGTGGGAGCTAGGCGGGGGCCACGTCAACGGGTGGAAAGGTTTGCACATGCACAACCTGATCAGTGCCGCATGCCGCCGTACGGCAGGCTTGGCGGCCGGAGTGGTCCTGTGCGGAGGCATCGCCGGGGGCGTCTTGCTGACGCCCGGCACTGCCCTCGCCGATACCGCGGTCGCGACGGCGACCGCGATCACCGGGACATCGCAATCGCCGGACTCGGCCGGGACGACGACGCTCACCGTGCAGGTATCGGTGACGCCCGCCAGCGGCACCGCCTGGCCGGCCGGGACCGTCAAGGTCACGGACACGGCGGGCGACAGCTGTAACGTCACGCTGGCCCAGAGCGGGACCAGCGCGGTCGGCACCGGCAGCTGCAATCTCACCGGCCTGGCCGGCGGGTTCTACCGGCTGACGGCCAGCTATGCGGGATCGACGGCGTTCACGGCGTCGGCCAGCGACCGGGACACGGTGTACGTCAAGCACCGTCACGCCGACATCGCCACGTGGCTGAACTGCACGCGCAAGGTGTACACGGGCAGGGACGGCACCTGCACGCTCGCGGTCACCAACAAGAGCTCCTTCGCCGCGACGGACGTGGCCGCCCAGGTCAACCTGCCGTCACCGCTCAAGGCGCTGCACTGCAGTTCGTCAACCCGGGGGTCCTTCTGGTGGGACCGCAGCTGCACGATCAGCCATAACACCGCGGCGGAGAACTTCGACACGCTCAAGCCCGGGCAGACCCGGACGCTGACCGTGGTCTTCGCCGCCAAGTCCAGCCACGCCCTGTGGGGCTGGCACCGGTTCCACTCGATCATCGTCAGGGTCACCGGCTCCGCCGCCGCGAACCAGGGCTGGCACGGCTCCGGGCCGGACAGCCAGTCCACCGCGTACGTCAAGATCGTCCCGCGCGGCTGGTGGTGGGCCTTCTAAGTACCCCTAGCACGCCGCAGGGCGGGCCCGGCTTCGCGCCGGGCCCGCCCATGCCGGGTTTGCGCCGTCGCTGGCGAGGTAGCTACGGGTATGCAATCAGCACCGGCGGCACGTGCGACCCGTAAGGCCCGGCGCGCTTCCGACAGCCAGGCCGCCAATTTCCTGGCCCGCGCGGGCCTGACGGCGCGCGGCGCCATCTACATCCTCGTCGGCGTGGTCGCCGTGCTGGTCGCGGTGGGTCACAGCTCGCGCGAGGCCGACCAGCAGGGCGCCCTGGAGCTGCTCGCGGGCAAGTCCTACGGGCTGGTCGCGCTCTGGCTGCTCGGCATCGGCTTCGCGGCCTACGCGCTCTGGCGGCTGAGCGAGGCCGCGTTCGGCGTCACCGGCGAACCACCGGGCGCGGGACCGCGGCTCAAGTCGCTGGCCCGGGCGGTCATCTACGCGGGCTTCGCCGTCCTCACGTTCCAGGTGATCTTCGGTACGGACCGCAGCCAGGCCGGCCGGGAGCAGGACATGACGGCCTCGGCCATGCACAATACGGCCGGCCGCTGGGCGGTCGGCATCGCCGGCCTGATCATCGTCATCTGCGGTCTCGTCCTGGTCATCGAGGGCATCCGCAAGAAGTTCATGAAGCTCCTGAATACGGCACAGATGAGCGCCCGGATGCGTCGCGTCATCAAATGGCTCGGCATGATCGGGACGACCGCCCGCGGGCTCGTGTTCGCCCTGGCCGGCGGCCTGGTGATCGACGCGGCGATCAGCCACAAGCCTTCCCAGTCGGGCGGCATCGACACGGCGCTGCACACGCTGCGGAACCAGCCGTTCGGCGAGTTCCTGCTGCTGCTCGCCGCGCTCGGCCTGGTGATCTTCGGCGTGTACGGGCTGTGCGAGGCCCGCTGGCGCAAGGTCTGAGGCCCGGTGCGACCCGGGAAAGGAGCCTGCCGTGGCTGACGTGGCCGTGGTGGCGCACACGCGGAAGAGCTTCGGCGGCGGCCTGCCCGAGCTGCGGGAGATCCTGGCCGGGGAAGGCGTCACCGACCCGCTGTGGTACGAGGTGAAGAAGAGCCGCCGTGCCCCGGAGTACGCGCGCCGGGCCGCGGCCAAGGGCGCCGACGTGATATTCGTCTGGGGCGGCGACGGCACGGTGCAGCGCTGCATCGACGCGGTGGCGGGGACCGACACGGCGGTGGCCATCCTGCCCGCGGGGACCTCGAACCTGCTCGCCAAGAACCTGGAGATTCCAGACCAGCTCGCCGAGGCGGTGCGGGTCGGGTTGCACGGGGACCGGCGCCGGCTGGACACCGGCTCGGTGAACGGCGAGCGCTTCACGGTGATAGCGGGCGCGGGCTTCGACGCGCGCATGATCGCCGACGCCGACCGCGGCACCAAGGACAAGCTGGGCCGCGCCGCCTACGTCGTCACCGGGATCAAGAACCTCGCCGGGCGCCGGGTCCGGGCCACGGTGGAGGTAGACGGTCATCGCTTCTTCACGGGCAAGGTCTCGTGCGTGCTGGTCGCCAACGTCAGCAAGACACTCGGCGGAGTCGAGGCCTTCCCGCGGGCACGACCGGACGACGGGCGCCTCGAGCTCGGGGTGATGACGGCCGGGAACCCGGTCCAGTGGGCCCGGACGTTCAGCCGGCTCGCCCTCGGGCATCCGGAGAAGTCGCCCTTCGTCAAGGTCACGCGGGGGAAGAAGTTCAGGATCCGGTTCGACCGCAAGGTCCTGTACGAACTCGACGGCGGCGCACGCAAGGCCCGCAAGAAGCTGCGCATCAAGGTCCACCCCGGCTCGGTCACCATCTGCGTTCCGGCCAAGTCCCGCGCATAGACGCGCCGGCCAGGGCCGCGACGGATCGCGAAATCTCAGGGTCGTGGCGGCAAAGGTCAGGGTCGGCGTCGCTTCCTTATGCCCGGGTGCGGCAGGGATGATCGCAGCGTGCTGAAAACCGCCGCGAATGCGATGCACTCATGGCGAACGCGTGATAGCGCGATACAGGCATTAATTCACGTCTGAAATTAGCGCGGGGTGAATGCAATGAGCCAGTTCCAGTCAAATCTCTCGCCTACTGGTTTCGACTATGTCGTGGCCGTGACCCAGGACAGCATCAACGGCGCCCTGGAGGAAACGCTCTACGCCGGCCAGGCGGAAGTCATCTTGTGCTATGCCTACGACGAGAGCGATCCGCCGGTCCCGGTCCCCATCGACTACGCCGCGCTGGTCACCGCGGCCAGCGGTACCGACCCCTTCACGGTGCCCGCGGGAACCCCGGGGCACGACCCGCGCGTGCAGAACCTGGGTAACGCCGGGTTCGCGTTCGCGGTCAAGGCGAAGCTCGGGCTGCCGCCCGGGATACCGCCTGCCAGCCTGCCGCCGATCGTCATGCTGCGGCCGGG
>JAICWX010000566.1 GCA_025934635.1 Streptosporangiaceae bacterium | reverse complement strand
GAAGCTGGCCGACGTGAACGAGCGCACCCACTCGCCGGTCATCGCGATCGTGACCGTGAACGTGATCATCGCCGCGCTGGTGGTCTGGAGCGTCACCTCCAACGTGTTCCAGCTCGTGCTCGGCCTGATCGTGCTGGCCGGGTGCCTGGGCGTGGTGATCGTGGCCGCCGCCGCCATCGCGCTGCCGATCCGCCGGCCGGAGCTCTACCGGGCCTCCCCCGCGAACGTGAAGTTCCTCGGCATCCCGGTGCTGTGGATCGTGGGGCCGCTGTCCATCGCCATCTTCGTCGCCCTGGCCGTGGTCTCCACCCAGTACCCGGCGCTGGTCATGAACGGCGACACGGCCAACTTCTGGTGGATCCCGGCCTGGTTCGCCGGGCTGATCGTGGTGGGTTCGCTGCTCTACTACATCCCGCGTTACATCCGGGCCCGGCGCGGCATCAACGTCAGCTTCGTCTACAAGGAACTGCCCCCCGAGTAACGCCGGCCGCCGCCTTATCGGCAGTTTCGGGTGTCAGGGCACCGAAACTGCCGGCATGTGACGTTCGAGCGGGTTCCCGACCTCATCTAACGCATTCGCATCACAGTCCCACTCGTCCCCCGGCCGCCCCTCGCTCGGTGCCCGCCCGCCTCCAGGTAACGACATCGATGCTCCATCGATGTCGCGATAGCGGCGTCGATGCTCCATCGATGCCGCTATCTGCCGTTGTCTGCGGCCTGGCGCAGACCCGAGCGCGGTAGCGGGTGATGCCCCTGTGAAGCAATCAGCATTAGCTGTTCATCTGACTAGCCGTGCAGGCTTGCAGGCAGTAATGCGACGGCCGTAGGATCCAGTTTGCCGTGGTGTTCGGGAAGTCGGTGGGATGCCGACGCGGCCCTCGCCACTGTGATCGGGTTGTTCCGGCCGTCTAGCGATAGGGCCACTGGGCGCGTTGCCCGGGAAGGCCAGGCCGGAGCGAGCCAGCTGTTCGCTGGCATCCCTGTCAGCCAGGAGACCGGCTACGGCACCGAAGGAACCATCCACGAGGTGCTGGAGGCGGTCCGGTTGCGCATGCTGATGGCTGCACGTTATCTCGCCGCGCTGGGCGCGACGGCCCTTCTCGGCGCGGGCGTCGCGGCCTGCTCCACATCCTCGCCTTCTTCTTCGGCGTCATCCCCGGCGAGTGCCAAGCCAAGCACGCTGACCATCGCGACCAGCTTCGCGATCGGGGACCTGGATCCGGTCGAGAACGGCTACTGGGGTAACGAGCTCGGCTACGGCGAGCTCCTGATGCGGCCTCAGCCCGACGGAACCGTCAAGCCGTGGCTGCTGAAGTCGCTCACGAACACCTCGCCCACGACGTGGGTGCTGACGCTGAACTCCGGGATCCGCTTCCAGGACGGGAAGCCGCTGAACGCCGCCGCGCTGATCGCGTGCATGCAGTACCAGCTCAAGCAGAACTCGTCGGCGGCCGCCGCCCTGCCGGGTGCCAAGCTCACCGCCGCCGGCAGCGGTCAGGTCACCGTCACCACGACCAGCCCGGTCCCCAACCTGGCCTACATCCTGGGCGACGAGAGCTTCTTCGTCATCTACGACCAGGCCGCCTACCTGACCGCGAAGGGCAGTCCCGCCAAGCTGATCGCGGCCAGGATCTACACCGGCCCGTACGTGGTGACCGACGCCAGCGACCAGCTCATGCACGAGGTCCGCAACCCGGTCTACTGGGACGGCAAGCCGCGGCTGTCCGCGGTGACGGTGAAGTTCATCACCGACGCGGAGGCCCGCATCCTCGCGGTCGAGCACGGCGAGGCGGACTTGGCGCTGTACCCGCCGACCACGGCGGCCAAGACCCTCACCGGCCGCACCGACGCCTACTACGACACCGGCACCCCGCGCGGCCCGACCTTCCAGCTCTTCCTCAACGAGCACACCGCGCCGTTCAACGACGTCGCGGTGCGCCGGGCCGTGCAGGCCGGGATCAACTACGGCCAGCTCGCCACCCAGGTGATGAACGGCCTGTACAAGCCGGCCACCGGCATGTACGCCTCCACCGCCCCTTACGCCCTGGCCACGCAGGTGACCAGCGCGTCGAAGGCGGGGGACCTGCTCACGGCGGACGGCTGGACGGCGAGCTCGCCGGGCGGGGTCCGGCACAAGAACGGGAAGGCCCTGGCCTTCACGATCGACACCTACGCGGCGCAGCCGGACACGCAGACCCTCGCGGTGGCGATGCAGGCGGAGCTGACCCAGCTCGGCTTCAAGGTGTCCATCAGCGGTGTACCCGACATCGACGCGGCGCAGAAGAACCCCGCCGGCTGGACGTCCGCCCTGGAAGGCGACGGGACCACGTCGTTCGCCGGCGATCCGATCACGCCGTTGCAGGAGTACTTCGCGAGCAAGGGCGCGAGCAACACGACGGGGATCGACAACCCGAAGCTGGACAGCCTGATCAACCAGCTCGCGGTTACCCTGAGCGTCAGCACCAGGGACAGTCTGCTCCGGCAGACCCAGCAGATCATCGCCAGCAACGCCTACAACATCTTCGTCGGGCAGCGGCTCCCGGCTGTCATCGCCGGCCCGGCCTGGCGTCACTTCCCGGTGCCGCCGGCGAACCTGTGGGTCAGCGCCACGACCGCACCGAGCAGCTAACCGAGGCGGCGGGGTGCTCAGGTCCAGTGCGTTCCGCATCGGCCAGGCTCTCGCCACCCTGTGGGTCACCAGCGTCCTGGTCTGGGCGCTGCTGCTGCTCGCCCCGGGTGATCCGGCCCGGACGGTGCTGGCCGCCCGGGGCATCGCCAGCCCGACGCCCGCGCTGATCGCGGCGACCCGGCGGCAGCTCGGGCTGAGCGGGCCGGTCGTGCCGCGCTACTGGCACTGGCTGGAACGAGCCGTCCACGGCGATTTCGGCACGTCCTGGCAGACCGGGCGGCCGGTGATAGAGGAGTTCGCGGCGCACCTGCCGGCCACCGGGCGGCTGACGCTCACCGCGATGCTCATCGCCGTCGCGTTCGCGCTGGTGCTGGGGCTCGCGTCGGCGGCCGCCGCCGGGACCTGGATCGACGGCGTCATCCGGACGGTCACCGTGCTGATGGTCGTCACGCCCGGCTTCCTCATCGGGCTCTTCGTGCTCGACATCCTGGTGGTCCACCTGAACCTGGGACGCGTCGTCTCCGACGGCACCTGGTCGACGGTCGGGTGGCCCGCCGCCACGCTGGCGATCGGAGCGGCCGGCTACTGGGCCCGGGTACTGCGGGTCAGCCTGCTGGAGGCCCGGTCAGCGTCGTACCTGCTCGTCAGCCAGGCGCGCGGTGCCTCGGCGGGGCGCCGGCTCTTCGTCCACATCCTGCCCAATGCCGCCGCCCCGTTCCTGACCGTCGTCGGGCTCGGCGCGGCGGGCCTGCTCGGCGGCGCGCCCATCGCCGAGACCGTCTATTCGTGGCCCGGCGTCGGCCAGTACACCGTGCAGGCGATCGACGCGCGTGACCTGCCGGTCGTGGTCACGTACACCATGCTCGCGGTGGCCACCTATATCGTGGCGAGCCTGCTGATCGACCTCGTGCTCGCGGCGATCGACCCGCGGCTCCGGCTCCGGCTCCGGCTCCGGCCGGCCCGCCGCACCCGGCCGCGATCGGCGCGGGTGGCGGCGTGACTCCGG
>JAICWX010000617.1 GCA_025934635.1 Streptosporangiaceae bacterium | reverse complement strand
CGGCCATCGCCATGACGTGATAGGCCCTGGTCACGACGCTGGCGGGCAGCCCGGACAGCGGGATGTTCAGCGGATTCGCCGCGGCGGCCAGCCCGCCGAGATCGACCAGGAACCCGAGATCGCGATGCTTATAGGGCCTCGCCTTCCCGGCTCCGAGGGAGGCGGCGACGTTCCTGGCGACCTGCCTGCCCTGGCGCTGGGCATGCTGGGCGGTCATGCCGCAGAGCTCGCCCGGGCGCGTCAGGTCGGGCACCGCTGCGCAGTCCCCGCAGGCGTAGATGTCCGGGGTGCCGGGCACGGACATGAACTCATCAACGACGAGCCGCCCCCGGTTAGTGTCCAAGTCCAGGCCTGTTACCAGCGGGTCGGCGCGAACTCCGACGCACCAGATGAGGGAATGGGTGGCCACCTTCTCGCCAGTCGACAGCTGCACCCAGCGGCCATCGAGGGCAGTGGCGACCGACTGGCCGGTGCGCACCTCGACCCCGCGGCGCCGCAGCACCCGGTCAGCGGCCCGGGACAGTCGCGGATCGAGTTCGGGCAGCAGCCGCGAGGCGGTGTCGAGCAGCATCCAGCGAATCCGCTCGTCGGCCAGGCCGGGCATCTGCCTGGCCAGCCTGGCCGTCAGCAGCTGGCCTTGGGCCGCGACCTCGGTGCCGGTGTAACCGGCGCCAACGACCACGAAGGTACAGCGCGCTTGGCGTTCTGCCTCGTCGGCGACCCCGGCGGCCAGTTCGAGCTGGCGGATGATGTGGTCCCGCAGGTAAATGGCCTCGGCGATGCTGCGGAACCCGTGTGCGTAATCGGCCACGCCCGGAATGGGCAGCAGCTTATTCACGCTGCCCGCGGTCAGGATGAGCCGGTCATAGCCGGCCTGACCGCCTCCCCCTTCCGGGCTGGACCAGCTCACGACCTTGCGCCGGGCGTCGATATGAGTCACCGTGCCGAGCACGAACCGGACCTTGGGCATCCTGCTGAGCAGCGAGACGCAGATATGCCGCGGCTCAACCAGGCCGGCGCCCACCTGGGGCAGCAGCGGAAGATACAGGAAGTAATCGGTCGAATTGATCACCGTGATCTCGATCGAAGCGCCAGCCAGCTTGGACAGCTCCCGCGCGGCGTTATATCCGGCGAAGCCGGCTCCGACAATCACAACCCGGCGCCGTCCCGGCGAGTCCGGCATGCTTACCTCCCATATATAGGTCCTGGCGGTCAGCTGGCCGCGCCGGCGGCGGCTGCCCCGGGAGCGCCTTGCTGGCGGCTTTATCGCCTGTAGTGTCGCGCGGGCCGGGGAGGTTCGTATCCGCCACTGCCTAGCGCAACTGGCCAGTGCGCGGCCGTGCCCTGGTCCCGCCGGAATCCCGGGTGGTATCGGACTCTGCGCGGGCCGGGGAACAGCCGGGCACCGATCTCGAGCTGGAAAGCCCGCGCGCTTCGCCGCGACGGCGCTTCCGGGGCAGCCATGTCTGGACGGCAACCGGACGCGGGCCAGGTGCTGGCTATGACGGCTCAGCAGCGCGCACTGGCCAGTTGCGCTAGGCACTGGCGGATACGAACGCCCCCCGGCCCGCGCGACACTACAGGCGACAAAGCCGCCAGTGGCCGGCGGTCCAGCCGGAATCACCGTTTCGGAGCACGCCTAGAAAGGAGAAGCCCATGGGCTTCATCACCACAAAAGACGGCATCGAGATCTACTACAAGGACTGGGGCTCTGGCCAGCCGATCGTGTTCAGCCACGGCTGGCCCTTGTCCGCTGACGACTGGGACGCGCAGATGATGTTCTTCCTCCAGCACGGCTACCGCGTCATCGCGCATGACCGACGCGGTCACGGGCGATCGACCCAGACCGGCGGCGGCCACGACATGGATCACTATGCCGACGACCTGGCCGCGCTGACCACGCATCTCGATCTCCAGAACGCCGTTCACGTCGGTCATTCGACCGGTGGCGGCGAGGTAGTCCACTACCTGGCCCGGCACGGCGAAAGCCGGGTGGCGAAGGCCGCGCTGATCAGTGCGGTGCCGCCATTGATGCTGCAGACCGAGACCAATCCAGGCGGCCTTCCCAAGAAAGTATTCGACGGGTTCCAGGCGCAACTCGCAGCCAATCGCTCGGAATTCTACCGTGACCTGGCGGCCGGGCCGTTTTATGGTTTCAACCGCCCCGGGGCGGAAGCCTCGGAGGCAATCATCCAGAACTGGTGGCGCCAGGGCATGATGGGCGGCGCGAAGGCGCACTACGACGGCATCGTCGCATTCTCGCAGACCGATTTCACCGAAGACCTGCAGAAGGTCTCCGTGCCGGTACTCGTCATGCACGGCGATGACGACCAGATCGTTCCCTACGCCGACTCAGCGCCATTGTCGGCCAAGCTTCTCCAGAACGGGACGCTGACGACCTACAGCGGCTTCCCGCACGGGATGCCCACCACGCAGGCCGAGACCATCAACGCCGACCTGCTGGCCTTTCTGCGAGCGTGACATCGAGGCCGCGCCAATGAGCGGGTTGTTTCTCCGGCAGGTCAGCAGGAGGACTCCGCAGGCCGGTTGGCCGGGGTCGAGCGGTACAGATTCGGGGCCGATTACCCCGAACGACGTCACCTCCGCGGGCGCAATGGCGTTGACAGCCCAGTCAGCGAGCACGCGGGACCGGTTTCCGGCCATCGCCATGACGTGATAGGCCCT
>JAICWX010000146.1 GCA_025934635.1 Streptosporangiaceae bacterium | reverse complement strand
GAACTCGCCGTGCCGGCCGACCAGGTAGTTCTCGTGGCAGCCGTAGGAGTTGCCCGCCGAGTCGGTGTTGTTCTTGAACAGGTAGATGTCGCCGGCGATGCCCTCCTCGCGCAACCGCCGGTCGGCGTCCACGAGCAGGCCCTCCAGGATCCGCTCCCCCGCCTTGTCGTGCGCGACCAGGTCGAGCACGTTGTCGCATTCGGGGGTGGCGTACTCGGGGTGGCTGCCCACGTCGAGGTAGAGCCGAGCCCCGTTCCGCAGGAAGACGTTGCTGCTACGGCCCCACGAGACCACTCGCCGGAAGAGGTAGCGCGCCACCTCGTCCGGGGAGAGCCTCCGCTGCCCGCGGAAGGTGCACGTAACGCCGTACTCGTTCTCGACACCGAATATTCGCCGGTCCACACGCCAAGGCTACGTCCCGTCGCCCCGTGACAACACCCATCCCCCGCGTGTCGGCGCCCGGCGGTCAGGAGCGGGGCAGTTCGGCGAGCAGGTTCTTGTCGTAGACGTAGACGGTGTAGGGACCGGTGCGGTAGGTCCGGGCAGGCCGGCCGAGCGCCGCCAGCGCCGCGGGGCTGGGCTGCCAGTGGTGGAAGAACCCCGGGGTCTTGCTGGTCACCAGGAAGTTCGCCTGGCTGGATCCGGGGTCGTACCAGGAGGCTTTGGCCTCCCACCGGTCCGGCGCCAGCGTGCCGGGCAGCACGGCCCGGATCGTGACAGCGCCGTCGCTGCCCACGGTGGCCACGCTCGATTCCCAGTAACCGCCGATCCCGCTGGTCAGGTGGTGCGCCTGGAGGAAGGTGACCAGCCGCGCGTTCATCGGGGGAACCGACGGCTGGGCAGCGGCCCAGCCGAGGCTCGCCGCGTAGCCGGCCAGCAGGACGCCGCCGGCCAGCAGGCCGGCGCGCCCGGTCCGGCCCGCCGAACGCCAGCCGGCCTGGAGGCGGGCCTGGGAACCGGCCGCCAGCGTCCGGGCCGCGAGGACCGCGCCGTACGGCAGGACCAGCGCGAACTCCCGCGCGTTGAGGTCGGTCGCGTTGGCCAGCGTGCTCGGCACGTACGCGGCCACGTTGAGCACCATCGCCAGGAGCAGGATCTGGCTGAGCATGTCGGGCCAGGACAGGAAGTGCCGCGCCACCCGCCAGGCGGCCCACACGACCAGGGCTACCCCGGCCAGGTGAAGAAGCGCGAATGCCAGCGCGGCAGGCGGCCCCTCGGGCTTGGCTCCGAACAGCGCGAGCAGTCCCTTGCCGGTCACGTAGGCGTGCTTGGGCCAGGTGCTCACCGGGGCCAGCTGGTACGGCACCGGGTGCAGGTAGGCCTGGAGCAGCCGCCCGGCCAGGGCGGCCAGGCCCTGGGCCGCGATGGCCGCCACCGCCAGGGCAAGCTCGTACCAGTTCGCGCGCAGCACGGTCCGGATCCCGCCGCCCTGGCGGTGGGCCGCACGGGCCGCGCGCAGCGCGCACACCGCCACCAGCGGCGCCACGCCCACCAGCAGGGCCAGTGGATCGGCGATGAGTACCCAGGTGAGCAGCAACCCGACGGCCGCGACGGTGTACCAGCGCCGCGGCCAGCGGTCGAGGACCAGCCAGGTCAGCAGCAGCGGCACGGCCGTGCCGATGTGGCCGAGCGACAGCAGCAGCACGAAGACGGCCACGCCGACCTGGGGCGCGAACACCAGCGCGGCCGCCAGCAGCATCCGCACCCGCCCCTCGGTCCGGGGCACCTGCCGCCCGGAGCCGCGGGCGAGCAGGATAGTCAGGATCACCACCAGGGTGTAGGTCATGGCCGCGGCGATGTGGGCGGTGTCGGTGTGCAGCCCGAACAGCCAGACCAGCAGCGTGTACTGCGGCAGCTCGGTGGTGATGAACGAGACGTCGGACAGGTACCAGCCGTGCAGCAGGACGTTGCCGTGCAGCATGTCCCACGCCATCAGCAGGTCGTTCGACTCGTCGGAATTCTCCGGGTACGTCCGGGACACCCGCAGGTAGGCCAGGAACAGCAGCGCCACCGTCAGGACGGCCGCCGCGGCGATGAGCAGGCGGCGGGCGGTCAGGCGGCGGTCCGGGGCGCGCGGCACCTCGGTAGCGGGAGGCGGTGCGGAGGTCTTCTCCGCGGCCTCGCTTTTCGGCACGGTCACCACACGTCCTTAGCGTGCTCGCGGGCGGTTCGTATTCGTTGCAGCCGGTCACAGCGTACGGGCTTGCTCTGGTAAGCTGCGCGCGCCTGGCCAAGAAATTCCCTTCACGCTGATAGCCATGGTGGAGGCCTGCGGTTGCAGCTCACGTCGACGTCGGAAGAGGATAAGTCTCTCCGGCCCAGCCCGCCCGCGTCATGGTCCAGGCTGAACCGGCCCCTTGTTCCGGGGATCATCGCCTTCCTCGGCTGGCTCGGGTTCGCGCTGGCCCGCTGGCAGATCTGGGCCAAGGGCCACCTCAGCCTGTTCATCATGGCCGGGCACGTCTACACGCACCGGGCCCAGCTCCCGCAGGGGCTGCGGCTGGTGCCGTCCGCGGGTTACGACGGGCAGTTCTACTACCGGCTCGCGCTGGACCCGTTCAACTGGCACGCCACCGCGTTCGGCATCACGATGGACCAGTCCTACCGTTACACCCGCGTCGGGTATCCGCTCGTGGCCTGGATCCTGTCGCTCGGTCAGCACCAGCTCGTGCCGGTCGTGCTGGTCGTGGTCAACCTGTTCGGGGTGGCGGCCATGGCGATGCTCGGCGGCGCGTTCGCCCGCCAGTCCGGCCGGCACGCCCTGTGGGGGCTCGCCTTCGCCCTCTACTTCGGCCTGGTCATCAGCGTGGGCCGGGACACCGCCGAGCCGCTGGCCGAGGCCTGCATGCTGGGCGGCCTGCTCGCCTGCCGGCGCGGCACCGGCCGCATGTACCTGCTGGCCACCGCGCTGTTCACCTACGGCGCGATCACCAGGGAAACCATCTTGTTCGCCCCCGCCGCGATCGCGGTCACCCGGCTGATCGCCTTCGCCCGCCGCCGCGCCAGGCCCGGCCTGGCCGACCTGACCTGGGTCGTCCCCGCCGCCGGGTACGGGCTGCTGGAGGTGGTGGCGCACTTCGTGCTCAAGGGCGAGCTACCGCTGCTGGCGAACGGCAGCCGCAACCTCGCCACCCCGTTCACGGCGCTCGTCGACGCGCTGAAGTACAACGCTCAGCACATCAACACCCAGCACCTGAGCCCCATCGACATCGCCATGCTGGAGTACGCCACCCTGGCCGTCTTCATCGTGGCCGGGCTGGTCGTGCTCGCGGTCACCACCGCGCCGGGGCACGAGCGCCTGGCGTTCGTGTTCTTCGTGCTCCAGCTCGGCCTGCTGTCCAGCCAGATCTGGACCAGCACGTTCGGCGAGGGGCGCTCGCTCATCGAGCCCTACCTGATGGCGCTGATCCTGCTGCTGGCGACGCCGCGGCGCTCCATGTCCTGGCTCTACCTGGGCACGATCGCCGCCTGCGTCCTGCCGGCGCTCGCGGTGGTGGCCCGGCGCCGCACCCTGTACATGTGACGGTCGGCGCTCGTGTGACGGGCGGCGTCCGGTTAGCGCAGGCCGGGGCCGTCCAGCTCGGCCAGCAGGTTCTTGTCCCAGACCATGATGGTGTAGCCGCCGGCCTGGTAGCTGTGCACCGGCGGGCCGAACGTCAGCTGCGCGGACAGCTTCATGCCGGGCAGCGCGGAGGGACCGTCCGCCACGACGAAGTTGGCGAAGTGCCGGGCCGGGTCGTAGTTCGCCTCGTCGGTCTCCCACAGGTACGGCACGAGGTGGTCGCGGACGTCCTGCACCACGGCGCCGAGCACGAGGTGACCGTGGCTGTCCACGTTCGTGCTGTTGGCCTGCCAGTAGGTGGCCAGCCCGCTGGTGAGCCCGTGCGCGGTCAGCCAGGCCGCCAGGGGCTCGTTCTGGGCTGGGCGGGCGGGCTGCGAGGCGCCGAAGCCGAGCGCGGCCAGGTACCCGCCGGCCAGCAGGACCAGCACCGGGGCGAGCCAGTAGCGCGCCGCCCGGGTCCAGGCGGCGAGCCGGTCCCCCAGGACGCGGCCGGCCAGCACGGCGCCGAGCGGCAGCACCGCGGCCATCTCGCGCGCGCCCAGCAGGTCCTGCGCGTGCGTGCTGATCATGTAGGCGACCGTGTTCGCCACGATGGCCACCGCGAACACCGGCGCGATCAGCTCGCCGGCCCGGAAGATCCGCACCAGGCCGATGCCGAGGCCGCAGGCCACCAGGAGCGCCCCGGCCAGGTGCAGCGACACGAAGACGGTCTCCGCTGTCGTCCGGGTGCCGAAGTAACCCGGGTTGACGATGTTCGCGCCGAACAGCTCGAGGAAGGCCTGCAGGGTCACCCACGACCCGTGCTGGAGCTGGCTCAGGTCGGTGTCGGGCTCCACCGGCGACTGCTGGTACCCGCCCAGGGCGGCCATCACCCGCGGCCCGTACGACCCGGCCGCCGCGGCCGCCCCGGCGGCGGCGGCCAGGCTCAGCTCGTACCAGGCGGGCACGTGCCGTATCCCGCGCCTGATCAGCCCGGTGAGGCTGCGGCCGACCGCGACCAGGACCAGCGGGGCGAGGCCGGTGAGCAGCACGACCGAATCGCCCACCATCGTCAGGGTGAACAGCACGAACACCAGCACGGGCACGTACCAGCGCGGCCGGCAC
Source organism: Streptosporangiaceae bacterium (assembly GCA_025934635.1). The sequence goes on along the minus strand of JAICWX010000146.1, from coordinate 15,839 downwards.
CGGTCGATCAGCAGCCAGATCGCCAGCAGCGGCACCGCGGTGCCGGTGTGGTCCGGCGACAGAAGCAGGATCGAGGTGGCGCCGAGCTGGGGAGATATCATCAGCCCGGCGGCGAGCAGGGCGCGTGCCCATCCTGCACCGCCACGGGCACTGCCCCGGGCCAGCAGGGCTCCCAGCAGGACGAGCAGCGTGTAGGTCATGGCCGCGGCGGCGTGCACCACCCACGGGCCCAGCCCGCTGATCGCCTCGATCAGCGCGTACTGCGGCAGCTCGGTGGTGTAGAAGGACACGTCCGACACCCACCAGTGGGTCAGCAGCAGGTTGCCGTGCAGCATGTCCCAGGCCTGCAAGATGTTGCCGGAGCCGTCCGAGGACAGCCCCACCGCCAGCGACTGGCGCCAGTAGCAGAAGTACAGCCCCGCCGCCAGCACGACGACGAGGCCGGCCCGGGCCGCCCGCCGGGCGAACGCGGCCGCCCGGGGCCGGGCAGCCGGGGCCGTCAGGACGGGGGCCGCCTGTTCGCGCCCGAGGTCGGTCATGGCGAGGCGGCCGCGACCGCGATGCCGCTGAAGCGCAGCAGGACCGGGGCGTGCGGCGGCAGGCCGCCCGGCGTGTAGAACCAGTAGGCGCGCCCGCTCGCCGCCTGGGCCGGCGTGCAGATGAACTGCCTGGTCATCAGGAACGTAAACCACGGATCGTCCAGGCAGGCCCGGACCCCGGACCGCTCCGCCTGGACCAGGAACCCGGCCGTCTCGACCCAGGCCGGGTGGTCGATGTGCAGCACGATCGTCTGACCCGGCGCCCGCGCCGCCAGGGCGGACACCACCCGCGGCAGCGCCTGGTCGATGTCGTTGGTGCTGCCGGTACGGGTGCCGGGGATCACCGCGAGCACGGCCACACCAGCCACCGCGGCCGCGAGCGCGGCGCCGGCCGACAGCCGGGCGGCAAGCTCTCCCCCCGGCGGGAGCGCCTCGAATCCGGCCAGCACGATGACCAGCACCGTGATCAGCGGAGCCGACCAGTAGAAGTAGCCGATGTAGTACTCGGTCAGGTCGTCGATGCCGACCGCCGCGTAGAACAAGAACGCCAGTGAGGAGACCACGTTGACGGCGAGCAAGGCCAGCAGGATGCCGCGCAGCCGCACCGGGCTGAGCCAGCGGACGGCGGCGAGCGCGGCCGGGTAGCCGAGCAGCGGCGCCAGCCAGGCGTGGCGGTGCGGCCACCAGAACCACAGCGCGTACTCGATAATCTGCCGCGGGCTGTGGCCGCCGGCCCGGCCCGAGCCGCCGTAGGAGATGTACTTGCCGAAGTCACCCGGCCAGTGCAGCGCCAGGTTGACCGCGATCGGCAGCGCGAACAGCGCGCTGATCACGGCCACGGGAATCCAGTTCCGGCGCTGCTCGCGGAAGAAGCGGCTGGCCGACGCCCGCAGCGTGCGCCGGCGTGGCCAGCTCACCGCGACCAGGACGGCCGCCGCGACGGCGGGCACGAACAGGAGGAAGCAGGCGTGCCCGTGGATGAGGAACCATCCGGTCAGTGCGAAGATCCAGGCGTCCTGCATCCGCCCGGCCGCCACCGAGGCCGCCGCCATGATGAACACCATGTACGCCAGCACGTACATGTGCGGCATCCAGTCGGAGTTCAGGATCCACGGGTAGGCGATCACGAAGACGGTGAAGACGGCCAGGCAGGCGGCGGCGCCGCGGAGCGAGCGCGTCCACCCGTAGGCGATCCCGGTGGCCAGCGCGACGAACGCGCAGTCAAGCGCGAACACCGAGAGCATGTGCGCGTTCCAGGCCGTCGGCACCACGGGCAGCGCGTTCCGGAACAGGTACTCCCCCGCGGCCTGCACGTACATGTAGGCGGGCCCGGGATGGTTGAAGTGCTCCCGGGAGTAGTTGCCGGCCAGCAGGGTGAAGTGCCTGGCCTGCTCGATCAGGATGGAGTTGGCGCCCGCGTCGCCCTGCTCGTACAGGCGGGTGGTGAACAGGAAGCGGTTCCGCACGCAGAGCACGGTGAACAGGACGGCGAAGGGAACAGCCCACACCCACCACGGCCGCCGGCCCGGCGCTGTATCCGCGGCGGGCGGGCCCACGGCGCCGGCCCGCCGGGATCCCGGATCTTCCGGGTGCTGCGGGGAGCGCGATTCCCGGTCGGTGATCCCGGCGGCCGTCGCGTGCTCACCGCCTGCCGTCATTTCTCAGATGGTTCCCGCCTTGATGGCCGCGTCGATCCAGGGGATGACCTCGTCGAGCATCTGGTCGAGGGTGGTGGAGGCCTCGAAGCCGAGCACCTTCTTGGCCTTCTCGGTGTCGGGCACCCGGCGCTGGACGTCGTACTGGAACGGCTCATCGTGCACGAGCCGCAGCGGGACCCCGTCCCCCTTGACCTTGCGCCAGATCAGGTCGGCCAGTTCCCGGACCGTGGTGCTCTCCGCCGTCGACAGGTTGAAGTCCTCGTTGAGGGCGTCCTCGTGCTCCATCGCGGTCACGACGCCGGCGGCGAGATCACCGCCGTAGGTGTAGTGCCGCACCTGGTCCCCGGAGCCGAGGATGTGCAGCGGGTCCTGGCCCTTGAGGATCTTCTGCACCAGGTCGGGAACCACGTGGCTCATGGCGAGCTCGACGTTCCCGGACAGGATCTCCTCATCGCCGAGGGCGCGGCTCTCGCCGATGCCCACGCAGTTGAACGGGCGGACGAGCGTGTAGGGAAGCTTGTACTGCTCCCAGGCGGCGCGGGCGAAGTACTCCACGGCCAGTTTCTGGAAGCCGTAGGACGACAGCGGCGGCGGTATCTCCCGCTGCTGCCCCTCGTAGGACGGCCACTCGTCGGCGCTCTCGAAGACCATCGAGGACGACAGGTAGGTGACCTTCCGCAGCCGCCCGTCCCGGTGCGCGGCGATCGCGGCGTCGCAGGACGCGGCGATGATCCGCTCGTTGGTGGCGAGCAGGTCATAGGCGTAGGTGTGGAAGTAGGAGATGCCGCCGATCATGGCAGCGCCGGCGATGAAGTGGTCGCAGTCGGCCAGCAGGCCGGTCATCAGGCCCACGTCCCTGGCATCGCCCTCGACCAGGCGGTACCGCGGGTTGTCGTCGTATGACTTCCTGACCCGGCCGTACTTGGAGAAGTCGTCCACGCCGACGACCGCGTAGCCGCGCCTGAGCAGCTCCTCGACCACGTACCCGCCGATGAAGCCCGCCGATCCGCTGACCAGCACCTGCTGCATCAGGATTCCTGTCCTTCCGGTTGCTCATGTTGATGGCCCGTGTCTTGCCGGCCTGCGCCGGCGCCGCGGTCCCGCATCTGATCAGCGGTGAGCTGCGGCCCGAACGCGAACCGGTACCAGCGGAGGTAGCTGGGAACCCACTTCGCGATCTTGAAATTCGATACCCCCGCCTGCCGGTCCAGCCAGATGGTGGGGATCTCGGCGACCGGCAGGCGCAGCCGCTTGGCCTTCGCGGTCAGCTCGATCCCGATCTCGAACCCGTCCCTGGACTCGATGCCGACCTGCCGGACGAATGCGGTGGAGTAAGCCTTGAACGAGTTCGTGGCGTCCCTGGTGCCGACGTGGGCGAACGTCCGCAGCGAACGTCCGGCCAGCCGGGACATCGCGCCCTTGAGAACCGGGCCGCCGACCTGCTGGCCGCCGGGCATGTACCGGGACGCGGCGGCCACCGCGACTCCCCGCTCGACCAGCCGGACCAGCTCGTCGATCTGCCTGGCATCGTCGCACCCGTCCGCCATGGTGACCACGACCACCGGCGCGGCCGCGGCGTCGATCCCGAACCTGACGGCGTTGGCGGGCCCGCGGCCGTAGGTGTTGACCAGGCAGCGCAGCCGGGGCTCCTTCTGCGCGTAGTCCTCGGTCACCGGGATGGTCGTGTCGTCGTCGGAGTCGACGACAACCAGTACCTCGGACGGGAGCCGGACCGACTCGAACAGCCGGTCCAGGACGTTGACGACTCCGTCACCCTCGTTGTAGGCGGGTATCACCACCGAGACACGAGGGCGCTCGGTCATATCCGGACCCCGTCGCCCAGTACGTCCCAGATGTCGGCGGCGGGCTTATCGACCGCCAGGCCCCGGTACTCCGGGTGCGGCGCGCCCACGACGAGCAGGTCCGCGCGGGCCAGCACCTCGTCCAGCGGCAGCAGGGCGGGGTCGACGGTCACGTACGGGTCGGTGCACAGGACCGCGTCGGCCTTGAACTCGAGGATCCGCTTGAGCTTGTAGGAAAGGCTCGACCTGATGTCATCGGAGCCCCCCTTGAACGCCATGCCCAGGATCCCGACGGTCATCGATGCCAGGTCAAACCGTTCCTCGAGCCGGTGCACGACATACAGCGGCAGGCCCTCGTTGACCGCCATCGCCGCGTGGCCCAGCGGGAAGTTGTTGTGGTTGAAGGCGGCGAGCTGCATCGTGTCCTTGAACAGGCACGGCCCGGCCGCGAAGCCGGCCGCGGGCATGTCCGCGGCCCGCGGGTAATCCTCGGCCAGCCCGCGCCGGATCCGGTCGAAGTCCAGGCCCTGCTCGTTCGCCATCATGTAGAGCTGGTTGGCGGTGGCGAACTTGATGTAGCGCCAGACGTTAGTGAACAGCTTGGCCAGCTCCGCCTCTTCCGGCGACATCACCACGAGCTTGCCGGTCAGCCGGCCGAACAGCGCGGACGCCCGCTTCGCCCCGGCCGGGGTGCGCGAGGAGACGATCTGCGGCAGCTCGAACAGCTCCGTCATCGCCTTGCCCTCGGCGATCCGCTCCGGGCAGAAGGCCACGTCTATCTGCCGTCCCAGCTTGGCCATCATCTTCTCGACCAGCGCCGTCACCCCGGGGAAGACCGTGCTGCGGAGCACGAGAAGCTGGCCGTCCTGCAGGAATTCCGCACAGCCGCCGAGCGCCTTGGTGATGGCGGTCTGCTTGGGGTTCAGGTGCTCGTCGACCGGCGTGCCGATGACCACCACCACGTTCTCGGCCGAGGACACGATGGCGGGGTCGGCCGAGGCCACCAGGCGCCCGGCCTCGAGCACCCGGTGCAGCACCTCGTCCGCGCCTGGCTCGGCGAAGGGCAGGCGGCCCGCGTTGACCGTGGCGACCGCCGCTTCGCTGACGTCGTAGATGCCCACCCGGGCACCCCGGTCCGCGAACGCGAGCGCGAGCGGCAAGCCGACGTGTCCGCACCCTCCGATGACGACGACATCTCGGCTAACCTGATCGGGCAAATTGGTCACCGCGTATACCTCCGGCTGATTTACGGCAGGCCTCCGGGGGCCTCGGAGGCGCCGCGAATGGCCCCCCGTCACGTCTCTCTGGCGCTTTACCTTACCGCTCCGCCCGCATGGGTATCCGCCTTGTTATCCCTCTGTCGCCACCCGGGTTCGCAGGCCTGTGCGGTAAGCTCACCGCGCAATCGTGGCGGCGTCCGGATCCCGGACCGCCTTTCGTGAGGAATTCTGCATGTCAGGTGAGGATCACCCGGCGGCCCGGGCGCGGGTCGCGGAGTCCGCCGTGCCGCCGGGAACCGGGGATTCCGGGGGTTCCGCGGATCCCGCTGGCGCGCCGCCATCCGGTTCGCTGGCCGCCCGGGCGAACCGCCCCGCGGCGGCTGCCCTGATCGCCGGGCTCATCGCGGTGGGCTACACGCTCGCCCGCTGGCAGACCTGGGCGGGCGGCCGGATCAGCCGCTTCATCCTGGTCGGGCAGCATTTCGCCACGCCGTCGCAGCTGCCGCACGGCATGCCGGTGGCCAAGACGTACGGCTACGACGGGCAGTTCTTCTACCGGCTGGCGCTCAACCCGTTCAACTTTGGTCACACTGCGTACGGCATCACCATGGACCGGCCCTACCGGTTCATGCGGATCGGGTACCCGGCGATCACCTGGCTGGTCTCGGCCGGCCAGCACTGGCTCGTGCCGGTCATGCTGGTCGCGGTGAACATCGCCGCTATCGCGGCGCTGGGCTGGCTCGGGGCCCGGTTCGCCCTCGACGGCGGACGGCATGCCCTGGCCGGGCTGCTGATACCCGGGTATTTCGGCCTCCTCACCAGCCTCGGCCGGGACACGGCCGAGCCGCTCGCCGCGGCCTGCCTGCTGGCCGGGCTGCTCGCTTACCGCGCCCGGCGCCCCGTGCTGGCCGCCTGCTTCCTCGCGTACGGGGCGCTGACCCGGGAGACGGTCATGGTCGCGGTGGCCGCCCTCGCCATCGTGCGGGTGACCGGCATGCTGCGCGGCCGCGTTCGCCCCGGCCGGGACGACCTGGCCTGGGTGGTCCCGGCGGCGGTCTTCGCGGCCTGGGAGATCGTGGTGAAGCTGGCGATCGGGACCATCCCGCTGCTCGCCGACGGCGGCCGGAACGCGGGCGCGCCGTTCATCGCCCCCTTCCAGGCCTTCCGGCACAACCTCGGTCACATCCACCTGCACCAGTTCGAGCAGTACGACCTGTGGTTCCTCGAGCTGGCCGTCCTGGTGGCCTGCGCGGTGGCGGCGCTGGTGTGCCTGCGGTCCACCCGCGCGCCGGTGCACGAGCGGCTGGCCCTGGTTCTCTACCTGGTCGAGATCTGCGTCGTCACGCCGAGCACCTGGAACAGCCTGGACGCCGACATGCGGTCGTTCATCGAGGCGTACCTGCTGGCCGTCGTCATTCTGCTGGGCGCTCCGCGGCGGCCGCGGCTCGCCTGGCAGCTGTCCTCGATCACCGCGCTGATGACGCCCGCCCTGATCCTGATCGTGCAGCGCCGTCTCAGCGGCTCCTGACCGCATGGCGCGCGCGGCCGCGGCCGGGAATGTCCTCGAGCAGGTTCCGGTGCCAGACCATGATGGTGTATACGCCGGTCCGGTAGATCCGGGCCGGAGTGCCGAAGTACTTCCTGATCAGCCGGCGTGGCTCCCAGTGCGAGAAGTTGCCCGGGCGGCTGTCCAGGACGACGAAGTTGGCGTAGTGCAGCTCCGGGTCGTACCAGCTCGCCTTGGCCATCCACAGGTCCCGCTTCAGCGTGTACTGCATCAGGGCCCGGACGCTGACCCGCTGGTCGCTGTTCACGGTGACGCTGCTGCTCGTCCAGTAGCCGCTGAGGCCGTAGGTGAGATCATGCTCGAGCAGCCATGACGCCAGGCGGACGTTGGCGGGCGGGACCGCGGGCTGGCTGAGCTCGTAGCCGAATCCGGCGGTGTAGCCGGCCAGCACCACCGCTCCGGTGGCCAGCGCCGTCCGCTGGGCCCAGCTCGCGCTGAGCTTCCCGGCCTGCGCCGTGACCACGGGGACCAGCACGCGGGCCGCCAGCGCGGCGCTGAACGGGACGATGACGGCGACCTCGTGCGCGGCCTCGTCGGCGGCGTTGGTGAGCAGGTAGAGCACCACGTTGAGGACGATCGCGGCGGCGAGCACCTGGTCCACCAGGCTGACGCGGAAGAACCGGCGCGTGACCCGGGCCAGTGCCCAGCCGACCACGAGCACGCTGGCCAGGTGCAGGACCGCCAGGCCGAGCCAGGCGCCGCCGAGCCCGGCGAAGTCCGCCCCGAAGACCTGCAGGACCTTCCACGCCGCCGGGGCGTTGTGGTGCAGGTTCTGCCAGTGGGTGAAGTAGAACGGCAGCCGGTTGACGCGGTAGCCGCCGAGGGCGGTGAGCACGTAGTTGGCGGCCCCGGCCAGCACGGTCGCGGCGATGGCGGCGGCGCCCAGGGCCAGGTCGAACCAGGCCGCGGCGACCCGCTGGGTCCAGTGCCCGGTGCCGCCGGCCAGGGCCCGCAGGACCCGGGCCGCGCAGACCAGGCCGAGCGGGCCGGCTCCGATCACGTACACGATCGGGTCGGCGACCAGGACCCAGGCCAGCAGCACGGCGACCAGGACGGGGACGTACCACCGGGCCGGCATTTTATCCAGCAGGAGCCAGGTCAGCAGCAGCGGGACCGCGGTGCCGATGTGGCCGACCGACAGGTCGAGGGCGAAGACGCCGAGACCGAACTGCGGGGCCAGCATGATGCCGGCCACGATGAAGGTTCTCGTCCAGGCCGTGCGCCCGGAGGTACCGTTCCTGGCCAACAGGACGGCGAACAGGAACGCCAGCGTGTAGGTCATCGCCGCACCCACGTGCGCCGTCTGCATCTTCGCGCCGAGGAGGCTCTCCAGCAGGGCATACTGCGGGAGCTCGGTCGGGAAGAACGAGACGTCGGACATGTACCAGCCGGACAGCAGCAGGTGGCCGTGGAGCAGGTCCCGCGCCATCAGCAGGATGTTCGCGCTGTCGGAGTTGAGCCCGTGGGTCTCGGAGAGCCGCAGGTAGCCGACGAAGAGGATCGCGCCCGCTAGCAGGTACGCCGACAGCTGGCCCCAGCGCCGCCGGGCGACGGGGGGTTTCTCACGCTCCGCCGTCCCGGCGGACACGGCCGCCTGGCTCGTTATGGTCTGGGTCTCAGCGCCGGCCCGCAGTCCGCCCATAGCCAGGGGAGCATAGCCGGTTAAGCTCCGAACGGAGGCTTACCAACTAGTTGCAATGTATTTCGTCTCCGTGAATTCCAGCAGCCCGTCGTGCGCGCCCTCACGGCCGATGCCGGACTGCTTCACCCCGCCGAACGGCGCCGCCGGGTCCGACACGATGCCGCGGTTGAGGCCGACCATGCCGGCCTCGAGGGCCTCGCTGACCCGCAGGCCGCGGCTCAGGTCGCGGGTGTAGACGTAGGAGACCAGGCCGAACTCGGTGTCGTTGGCCCAGGTGACGGCGTCGTTCTCGGCGGTGAACCGGACCACGGGCGCCACCGGGCCGAAGATCTCGGTGCCGAGGATGCCGGCGTCCGACGGCACCTGGTCGATGACGGTCGGCTGGTAGAAGTAGCCGCGGCGGTCGGGCGCCCGCCCGCCGGTGACGACCTGGCCGCCGTCCGCGGTCGCGGAGTCGACGAGCTCGGCCACCTTGGACCGGGTCGACTCGTTGACCAGGGGGCCCACGTCGGTGCCCTCGTCCAGGCCCGGGCCGACCTGCATGACGTCAAGCCGGGCGGCGAACTTGCGGCTGAACTCGTCCGCGACGGCCTCGTGCACATAGAAGCGGTTGGCGGCGGTGCACGCCTCGCCGCCGTTGCGCATCTTGGCGATCAGGGCGCCCTCGACGGCGGCGTCGATGTCCGCGTCCTCGAAGATGATGAACGGCGCGTTGCCGCCCAGTTCCATCGAGGTGTTCACCACGGTCTCCGCCGCCTCGCGGAGCAGGATCCGGCCCACCTCGGTGGAGCCGGTGAACGACAGCTTGCGGACCCGCGGGTCGTTCAGCATGGCCGAGACGACCGCGCCGGACTTCCGCGAGGGCAGCACGTTCACCACGCCTTCCGGCACGCCCGCCTCGGCCAGCAGGCCGGCGATGGCCAGCGCGGTGAGCGGGGTCTCCGAGGCCGGCTTGAGCACGACGGTGCAGCCGGCCGCCAGCGCCGGGCCGATCTTGCGGGTGGCCATCGCGGCCGGGAAGTTCCACGGCGTGACCAGCACCGAGACGCCGACCGGCTGGCGCATGACCAGGATCTTGTTCGCGCCCGAGGGGGACGTCATCAGCCCGCCCTCCATCCGGACCGCCTCTTCGGCGTACCAGCGGAAGAACTCGGCCGCGTAGGCCGCCTCGGCCCGCGCGTCGCGCAGTGCCTTGCCGTTCTCGGCGGTCATCAGCCGGGCCAGGGACTCGCCGTGCTCGGTCATCAGCTCGAAGGTCCGGCGCAGGCACTCGGCCCGCTGCCGCGGCGGCGTCGCGGCCCAGCCGGCCAGCGCACCGGAAGCCGCGCCGACCGCGTCGAGCGCGTCCTCCACGGTGCCGTCGGCGACCTCGGCCAGCGCATCCTCGGTGGCCGGGTCGATCACCGCCATGGTGCCGCCGCCGCGCCCGCCGGTCCATTCCCCGCCGATCAGCAGCCGGGTGGGGACGTCGATGCCAACCAGGTCGGTCAGGTTGCCGCTCATAGCTCCGGACCTTTCTTGTCCCTTAAAGGGCCTTATTCACCGTCTCGACGATCCTATCGACCGAGGGCAGGACGTGATCTTCGAGCCGGTCGGCGGCGGGCAGCGGGATGTGCGGGGTGGTGATGCGGATCGCCGGGCCGGTGAGCGCGCCGAACGCCTCCTCGGCCACGATCGAGACGATCTCCGCGCCCCAGCCGCACAGCCGCGGGTTCTCCTCCACGGTGAACAGCCGGCCGGTCTTCGCCACCTCGGCCAGGATCGTCCGGGTGTCCAGCGGGACCAGCGACCTGACGTCGACGACCGTGACCTCGATGCCGTCCTCGGCGGACAGCTTCCGGGCGGCGGCCAGCGCCCGCGGGACCATCGCGGCCAGCGCGAGGATGGTGGCGTCGCCGCCCTGGCGCAGCACCGCGGCCCGGCCGAGCTCGTCGGTGATCTCGCCGTCCGGCACCTCGCCCTTGCCCGGGTACAGGCCCTTGTGCTCGAAGAACAGGACCGGATCGGGATCCCGGACGGCCGCGGCGAGCAGGCCGACGACGTCACGCGGGTTCGACGGGGCGACGACCTTGAGGCCGGGTACCGCCATCGCCCAGTTCTCCACCGACTGCGAGTGCTGGGCACCGAAGCGCAGCCCGGCCCCGTTGGCGCAGCGCACGACGAGCGGCAGGGTGAGCTGGCCGTCGGACATGTACCTGCTCTTGGCCATCTCGTTGGCGATCAGGTCCCAGCAGACCGCGAAGAAATCGCTGAACATGATCTCGGCGATCGGCCGCAGGCCGGTCATCGCGGCTCCCATCGCGGCGCCGAGGATGGCCTGCTCGCTGATCGGGGTGTCACGGACCCGCCGCGGCCCGAACTCCTCGAGCAGGCCCGGCGTGGCCTTGAACACCCCGCCGGCCGCGGCGACATCCTCGCCGAGGAAAACCACAGCAGGATCGCGTCGCATCTCCTGGGCGATTCCCCGGGTCACGGCGTCGCGGTAGGTGATTTCAGTCACGGCGCTCCGTTCGGTAGCGGGATCTTGACCTTAGTTTCGCCAGGCGTGGCCGCCGTCGGCCCACACGTTGGTGACGGCCAGCTCGAGGCCGGGCGGCGGGCCCGCCTTGGCCTCCTCGGTCGCCCGGTCCACGGCCTGGCGGGCATCCGCGTCGATCGCGTCGAGGGCGGCCTCGGTCACGCCGCGGCCGAGCAGGACCTTCCGGTAGGCAGGCACCGGGTCCCGGGCCAGCCATTCCCGCACCTCGGCATCGGGGCGGTACTTGCCCGGGTCCGCCCGGGAATGGCCGCCGTGCCGGTAGGTGAGCGCCTCAATGAGGGCCGGACCAGCACCGTCCCTGGCCCGGTCGATCGCGGCCCCGGCCACCTCGTAGACCGCCTCCACGTCGTTGCCGTCCACCACCACCGGGTCGAGCCCGTAGGAGGCGGCCCGGTCCGCGGCGGGGCGGGGCACGGCGGTCACCGAGCTGATCGGGGTGTACTCCATGTACTGGTTGTTCTCGCAGACGAAGACGACCGGCAGCTGCCAGGTGGCGGCCAGGTTGAGCGCCTCGTGGAAGGCGCCGATGTTGGTGGCGCCGTCACCGAGGAAGCAGACCGTGACCTGCCCGGTGCCCCGGTACACGGCGGACCAGGCCGAGCCGTTGGCGATGACCAGCTGCGCGCCGATGATCGCGTAGGCGCCGAGGATGCCCCGGGAGGTGTCGAGCAGGTGCATGGAGCCGCCCTTGCCGTGCATGAGGCCGTTCTCCCGGCCGAGGAGCTCGGCCATCACCGCCGTCATCGGGGTGCCGCGGGCCAGCACGTGGTTGTGCCCGCGGTAGGTGACGAACATGTAGTCGTCGTCGCGCATGGCCTGCGACACGCCGGCCGCGACCGCCTCCTGGCCGGTGCCGAGATGGGTGGTCCCCTTGACCAGGTTCTGCATGAACAGGTCGTAGGCGCGCTTCTCGAACAGCCGGATCTCGGTCATCTTCCGGTAGAGCTCGAGCGAGGTGGCTTCGTCTATCTCGGGCACGTGCCCCCCTTGGTCAGTAGGGGTTGGTGACGTACAGCTCCTGGGCCGGGAACCTGGTCAGGATCTCGACGCCGGACGGGCCGACCACGACCTCCTCCTCGATCCTGGCGGCCGAGTGCCCGTCGGTGGCCGGGCAGTAGGTTTCCAGCGCGAAGACCATGCCCTCCTTGATCTCCATCGGGGCGTCGAGCGAGGTGAGCCGGGAGATGATCGGGCGTTCGTGCAGCGCGAGGCCGAGCCCGTGCCCGAACAGCAGGCCGAACGCGGTCTTCTCATCCGGCAGCCCGATCTCCTGCGCGGTGGGCCAGAGCCGGGCGACCTGGTCGGTGGAGACGCCTGGCTTGATCAGCTCGATGGCGGCGTCGATCCACTCCCTGGCCTTGGTGTAGGCGTCTTTTTGCGACTGGCTCGCGCGGCCTACCGCGAAGCAGCGGTAGTAGCAGGTCCGGTAGCCGTTGTAGGAGTGCATGATGTCGAAGAAGGCCTGTTCCCCCGGCCTGATCATGCGGTCGGAGAAGTTGTGCGGGTGCGGATTGCACCGTTCGCCGGAGACCGCGTTGACCGACTCGACGTCGTCCGAGCCCATCTCGTACAGGCGTTTATTCGCCAGCGCGACGATCTCGTTCTCCCTGACTCCGGGTTTGAGCGCTTCGGCGATGTCGGCATAGGTGCCGTCGACCATGGCCGCGGCGGTGGACAGCAGGGCGATCTCGTCCGGCGACTTGAGCTGCCTGGCGTCCAGCATCACCTGCTGGCCGTCGCGGATGTCGATGTGCTGTCTTTGCAGTTCGAAGAAGGTGGGAACTTCGGCGAAGTCGACGCCGACGGGCTCGTTGCTTACGCCTGCCTGCTCTAGGCGGTCCTTGATCTCGGCGACCTGCCTGGCGGTGAGCCCGGAGGCGGGCGGGGCGGCGCCGCGCATCGTGGTGTAGGAGGCGATGCAGTTCTCCGGCTTGAGCCACGGGCAGTACAGCTGGTGGTGCACGGCGGCCGAGCCGAAATCCCACAGCACTAGCTCGCCGGTCCTGGTGTACAGGGCGTACCGGCACAGCTTGTCCCTGGTCCATTCGCCGATGGCGACGCCGGTCAGGTACCTGATGTTGTTGTTGTCGAAGACCAGCAACGCGCCGAGCCCGGCCTGTTCCATGGCCCGCATCGCCTGCCCGAGGCGGTACTGGCGCAGCCGGGCAAAGTCGACCCGCTCCTCGAAGTCGACGTTCATCCGCCCCGGCGCCGGGGCGAGCGGACGGGCGCGGTCAGGCGTGCGGCCGGGCATGGGCGGCTCCTCTGCTTCGTGCATCACCATCCAATGACTGTGCAGTGGGGCTGTCAAGATTCCCGGACCCGGTGTGCAGTGTAGATTTACGTCATGGTGGCTGACTTCGATCCGGGTACTGGGCTCGGCCCGCGGCTGCGCGAGGTGCGATCCGCCGGCGGGCTGTCGGTCAGGGAACTGGCCCGGCGGGTGGGGTGCTCGGCCAGCCTGATCTCGCAGATCGAGCGCGGGGTCTCGGTGCCGTCGGTGGGCGTGCTGTACGCGCTGGCCACCGAGCTGGGCAGTTCGCTCGACTACCTGCTGTTCGGGTCGGGAGCGGCCCCGGCCCCTGCTGTGACGGCTGTTGCGGCTGCGACTGCTGTTGCTGCGCCGCCGGCCGCGGTCGTGCAGCGCGGCGGCGACCGCAAGATCATCGATCTGGCCAGCGGCGTGCGCTGGGAGCGGCTTACCCCGCAGTCCGAGGCCATGACGGATTTCCTCGAGGTGATCTACTCCCCCGGCGGCCACTCCACCGACGAGCGCCGCCCGCTCCGCCACGACGGGCGGGAGTACGCGCTGATCCTCAGCGGCACGCTGACCGCCAACATCGGCTTCGAGAGCTACGACCTGGAACCGGGCGACTCGATCGCGTTCGACGCCGCGACGCCGCACGAGTACCTCAACAAGACCGGCGAGGTCGTGCGCGCGATCTCGGTCGTGGTGCATTCGGAGCCCGGCCGGGCCTGAGCCCGGCCGGGCTTGCTTTCTAGCCTGTTAGCTCACGCTGCCGCTAGGGGTAGGACGGCAGGTCGACGGGTTCCACTGTGCCGGGATTGGTTGACGTTACCGGTCCGCCGACCCCGTTGACGATCGAGTCGAGGCCGCCGGAACCGCTGATCCACACGCCGAACGAATTATGGAACTGCACGCCGGGCGCCTTGGGTGCCTGGAAGGCCTCGGCGTCGTGCAAGGTCGCCGTGGTCTGGATGAAGACCACGTAGCTGCCCATCCCGTAACCCTGGAACGACTTGACGTTCGGGCTGACCAGGAAGGCCGGGTAGCCGTTCTGGGTCGGGCTGGCCATCCAGGCGGCCTGGCTGGGCGGGTCGTAGGGCAGTTCGTTCTGGTAGAAGATGTCGGTGCCGCCCTGGCCGCTCCAGATCACCTCGTTCTTCTGGTAGTGCTCCACGGCCAGGCCGTAGGCGGTCACGCCGGAGCCGGTCACCACGAGGCCGGTGGCACCGGTGTTCCGGGTCCAGCCGACCGCGTTGCCGTGGTCGGCCCGCCAGGCCCACACGTTGTCGATGATCGAGTTCGAGGCGTTGTCCAGGAGGCTGACGGTGGCCGAGGTGGGCGTGCTCTCGGCCCCGCCGACCCGGAAGTAGACGTCCTGGATCAGGTCGGGATCCGAGCCGCTGCCGCCGAGACCGGGCAGTCCGACCGAGAGCAGGACCGGCGAGTTGACCGGCCCGGCGTCGACGATGAAGCCGGACAGCTTCACTCCGCTGTTCGGCGTCACGACCATGGCCGCGTTGCCGTGCTGGGGTACCAGGGTGGCCAGGCCCAGACCCATGACCACGGTGCCTGCCCGGCTGACCGCGATGGACTGGTCCAGGTTGTACACGCCGGGGGTGAGGAGGAGGTCCTTGCCCAGGAGCAGGGCGCCGTCGATGGCCCCGACGGACGTGGACGGACTGGCCACGAAGAACTTCGACAGCGGCAGGGAGGTGCCGGCCTGCGACCCGCCCGCCCAGGACGGCCCGGACGAGCCGTGCTGGACGGCGGGGACGAAGACGTGGAAGCTACCGCCCGAGTCGGTGTACAGGAAGGGCTCTTCCTCGGTCACCGGGCTGGCGGACAGCACCGTGTTCTGCTGGCACTGGCCGGTGAAGACCGGGCCCGGGGCGCCCTGAACCCCGGAGTAGACCATGTTCCACAACCCGTTGGGGCAGCCGGCCGCACCGCCGATGGCGCTGTTGCGGACCATGTACTGCTGGTTGCCGAAGAAGTTGAGGCTGCCGCTCACCTTGCTGTCGGCGATGAAGCCGCCGCTGGCGAAGTTGTGGTTCGCGCAGTAGTCCTGGAAGACGACGCTGCCGTTGATGATGGCGCGCCTGATCGGCGCGGCCTGGGAGGCCGACCACATCTCCGCCGAGTTGGTGCAGCCGGTGCCGAACGGGTCCAGGGCCGGCGGCACGTAGGCCGGGGGCGAAGCCGGCAGGTCCACGTTGAGGGTCAGGTTGGACAGCGAGCGCCAGAAGTTGTCGTCGGAGTTGCAGTCCTGCGTCCCGGCCGTGCACAGGTTGTTGAACACGTCGATGGCGCCGTTGATGACGGTGTCCTGTGGCATCGACCCCAGGCCGGCGACCTCGGTGTAGTAGCCGACCTGGAAGACCAGCGGGCTGTCCGACGACCCGTAGGTACCGGGCCGGAACAGCACGGCGTAGCGCTGGCTGCTGAACTGGCTGGCCACCGGGACCTGCTGGGCGGCGATGGCGTTGAGGTCGCTCTGGATGGCCGCCTGGCTCATAGCGGGGCTGAAGACACAGACGTTCGGTCCGAACGCGGCCACGTTCGCGTCCGGGCAGATCGAGGCGGCGGCCGCGGCCTGGGCCGGGGCTACGGCCTGGGCCGGGGCT
>JAICWX010000038.1 GCA_025934635.1 Streptosporangiaceae bacterium | reverse complement strand
TCCCCACGCCACCCCCCCCGCTCTGGCTTGTCCCGACTCCGCGACTACGAACGCCGTGTGCGCCGGGCGGGGTAGGTCCTGGAGGGGCTGGGCGCAGTGCCAGGTCCCGGTTATGGCTGGGGGGCGAAGACGCAGAACTCGTTGCCCTCGGGGTCGGCGAGGATGTCCCAGTCGATGTCCTCGTCGCGGGCGCGGACCAGCGTGGCGCCTAGGCCGAGTAGCTCGGCCTTGTCGCCGGTGACGTCCAGGTGCATCCGGTTCTTCACCGTCTTCGACTCGGGAACCGGGTTGACCCAGATCAACGGTCCCTGGCCGGACGGGTCCGCGAGCGGGATCGGCCAGTCCGCCGGGCGCGGCTTTTCGTCTTCTTGCCGCACGTAACCCAGCGCCGCGCACCACCAGTCGGCCAGCGCCTGATGATCGCCGGCGTCGATGCACAGGTCCTTGAAGCGTGCTGGCATGCCCAGAGGGTACCGGTCCGTGCTGGCCACGGATCTGCGGTATCCGTGGCCAGTACCGATGTGCCGGGGCGCGGTCCGGTGAAAGCTTGAGCACATGCCCAAAGAGATCATCTCCACGCCCGAGGCGCCGCAGTCCCCTATGTACAGCCAGGCGGTGAAGGCCGGCCAGACGGTCTACGTGGCCGGGACACCCGGGATCGACGTGACGACCGGCGAGTTCGCGGGCCCCACGGTCACGGCGCAGGCCCGTCAGTCGCTGCTCAACTGCCAGGCCATCCTGCGCGCGGCCGGCGCCGTCCTGAGCGACGCCGTCATGGTCCACACCCTGCTCATGCGGCCCGAAGACGCCGATGACCTAGCCGAGGTCTTCGACGAGTTCTTCCCCGGCGTCCGGCCGCCGCGCTGCGTGAGCAAGCTAGGAGTGGACCGGCCGGGGCTCCTGGTATCGATCGCCATGGTGGCCGTCACGGACTGAGCCGGTGGCAGAACGTGACCTCGGGATAGCGCGGCGACGGCTGGTCCAGCAGGAGTTGCGGTCGGCCGCGCAGGTGCTGGTCGCAGAAGGCCCGGACGTAGGCGCGGGTGATGTCCAGGGACCGGGTTCCGGGGACGCCGGCGTCGGTGTCGAGTCCGGCCTGGCCGGCCAGCAGCGCGAGGTCGGTGAAGGAGGCATGCACGGCGCCGGCCACCAGGAGCCACCGCTTCCAGCCGGTCAGCAGTTTCCAGTCGCGGTCCCAGCTGGTGACGGAACCTTCGCCGCCCGGGGTGTAGTTGGATTGCTTGCCCAGGAAGAGGAACGGCCGGGACAGGCCGTGGTCCGGGATCCGGGCGTGGGTGGCGCCGTCCATGTCGAGGCCGGCCCGGATGCGGGAGTCGGCCAGCAGGGCGGCGATGGCGGATGCGCCGCCGATGGAGTGGCCGGCCATCGCCATCCGGGACGGGTCGATCAGCCCGGCCCCCGGCCGGGCCGGGTCCGCGCCGGCCAGCTCGCCGAGCACGAAGGAGACGTCGGCGGCCCGGCCGGTCACGACCTTCTCCCAGAACGCCCCGCCCCGCCGGGGTGCATCGCGGGCGAGGCAGGTGGTGACCCGCCCATCGGGAAAGGCGGTGGCGAAGCTCTCGTACGTGTGATCAATCCCGGCCGCGACGTAGCCGTGGCTGGCCAGGTCCTCGGCCAGCCCGGTGAGCGTGCTGCGGGGGTTGGTGAAGCCGGGCGAGAGCACGACGAGGGGCGCGCTGCGCTGAC
This sequence comes from Streptosporangiaceae bacterium, assembly GCA_025934635.1. The sequence goes on along the minus strand of JAICWX010000038.1, from coordinate 40,550 downwards.
CTCCGGCCGGGGTCGCATCGCTGACCGCGTTGGTCCGGACCGTGCTCAGCGTGTCCGGCGGGATGCCGGTGATGCCCCGGCCGGTGAGCTGGAGCCGGGACTCCGCTGGCGTCATGTACGGGGCGCGCGGCCCGTCCGGCGCCGCCGCCGGGTACCACAGGGAGACCATCAGCTCGCGTGCGCTCACCCCGGCGGCCCAGGGATCGGGACGGGAGACGTCCTTGAGGTACAAGGACGTCGTGCCGACCGGGTGCGGGCCCGTCGGCGCGGGCAGGTGGGGCGCGGGCCCGGGCTGTCCCGTTACCCCGCCGCGGCGCGCGATGCCCGCCCCCGCCAGGAAGCGACCGCCACTGGCCACATGAGCATGGCGAACAGCAGGTTGCCGAGCAAGGGCACCGCGATGGACGCCGGGCCGCCCCCGAGGACGATGCCGACGACATCAAGCACGAGCATCGGTCCGGCCACCAGCACCGCGACCCGCCAGCCCACGGCGCCGGGGACGCGGGTGGCGGCGGCCGCGACCACGATCGCCAGGACGTCCAGGATGAGGGGGCCGAAACCGTCCCAGGACGCGGAGGGGCTCACCAGGTAGACGACCGCTGAGTAGCCGAAGACGGCGGAAAGGCCCGCGATCATGAGGCAGGCTCGCCGCCGTCCGGTGATTGCCAGGCCCCGGCGCGGGCCGGCCGAGAAGGCCAGCGAGCAGGCCGCCAGGCTGGCCAGGACGACAGGACTCACGCTGGCCGTGTACATGAACAGCGGGACCGTCACGTACCCGTCGCCGGTCAGGTGCACGATCTCGGTCAGCGGATTCACCAGGGCCAGCGCCAGCAGGGCAGACGCGATCACCGCGGCGGTGCGCCGCCGCCCGGTCAGCCCCAGGAGCGTCACCGCCAGCCAGCCGGCCAGCACCGTCGCGGGCCTTCCGAGGTCGGGCACGAGGCCGAGCCGCCAGAACGGAATCCCCGGCGGGTAGGCATCTATCGTCACCTCATGCCGGACCGCCACGGCGAAGTCCAGGGCCGCGATGATGAGCATCAGCACCGGGAGGATCAGGCTCACCACGGCCAGGGCGTCCTGCCAGGGCTGGCCGGCCAGGGCCCGGCGGGCCCGGATCGCCAGCCCGCAGGCGACCAGGTTCACCGTCTGCCGCACGCCCGGGATCCGCTGGCCGGGGCGGGCGGTGTCCAGCAGCACGCCGAGCATCTCCTCGCGCTGGCCGGGCGGGTAGCAGCGCAGCAGGCGCCGGTACCGCCGTTCCAGCGCGGCGCGCTTCGCGTCCCGCGCCGCCCGCTCTGGGTCCGGCGTGCTCACGCGATGCCTCCGGCGGGCCGCGCGGCGAGCCGGGCGCTGAGCCGCTGGGCCGCGACGGCGGCGCTGGCGCGACGGCGTTCGGTCTCGGCCGCCAGTTCGGCCGCGCCCTCGTCGGTGAGCCGGTAGTACCGGCGCAGCCGGCCGTCGGCGACCTCTTCCCGGTCTGGCTCGACCAGCCCGGCCGCGCTCAGCCGGTCCAGGGCCATGTACAGGGTCCCGGTCTGCAGCCGGGTCACGCCGCCGGAGGTGCGGCCGGCGTCGGTGATGATGGCGTAACCATGCTGGGGCCCGGCCGCCAGCGCGGTCAGGATGAGGAACGTGGGCTCCTGCATGCTTCGCTTGCTCATGTCATAGAGATATCTCAATCATCTACGCATGGCAAGGGGTTACGCCGGGTGGTAGCGAAGGTAGATCGTGCCGCCGCCGAACGTGTGCTCCTGCACCAGCTTCCGGACCTGGTCCGGGTCGAAGTCCCGCTCGATCCGGGTCCTGGCGGTGTCCGCTTCCTTGAGCGTGGTGGAGTACACGATCTTGTCGGCAGCCTGCCAGAGCTGCGCGAAGTCGCGCCCGGCGGGCGACTGGCCGCCGGTCGTATGCGCGGTTTCCCAGTAGCGCATGGTCTCGTACATCCGCCGGCCGTAGAGATAGGTGCCGACCGGACGTTCAAGGTCGGTGACGAACGAGAACACGTCCTCGTCCGGTGCCGCCCACTCGAAGCGTCCCTCCGCGTCGGCGATGTAGCCGTCGAGCGACATGATGGCCGAGTAGATCAGCCGGGCCATGCGCGCCTCCTTTAGGGTGGTGCTCGGGGTACAGACGGCGGGGAACGGGAAAATCAGCGCCTACGGGAGGATCTGGCGTGTCGTACAGCAAAGACATCGGTGAGGTCAGCGCGCGGTACCGGCCGGCCGGGGAGGTGCCGTCGGTGACGTACCCCTCGGGTACGCACGTCGTGTTCACCGCTCCGGGCGCGGCCACCAACGGCCAGTACGGCCTGTTCGAGTGGAACATGACCGGGACACCCGGGGGCGCCGACCCGCACTTCCACAAGACGTTCTCCGAGTCCTTCTACGTGATGGAGGGCACCGTCCGGCTCTTCAACGGGCAGAGCTGGATCGACGCGGTGAAGGGCGACTTCCTCTACGTCCCGCAGGGCGGGATCCACGCTTTCTCTAACGAGAGCGGCAGCCCGGCCCGGATGCTCATCATGTTCGCGCCCGGGCCGCCCCGCGAGGAGTACTTCACCGAGCTCGCCGGCATCCGCGCGGCCGGACGCAAGCTGACGGAACAGGAGTGGATCGAGGTCTGGGCCCGGCACGACCAGTACCCGGCCTGACACCCCCGCGCTCAGCCGGCCGTCAGCGAGCGGCCAGGCGCACCTGCGAGTGACCGCGGAACAGGCGCGGCCAGCCGTGGCGCCGCCGGGTAAGCGGCAGGTCCCGGGTGAACTGGCCCACGAGGTCGCCCTGAGCGGGCACGGCGAGCTGGTCCATCCCGGGCGCTTGCCCGGCCACGGCTCGGTGCGTGCGATCCGTAGCGTTGTCATGACAGAAGAACGATCCGGGCCGGAACAAGGTGCCGTCTGCGGTGAGGGGCCGCGGGAGTCGGTGGCCCCCTGGGTACCTTCTTACGTACCCGGGGGCACACCGACTCCGGCCGAAGACCTCGACGAGCCGGCCGTGTACACAGTCGCGTCAGGGCTCGTCAGGGCGGGTCTTCTGCTTGCTTTCGGCGTGGGCGGCCTCGGCGAGGCGCTTGATGGTGGCAAGGCGCTGGCCCCACAGGGCGGCGCGGTCGGCCATCGCCCGGCTGGCCTGGTCGAGGCGGCCGGCCTGGACCTGGTAGAGGACTTCCCGGCCCTGCTTGCGCCGTCCGATCAGGCCGGACCGTTCCAGCACGACCAGGTGCTTGGAGACGGCCTGGCGGGAGAACGGCACCCGTTCGGCCAGCCAGCTGGCGCTGACCTCGCCGTGGCTGACCAGGAGGTCGAGGACCTGGCAGCGGGACGGGTCGCCGATGGCCGACCACAGCTCGTCGTCGGGCTGGGTGGTCACGCGGCTTACCCTTTCGCGACCAGCGTGGCCAGGCGGTCCAGGAACTCGCCCCAGCCTTCGAGGTGCTCATCCGCGTAGCGCTGCTTCTCCGCGTCTGGCCAGGTCCGCAGCTCGTGGCCGGTTTCGATGACGCGAAGGCGAGTCCGTTCGGCCGCTTCCTGGGTGAGGGTGAACTCGACGAGCATCGAGTTGCCGACCACGGGTTCTTCATCGCGCGGATGGTTCCAGCGGAACGAGAACCGGGTGGGCGGGTCGACGGTCTCGACGACGACCGGGCCGCCCTGGTCCCCGAATTCCAGGTAGCCGCGGGCGCCCGGCTCGACCACGAGGTCGACCCGGTCGGCGAACCACTGGCTCATCTGGGCGGGCTCGGTGATGGTGCGCCACACCACGTCCACCGGCGCCTCGATCAGTACATCGCGGTCGATCATGAGGCCTGGCATCGCATCTCCTCTAGCTCGGAATCTGCAACCGACGGTAGCATCTCACCGGTCTATGTGCAACCGATGGTTGCAATCAGACGAGAGAACCTGCTACCTTCGGTTGCACATCGAGTAGGAGGAATCATGACGAGCGACCTAGGTACCGAACGGGCCAGCGTCTCACGCCCCGGCCCGCGTCCCGCCCGCCTGCCGGGGCGCCGCGCGGACAGCCCGCCGCCCCGGCCGGACGGCCGCCGCTGGACCGCGTTCGCGCTGCTGGTCGCGACGTACTTCATCACCGTCGTGGACTTCACGATCGTGAACGTCGCCCTGCCCACCATCGGACGCGATCTGCGCTTCCCCGAGTCCGACCTGCAGTGGCTGGTCACCGCCTACGGGCTGACCTTCGCCGGCTTCCTGCTCCTCGGCGGCCGCGCCGCTGACCTGCTCGGACGGCGGCGGGTGCTGATGGCGGGGCTGGCCGTCTTCACCGTCGCCTCACTGGCCGGCGGCCTGGCCACCGCGGACGCCTTCCTCATCGTGATGCGCGGGCTGCAGGGGCTGGGAGCCGCCCTGGTGCTGCCGGCCGCGCTGTCGATCGTGACGAACATGTTCGCCGAGGGCGCCGAGCGCAACAAGGCCCTCGGCATCTGGGGCGGGGTAGGCGCGCTGGGCGGGACGGTCGGCCTGCTGGCCGGCGGGATCCTCACCACCTACGCCGGCTGGCGGTACATCTTCCTGTTCAACGTCCCCATCGGCGTGGCGGCGCTCGCCCTGACGCCCCGGATGGTAGCGGAGAGCCGAGGCGGCGGGCCGCGGCGCTACGACATTTTCGGGGCCGTGTCGGTGACCGCCGCCCTGCTGGTGCTGGTCTACGGCATCTCGCAGGCGCCTCAGGCGGGCTGGACGTCCGTCCAGACGGTCGTCATGCTGGCGGCCGGCGTGGCCCTGTTCGGCCTGTTCATCGTGATCGAGACCAGGGTCGAGGCGCCGCTGCTGCCGCTGCGGCTGTTCCGCCTGGGCAGCGTGGCCGGGTCCAACGCGGTCGGCTTCCTGCTCGGGACGAGCTTCTTCACCTTCGTGTTCGTGGGCACGCTCTACATGCAGCAGGTGCTCAGGTTCTCCGCCCTGACCACCGGCGCGGCCTGGATGACGGCCTCGGTGACCTCGCTGGCCTGCGCGGGGCTGTCCCAGCGGCTGGTGACCCGGACCTCGCCCAAGCTCGTCATGGCGGCCGGCATGGTGATGATCGGCGCCGGGATACTGTGGGCCGCGCAGGCCCCGGCGCACGGGTCCTTCTGGCGTGACCTGGCCGCGCCGTTCTTCGTGGCCGGCCTGGGCACCGCGTTCACCTTCATCCCGACCTCCATCGGCGCCCTGGCCGGGGTGGCCGGGCGCGACGCGGGCGTGGCCTCCGGCCTGCTCAACACCGCGCAGAACTTCGGCGGGGCGATCGGGGTCGCGGTCGCATCGTCCATCGCGGCCTCGTACTCGCACACGCTGGCCCAGCCCGGGTCCGGCGCCGCCGCCGCGCTGACCGGCGGGTTCGAGCGGGCCCTGTGGGTGTGCGGGCTGTCCGGCCTGGCCGCCGTCCCGGTCGCCTTCGCCCTCATCCGCCGCACCCGCAAGGGCTGACGTGCTAGCCCGAGCGCTGACGGATCTCGGCGGCTACCGCGGCGCCGTCCGGCCCGGGCACGGCGTGGAACACACCATGACCTGGGTCGCGACGTAGACGGCGGCCCGGCGTGCCGGTGCTCACGATGAGCGCCCCGTGGTCGATCACGCACCCGGGGCCTCGTCCAACCAGTCCGGACACACTCATTCACGGGTCCGGCGTCACCGAACCAGGCCTCGCGGGCGGCGTACTGGCGCTCGACGCGTACCTACCGGGCGTAGAGCCGGGCGGTGGCGTGAAGTTCGGGGGCGTGGCCGGGGAAGAACTCCGCCAGGAACGACTGCGCGTCGCCGTAGGTGTGGGCGGCGGCTTCGGCGGTCTGGCCGGCCTGGGCTTCCCGGAGGACGCCGGAGGCGAGGAGGACGGCTTCGCGGTAGTGATCCTGCACGGCGTCGGGTCCTTCGAGGACGGCGATGAGGAGCGCGGTGCCGGGCGGCTCGACGGCGAACAGGATGCGGATGTCGCGGCCGGCCGCCGCGCCCGGGCGGAGCTCCAGCAGGCCCTCGGCCGGCGCCTCGGGGCCCAGCTCCTTCTCGATCTGGCTGGTGACTTCATCAAGCGTGGCGGCTGGGCCGGCCGGATCGTCCGGCTGGACGGCATCATCGCCGTCCTCCTGAGACTGCTTCAGCAACTGCCGGACCTGGGCGGCGATATAGGCCCCCTTCAGGGCTTCCTTCCTGAACCGGAAGGCATCGGCCAGCATCTGCTCCCGCTGGCTCGCCTCGGTCAGCTGCTTCTCCGCCTCGGCCGCCGCGGCGAGCCGCTCCCGCAGCCCGGCCGGGGCCGGCGCCGACTCTGGCCCGGTGAGCTGACGCTCGATGTCCTTGCGCAACGTGGCCGCCTCGGCGACCCGGCGGCGCGTGGCGGTCGTCGAAGCCAGCCAGGCCTGATACCGCCGGTCCAGGGCGGACGGCAGCTCTTCGGGATCCAGCCGGCTGGCCACGGCGATGACCAGCGGGGGGCCGAGGCGGTCGCCGGCGTCGGCTAGGGCGGCCAGCGCCAGCGCCGCCAGCACGGCGGTCGGCGGGTCACTGTCGCGCAGCTCGGTCAGCCAGTCATGGATCTCCGCGGACATCTGCAGCCGGTAGCCCATAGCAGCCACCTTAAATCTGTTGCCCGACGGCTCGCTGGCTGGACACTATGGCCAGCATGGATCTATAGGCAGTGGCCTCATATACGGAATTCTTTCGGGCGACGTGATGGGCGACGTCGCCCGCCAGCGCGGCCCGGTCGGCGGCGCGCTGAAGGTATGCCACTGGATCCAGGAGGCAGTTCACCGCGCCGCCAAGCGCTGCCGTGCGCCGCCGTAACGCCTTGGAATTCGCCCTGCCATGAACGAATTTCTCAGTACCGGCCGCGCAGCGCAGTGGGTCATCAGGGAGCTCGCGGTCGCACCGCGAAAATCCCCGTTCACGAGCGCATCCAGGTCCGGGCCCTCGACCGCGAGCGGCGGCTGAGGTTCGAGCACAACGATCCGGCCATGGCCCGCGAGCTGGCTATGGACGCCACGCTGGCCGGCCGGGCCGGATACCAGCTCGACTGGAGCGGCACCTGGGAGCTGGTTACCGGCATGCCAGCCGGCGAACTCGAGCGTGCGGATCCGGCGCCGCTCAAGGTCACCGTCAGCTTCGAGCTCCCGGCCCCCACCCGGGTCGAGAGGCTGCTCACGACCGGGTTCGGGCTGAGCCGGCCCGCCGTGCGGGGCATGGTCTACTCCGGCCGCATCCGGCTGCCCATGGCCATCGGCGCGAAGGCACGCGAAGACTTCACCATCTTCGTCTTCACCACCCCGCCGCCGTCACGCGACCCGGCCGACCCCGTGCACTATCGGGGACGCCGGACCCGTGGCGGCCGGCTGGTCAGGGTGCCAGGGGGTCGCCGGCGACTGGTACTGGGCGGCGGCGCAAGGTTTCCGCACGGTTCCCGCAAGACGGCCGGCTCAGGCTGGCCTCTGATCGCGGGCACGACGGGCTGCCGCCCCGGCCGCCGTTCCCGGATGATGCGGAGGCGATTCGGATGAAGCAACGACTCGGTCTCAGGGATCCGCGTCCTGGGCAGTGTTGGCTCGCTCGAAAATGGTAGGTTCCCGGCGCCACCGTAGGAAGGAACATGTGATGACCCCGCAGGAGATCTACCAGGGTTACCTCTTTGCCAGCGCGATAACCCGCAACGCGGATGCGCTGGCCGACTTGTTCGCCGACGATGGTGTGCTGGAGTCGCCGCTGGTTCCGCCGGGCCACGATTACCCCCGGCGGCTGGAGGGCCGCGAGCAGATCCGGGCCGAGATGGCGGCGTACTACCGGCGATCGGCGACCGCCGCCCAGGCGGCCGAGGCCGGCCAGGCGCCTGACACCGGCAAGTCCCGTTACGTGCTGCACACCACCGCCGACCCTGGTGTGTTCATCGTCGAGATCGATGCCGTGCTCAGCGGGCCGGCCGGGTCCACGACGATCCCGCTGGTGCAGATCTTCCGCGTCGCCGACGACCAGATCACGCTGCTGCGGGACTACTTCTCGCCCGCGATCGTGAGCTGAGGCGAGGCCGTCTCCTGGTCGGATCAGCCGCCCACGGGTGCGGGCACCTTTCCCTCAGCCGGCCAGGGCCTCGGCGTAGATCTGGTCGATGGCGGCGGTGTCCTGTTCGCGCAGGTTGAACATGGTGAAGTGGCCCCAGACGGAGCCGGTCTCGACGAACTTGGCGCCGGGGATGCAGTCGGCGTCGGCGCTGATGTCCTCGGGCGGGAAGAACAGGTCGCCGGTGAAGGCGACCACGGTGGCGGCCGCGGTGACGCGGCCGAGGGCTTCCTCCATGTCGCCGCCGGCGTTGAGCGAGACGTCGGCGGCGCGCCACTTGGCGGCCTGGGTGAGCAGGTTGTTGGGGTCCATGGGGAGGAAGTAGGCCTGCAGGAAGCCCTGGACGAAGCCGTCGCGGCTGGCGAAGCCGAGCTCGCGCCAGACCTCGCCGCGGTACATCGCGGAGGTGGGACCCATCAGGGCGAAGGCCTGGGCGTGGCGGCGCAGGCCGACGTGGACGTCTTGTGACCGGTCATAGAAGCCGCCGTTGAAGGCGGGGTCGCTGCGCAGGGCGTCCATGTGCAGGTCACAGAAGACGGAGCAGTGGTCGGGGTTCTTGGCGGTGGCGGCGAAGGGCACCGCCCGCTTGAGGGCGCCGGGGTAGCGGACGGCCCACTCCAGGGTCTGCTGGCCGCCCATCGACCAGCCGCTGACCATGACCAGCTGTTCGATGCCGAAATGCTCGGTGACCAGCCGGTGCTGGGCCCGGACGTCGTCGGAGATGGCGACCGGGGGGAACGCGCCGCGGTCGAACGGGGGCGGGGTGTTGCTGGGCGAGGAGGAGAAGCCGTCGCCGAACTGGGCCGGGAGGATGAAGAAGTACCTTTCCGGGTCCAGCGGGCGGCCTGCGCCGACGTAGACGGTCATGAACGCGGCGGTGCCGGTGTACATGTGCGGCAGCAGGATCGCGTTGTCCCTGGCGTCGTTGAGGGTACCGATGGTCTTGTAGGCGAGTTTGGCCTCAGGGAGGATGAAGCCGCTGGCCAGCTCGAAGTTGCCCAGGTCGAGGTAGTCGTGCGGACCGTGGACCTCTTCGGTGTAGTAGCTCATGCGCGGCTCCCTTCGCTGGCCGGTTTTCGCTGGCCCGGTTCGGGACGAGATGTAACACGGGTGAGCGGCCCGCGTCTACGCCTCGAGGCCGGGGGTTATCTCCTCCTCGATCCGGTCGCGCTTGACATACATCTCCCAGTAGCGTCCGGCGAGGTCATCGGCGGAGACCACGGCGAGCGGCTCGCCGCCGGCGCTCCAGGCGGCGGCGTTGCGGTGCGCCTCGCTGCCCTCGATCAGCGCCCCGATCAGCAGCGCCCCGGTGTAGACGCCCTGCGGTCCCAGCTCGGCGTGCAGGGTGTGGACGTAGCTGCGCAGGGCTGACTGCGCGATGCCGGCGCTGGCGAAGCGCGGTATCGGGTACTTGCCCGCCGCCCCCAGCGCGAACAGCAGGCCGCCGTCGCCCCGCTCGAGCATCCCCGGCAGCACCCGGCCGGCCAGCGCGACCGGGGTCAGGACGAACTTGTCCAGCAGCGACGCCACGGTGGGCACGTCGAGCCGGGACGGGCTCAGCCGCACGTTCCCGTCGCCGGCCGGGCTGTACTCCAGCACGTCGACGGGACCGAAGCGGGCCTCGACCGCCTCGGCCGCGGCCAGCGCCGCCGCGCGGTCGGTGAGGTCGGCCGGGAACGCGGCCGCCTGCACGCCCTCGGCCGCCAGGGTGCTGACGAGTTCGTCCAGGCGGCCGGGGTGCCGGGCCACCAGCGCCACCCGGAATCCTTCGCGGCCGAACCGGCGGGCCACCGCCAGGCCGAGGGCCGGGCCGGCGCCGAAGATCGCGATCGTCTTCATCCTTGCTCCTCCATAAGTTGAGGGTTATCTCAACTTGTACGGTAGCACAAGTTGAAGGCCTCCTCACTTTTCTGTTTTTCCGCTTAGACTTCGGGGCATGGCTCGTCCCTTGCGGCAGGACGCGGCGCGGAACCGGGAGCGCCTGGTGCTGGCCGCCCGGGAGGTGTTCGGCCGCCGGGGGGTGAACGCGCCCCTGGACGAGATCGCGCGGGAGGCCGGCGTGGCCATCGGCACCCTCTACAACCGGTTCCCCAGCCGGGGCGAGCTGGTCGACGCGGCGCTGGCGCCGCTGGCCGCCGAGGCGGTGGAGGTAGCCGCGCGGGCGGCCCGGATAGAGGATCCGTGGCAGGCGTTCGCGTCCTTCATGACGGACACCTGCGCGCTGTTCGCCCGCGACCGGGGGGCGGCCGACGTGTACCGGTCCCGCGTCCCCGGAGCGCCCGTCATCGCCGCCGCCCAGCAGCGGCTCTGGGCGCTCAAGGCGGACATCATGGCGCGGGCGGTTGAGGCCGGCGCGCTCCGGGCCGACGTGCAGTCCGCCGACATCGTCCTGCTCATCTGGGGGGTCATCGCGACCATGGACGCCACCCGGGACGTCGCCCCCGACGCCTGGCGCCGGCATCTGGCGTTGCTGCTCGACGCGCTGCGGTCTGAGGCGGCGCACCCCCTGCCGGTCCCGCCGCTGGCCTCCGGGCAGCTCCGGGACGCGACGCCTAGCTAGGTTCGAAGATCAGCTGCCTGCTGAGGGTGGCACGGACCGGCGAGCGCTCGATGCGCTCCATGACCGCCGGCCGGTGATCCTCCAGGGCCGGGTCGAGGGTGAGCTGGTACCGGAACCGCGTCACCGATTCCTCGCGTTCCAGGGACACGCGCACGCCCACCTCGCCGTCGGCGATGCCCAGCTCGGCCAGCGCCATTTGCGCCGAGATGGCGAGGCACGTGGCCAGCGATGCCTCCAGCAGCTCATGCGGCCGCATCCCGGCCGAGCCGCCCTTCCCGTCCTTGACCGTGTCGGCACGACCCTCGTTCTCGCCCGCCCGGAACCTGACCTGCCAGGGTTCGGGCAGCGCCGTTGCCTCGATCATGTGCCTTCCTCCGGCCGGGAACCCGCCACGGCCTGAGCATAGCCGGTCGCTCACATGACAAGAAGTAAATGACCGAATGGTGAGATGGCTAAAGCTGGCAGCCGGCCGGCCTGACATTCCGGGGGGTCGCGTCGTCGGACTGGTGAACCGAAATGAGAGACCACTAGCCAGGAGGCACCATGACGACCGCGACTCCGGGCGCCGCACAGTTCACCGACCCGGCGTCCGCGGAGCGCCTGGAGCGGGCGGCCGCGGCGCTGACGGCGCACGGCTTCACCGCCGAGATCCTCGACGACGTGGCCGCCGCGCGTACCCGCATCGAGGACCTGATCCCCGAGGGCGCCAGCGTTTTCACCGGGGCCAGCGAGACCCTGCGCCGGTCTGGCATCGAGGAGGACATCAACGCCAGCGGGCGGTACGACGCCATCAGGCCGCGGGTACTGGCCATGGACCGCGCCACGCAGGCCGACGACATCCGGCGGCTGGCCGCCAGCCCCGACGTCGAGCTGGGCAGCGTCGCCGCGGTCACCGAGACCGGTTCCCTGGTGATCGCCTCGGCCAGCGGCAGCCAGCTGCCCGGTTACGCGGGTGGCGCCGCCCGCGCGATCTGGATCGTCGGGGCGCAGAAGGTGGTCCCCGACCTGAGCACGGCACTGCGCCGGGTGGAAGAGCACTGCCTGCCGCTGGAAGACGCCCGCGCGCAGGTGGCCTACGGTTATCCCAGCGCCGTCAACCGGCTGCTCATCCTCAACGCGGAGTACCTCCCCGGCCGCGGCACCGTCCTGCTGCTCCGCGAAGCCATCGGCTTCTGAGGCTCCCGGCAAACGACATTGATGCTCCATCGATGTCGCGGGAACGGCATGGATGCTCCACCGATGTCGTTGGGGGGTGGCCGCTGGTGGCGACTGGCGGTTCAGGCGGGGCGGGCGTAGCGGGCGGTGTCCAGGGGGACGAAGACGGCGAGGAGCAGGGCGGTCCAGGCCAGGGAGGCGGTTACGGGGTGCTCGAGCGGCCAGGCGCTCGCGGGGGCTTCGGGGCCCCTCGGCCGTGTGGTCCCCGCGCTTACCGGTAGTCGCGAGAATCCCGGTGCCGGTCGTGGTGATGGTGGTGCCGGTCGTGATGGTGGTGCCGGTGGCCGCCGCCGAGCAGGCCGCGGACGATGAGAAGCACGATGATGATCGGGCCCACTCCGATCACGAAGGGGTGGCCGCTGAACAAACCGCCCAGCACGACGGCGGCGAGGATCACGACGGGTATCACCGGCAGGTAGCTGAACCGGGCCGGCGGGGAGCTGGCAGGAGGCAGGACGGGACCGGCGGACCGCGGGGCGGAGCTGGCCATGGCCGGCGGCCTGCGCGGCAGGTCGGTGAACAGCTGGGCCAGGTCCCCGGCGGTGCGGGCCTTCAGGGCCAGGCTCATCCGCTCCTCGTGCTCGTCGGCGGTGAGCCGTCCCGCCTGGAAGTGCCCGCTCAGCTCGGCGAGGGCCCGATCGCGGTCGGCGTCGGATACGCGCAGCCCGCTGGGCTGGGAGTCTTTGGCGGCGGTGTTCATTTCGGTCCCCTTCAGCGCCGGATCACGACGCTGTTAACACTACGGACCGGCGGGCTCCTGGCCATCAGCCTGTGAGTGGAGATCACGAAATCAACCTCTGGGTGGACCCCCGTCCACCCAGCCGGTCAGCCGTCGCCAGGCATGCCCGTCCGCTCGGGTGCCCATTATCGTGCCGAGTTACCTCCCGGAAGCCGGGGGCTAACTCGGCACGATAAGTTGATCATGGGTTATCGGGGAGTCGGCATGATGCGGGCGGGAATGGAAAGTAGGGGGTAAGTACACACGATCATGCCGTCGGGATCGGGGCGGATACACGAATTGGTCAGATGTCGAGGTCGTCTAGGTGGCGGTGGATTTCGCTGGCGAAGCGGCACAGCAGGCGGCCGAATTCACAGCGTTCGGCGGGCGGCCAGTCGGCGAGGAGCATGGTGAGCCACTCGTGGCGGGCGAGGAGGAACCGCTCGATCGCTTCCTGGCCCTGGGGGCTCAGGCCCAGCAGGCTCGCCCGGGCGTCGTCGGCGTCACGGGCCCGGCGGACCAGGCCGAGGCGCTCGAGTCGCTGGGCTTTGCGGGTGACGGCGGGGGCGTCGATGCCCAGCCGTTCGGCCAGGTCGGTGACGCGCAGGCTGGCCTGCTCCGCGTGCAGCGCGTAGAGGATGGCCAGGCCGGCCTGGTCGATGTCGACTCCGGCCTGCTTGAGGACGAAATCGTGCAGCCGGGCCTGCTTGAGCCGCCGGGCCAGTCCGTGCAGCGCCGACTCGATCCCGGCGATCGTTTCATCGTCCGCCGGGCCCGGTGGCTGGGGAGGCCGGCTCAGGCCTGACATGAGGCCGAGCGTAGCATGATATTTGTGTGCGGCAAGCAAATGATCTCGGTCAATGTACTTGCCTGCGTCAAGCAACATCCATTCGGGGGGCCATCCATCCGGGGGTGATGGGACATGCACGTAACAGGGGCAACGGGGTATGCCCGTGGCGCGGGGCTACGGGGAACGTCGGTGACCCGGGCGGCCGGGAGCCGCGCCGCGTCGCGGGGCGGCTGGCATGACGTGGTCAGCTGGCGGCGGGTGGCCAGCTGGGGCGGCTGGCGGCGGGGGGCGAGGGAACTCGTGCTGGTCGCGGTCTTCGTCGCGGGGTACGAGGGAATCCGCGACCACATGGTGCAGGCGGGCGGGGCGGCGGCCAGCCACGCGCTGTCGGTCGTCTGGGCCGAGCGGGTCCTCGGGATTTTCCGTGAGCAGGCCGTGCAGGCCCTGTTCGTCCGGTGGGACACGGTCACGGACGCGTTCAGCCTGTACTACGGAGGCACTCACTTCCTGGTGCCGGCGGCCGCGCTGGGCTGGCTGCTGCTGCGGCATCCCGGGCAGTACGCCCGGGCCCGCACGGCGCTGGCGGTGACGACGGCGGTGGGGTTCGCGTGCTTCTGGCTCTTCCCGGTGGCGCCGCCCCGGCTGCTGCCGGGGGGCTTCGGGATCGTGGACACGATGCGGGCCACCGGGGCCGGGCACGCCGAGTCCACGCTGATCAGCACCGCGGGCGATCAGTACGCGTCGATGCCGAGCCTGCACGTGGCCTGGGCGGTCTGGTGCGCGCTGGCGCTGTACCCGGTCCTGCGGCACCGGGCGCTGCGGGTGCTCGCGGTCGCCTATCCGGTCATGACCACGCTGGTGGTGGTGGCGACCGGTAACCACTTCTTCCTCGACGCCGCGGCGGGCACCCTGCTCGCCTGCCTGACGTGGGCCGTCGTGTCACGGTTCACCCGGTCCGGCGCGGAGCAGGGGCCGCGGCCCGGCGATCAGGCGGGCGACCCCGAACCGGAGCGAACGCCGGCCGCCATCGCGGCGCGCTGAGTCGCGGCGGGTCAGCGGGCGGCTTGACAAGACCCTATCGATTATCGTTGTTATCGACGACCAATAGCGAGCGCCGCGGGCTGACTGAGCCGCCGGAGCCGGTGACCACGTTCTTCGGCGCGCTGATGATCATCGCGGCGCTGGTCGGCGTGGCGTTGTCACCGCCCGCCCGGGTCACTCGCTCACCGTCCTGGGCAGCCTGCAGGTGTGCGCCGATCACGCCACGCCCGGCGAGCAGGCGCTCGGGGTCGTGGCGGCGCTGCCCGCCGTCCTGTTCTGGGGCGGCGTCTTGTTCCTGCTCTGGCGGATGATGGTGACCGCCCGCCGGAACGGGCCGTTCACGCCGCGCGTCGCGGTCGCCGTGCGGCGCTTGGGCTGGTTCATCATCGTCGGCAGCGCGATCGCCGCTGTCATTCACCTGATCGCGGTCGATACCCTGCTGACGATCATGACCAGGATCGATAGCCCGTTCCCGAACCTGATCCTGGTGCCGTTGCACATGCCGGTCCCGGTCCTGGTCGGCGCCGCGCTGCTGACCTTCGCGCGGATCGTCACGGTCGGCGCCGCCATGGACGCCGAGATCCGGGCCACCATATGAAGGACCAGCCCGGCAACGGCGATACGGCGGACGGGGAAGACGAGGCCACGGCGATCGTGATCCGCCTCGACGCGTTGCTCAGCGAGCGGCAGATGACGCTCACCGAGCTCTCCGCCCGCGTCGGCGTGACCATCGTCAACCTGTCCGTGCTCAAGAACGGCCGCGCCCGGGCCATCCGCTTCAGCACCCTCGCCCGGCTCTGCCACGCCCTCGATTGCCAGCCCGGTGACCTGCTGCACTACCGCGTCGACGAACCCGCCGGGACTTAGGCCAGGGCCGGGCCGATGCGGCGGGCGCCGCCGGAGGGCAGGGCGGGCAGGTACTGCGGGACCGGCCAGTGCTGCTGCCCGAACCGGCTGGACACCGCGGCCCGGACCTCGGCTTCACGGCCGGCCGGGACGAGGGCCACGACCGAGCCGCCGAACCCCCCGCCGGTCATGCGGGCACCGAGGGCCCCGTGGTCGATCGCGGCCTCGACCGCCGCATCGGCCTGCGGCCAGGACATCCGGAACCGGTAGCGCAGCGACCGGTGCGACGCGGTCAGCACATCGCCGACCGCCGCCTGGTCGCCCGCCCGCAGCAGCTCGGCGGCCCGCAGGACGCGGGCGTGCTCGGCGATGACGTGCTCGCAGACGCTCCGCAGGCCCGGGTCGGTCAGCCGGGCCGGCGCCCCGGGGTCGGCTACGACGTCGCGCAGCGACCGCACGCCGAGCAGGGACGCGGCCCGCTGGCAGGCCTGGCGGCGGTTCCCGTACTGGCCGTCGCCCAGCGCGTGCCGGGCGCGGGTGTCGATGACCAGCAGCGCCAGGCCGGCCGCGGACAGGTCGAGCGGGACCGCCGTCTCGGTGCCGGTGCGGCAGTCGAGCAGCAGGGCGTGGCCGGCCTGGCCCATGAACGCGGCCAGCTGGTCCATGATCCCGGTGGGCACCCCGGCGAATTCGTTCTCCGCCCGCCGGGCCAGGGCGGCCAGCTCACGCCGGGGCACCGGTACCTGGTACAGCTCGGTCAGCGCGAGCGCGACCGAGCACTCCAGCGCGGCCGACGACGAGAGCCCGGCGCCGGCGGGCAGGTCGGCGTCGATCGCCAGGTCGGCGCCGCCGGGCAGGTAGCCGGCCTGGCGCAGGGCCCAGGCCACCCCGGCCGGATAGGCGGCCCAGCCGGTGACCGAGCCGGGTTCGAGCGCGTCGATGTCCAGCACGACCGGGTCGCCGCCCGCCTGCCGGGAGGTGATCACGATCAGGCGGTCGGACCGCCGGGAGGCGGCGGCGCAGACCCCGGCGCCGAGGGCGAAGGGCAGCACGAGCACTTCGTTGTAGTCGGGGCCCCCGAGCAGGTTGACCCGGCCGGGCGCGAACCAGGTGCCTGCCGGGTAGCAGCCATACCGTTCGGCGAAATAGCGGGCGGCAGCTGGCTCCGGCGCGGGCGGGGTCCGCTCGCGGTTCATGGGCATGGTGCTACGGTCCGCAGCTGGGTCGCGGCCTGCCGGGGATCGACGGGGTCGAAGAAGACGCCGGCCCCGAACTCGGCGGCGGCGAGGTGCCGGCGCACGCCCGGCGCGCGCACGGCCGGGGCCAGGTGCAGGTGGAGGTGGGCGGCCGGCCAGTCATCCCCGGCGGCCGGGCGCTGGTGCACCCAGAGCATGTACGGGGCGTCCGGCCCGAGCAGCCGCTGCACCCGGGTGAGGGCTCCGACCAGCATCGCGCCCAGGCCGGCCCGCAGATCCCGGCCGGCCGCGGGCAGGTCGGCGACGTGCCTGAGCGGGGAGATCAGCAGCTCATACGGCCACGACGGCGCCCACGGCACGGCTGCCTGCCAGCCGTCGCGGCGGACGACGAGCAAATCGCCGTCGGGGTCCTGGCAGAAGCCGCATTTCGCGGCGGAAAGCTCGTAGTGCGGGATGGGCGGGATCGCGCCGAAGGCCATGACCTGGCTGTGCGGATGGTCGATGGTGGCCCCGATCGCCCGCCCGCGGTTCTCGAAGACGAACACGTAGGCCACGTCGTCGCGTTCGCCGAGCGCGGCCGTGCGCGCCGACCACAGCTCGACCACCCGGGCCGCCTGCTCGTCGCCCAGGTCCGGGAAGGAGGCATCGTGATCCGGGCTGTGCAGGACGACTTCGTGCCGGGCGCCGGGCAGGGCGGGCCAGCGGTTGGCGAAGTGCCTGACGTCGTAGGGCGCGGGGGCTTCGAGGCCGCCCGGGCAGAACGGGCACTGCCCGTCGGGCAGGTTGGGACGCTGCTGCCGCCACGGCGTGACGACGACATGGGCCCCGGTCAGCGGGTCGATACGCAGGTCGGCGGCGCTCACGGGCTTCACCCTAGGTGGCAGCGGCCGACGGGGTTCCGCACCAGCGGGACAGGGCGTCGCGGAGTTGGGGGGCGCGGTCGCCGTCGGGGGCGGGACCGCTGGCGCCGCGGGGTCCGTGGGCCCAGGCGATGTAGGCGTCGGGGCGGATGAGCGCGACCGTGCGGGTCGGCCGGGCCACCTCGACGGTAGCCACGCGGTCGCCATAGCCCGCCACGGCACCGGCCGGGACGGCGCCGGGGGCGCCGGCCAGCAGGAAGCGGCCGTCGCGGAGGGCCTCGTAGAGGCGGCGGCGGCCGGCCAGCGGCAGGTCGGCGACGCGGCGGCCGGTCAGCGGGTGCGCGCCGCGGGGGGCCGGGTAGGAGATGCTCAGGCCGGACAGGGCGCCGGCCAGGAAGCGGGGCGCGAACGGGGTCCTGGTGGCCACCGCGGCTACCAGGTTCCGGGCCGCGACGACAGCCGGCGGGCCGGTCAGGCCGATCCGCAGCATCGCGCCGCTGGTGCGCAGGACCTGGCGTCCGACCGGGTGCCGTTCGGCGTGGTAGCTGTCGAGCAGGCCGTCCGGAGCCCAGCCCCGCACGGTGGCGGCGAGCTTCCAGCCGAGGTTGGCGGCGTCACCGATGCTGGTGTTCATGCCCTGGCCGCCGGCCGGGGAGTGGACGTGGGCGGCGTCGCCCGCCAGCAGCACCCGGCCGTCGCGGTAGCGGGGAACCTGCCGCTCCTCGCTGTGGAACCGGGACGTCCAGCGCGGGTCGTGCATCCCGTAGTCGGTGCCCAGGGCCTGGCGGACCCCGTCGGCGATCTCGTCCAGGCTGACCGGGGTGTCCTCGGCGGGCTGGTTGTCCCGCTGCCAGGCGATGACCCGGTACCAGCCGTCGCCGAACGGGGCGATCAGGGCGAACGCGTGGCCGGTGGCATTGGCGGTCAGCGTGTCCGGCGGCGTCTCGGCCAGCCGGACGTCAGCCAGCATCACCGACCGGACCACCGCCTTGCCGGGGAACGGCATCCCGAGGGCGGTGCGGACGGTGCTGTGCATGCCGTCGGCGCCGACGGCGTAGCGCGCGCGGACCAGGTGCTCCGGCTGGCCGCCGGACGTGACGATCACCTCGACGCGGTCGGGGAACCGGGCCAGGCCGGTGACCTCGGCGCCGTACCGGATGTCGGCGCCGAGGGCGCGAGCGCGGTCTTCCAGCACCCGTTCGGTCTCGTACTGCGGGGTGATGAGGACGTAGGGGAACCGGGTCGGGAGGCGTGGCAGGCGGAGCTGCGCGCGGTCCAGGAAGCGCAGCGTTTTCTCGGGCGTCCCGGTGGCCACGAGCTCGTCGGCCACGCCGCGGGCGTCCAGCTGCTCCAGCGTGCGGGCGTGCACGGCGAACGCCCGGGTCAGGTTGGATTCCCCGGCCCGGCGCTCGAGGACGGCGCAGCTCACCCCGGCCCGGGCCAGGTCGCCGGCCAGCAGCAGGCCGGTCGGACCCGCGCCGACGACCACCACGTCAACGTCGGTATTCATGCCCAGACACTATCCCTAGGACCTCAGCTTGAACCGCCGCAGGCGCAGGCTGTTCCATACCACGAAGACGGAGGACAGGGTCATGGTGGCCGCGGCGACCAGCGGGTTGGCGAAGCCGAGGGCGGCCAGCGGGATGGCCAGAATGTTGTAGCAGAAGGCCCAGGCCAGGTTGGCGCGGATGGTCCGGAACGCGGCCCGGGCCAGCGCGATCGCGTCGGGGACGGCGTCCAGGTCGTCGCGGAGCAAGATCATGTCGGCGGCGACGATCGCGACGTCCGTGCCCGAACCGAGGGCCAGTCCCAGGCGGGCGGCCGCGAGCGCCGGACCGTCGTTCACCCCGTCCCCCACCATGGCCACCGAACGACCCTGGTTCTCCAGCTCCCTGATGACCTGCGCCTTATCCGCGGGGAGGGCTTCGCTGCGGAGCTCGCCGATGCCGGTGGCGGCGCCCACGGCCCGTGCGGTGGCCGCGTTGTCGCCGGTCAGCAGCACCGGCCGCAGGCCCATGGCGTGCAGCCGGGCGACCGCGGCGGCGGCCGAGTCCTTGACCGTGTCGGTGACCGCGAACGCGCCGCGGATCGTGTCGTCCCAGGCGGCCAGCACGGTGGTGCAGCCGTCGTCCTCGCGGGCCCGGCACCAGGCGGACAGGCTTTCACCGATGGTCACGCCGCGGTCGGTGAACAGGCGGGAGCGGCCGATGACGACATCCCGGCCGTCCACGAAGCCGCGGGCGCCCAGGCCGGGAAGCGCCTCGAACTCGCCTGCGGTTGTTAGTGTGGCCGTCTCGGAGCGCGCCAGGGCAGTGATGGCGGCGGCCACGGCGTGCTCGGAGGCCTGCTCGACCGAGCCCGCGTAGCGCAGGAACTCGTCCCGGTCGACGCCGGGGAGCAGTTCGGTGGCGGCGACGGTCATCCGGCCGGTGGTGACCGTGCCGGTCTTGTCCAGGACCACCGTGTCGATGGCGCGGGAGGCCTCCAGGGCCTGGTAGCCCTTGATGAAGATGCCCATCCGGGCGCCCCGCCCGGACGCCACGATCAGGGCGGCCGGGGTGGCCAGGCCGAGCGCGCAGGGGCAGGCGATGATCAGCACGGCCAGGGCCGCGCTGACCGCGTGCCCGGCCCCGCTGCCCGCCAGCAGCCAGCCCGCCAGCGTCAGGGCCGAGCAGGCCAGCACCGACGGGACGAACACGGCGCAGATCCGGTCGGCCAGCCGCTGGATGCCGGCCTTGCCCGCCTGGGCCTGCTCGACCAGCTTGAGCATGTGCGCCAGCTGGGTGTC
The DNA here is from genome assembly GCA_025934635.1 of Streptosporangiaceae bacterium. The sequence continues at coordinate 20,498 of JAICWX010000038.1, read as the reverse complement.
GGCGCCGACCTTGTCCGCCCGGACCACCAGGCGGCCGGTCAGCACGATGGTGCCGCCGGTCACGGTGTCGCCGGGGCCGGCGTCGACCGGGACCGACTCGCCGGTCATGGCGCTGCGGTCCACCGCGGACTGGCCGGCCAGCACCTCGCCGTCGGCGGCGATCCGCTCCCCCGGCCGGACCGCGAACCGCTGGCCGGGCTGGAGCTGGTCCGCGGGAATCCGCAGTTCCGTGCCGTCGTCGGTCACGACGGCGACATCCCGGGCGCCGGCCGCGGCCAGCTCGCGCATGGCCCGGCCCGCGGTGCGCCGGGCCCGGGCCTCGTACAGCCGCCCGGCCAGCAGGAACGTGGTGACCGAGGCGGCCACCTCGAGGTAGATGCCGCCGCCGGAGCCGTGCAGCAGATTGTCGAGGCCGCTCGGGCCGGTGCGGCCGCGGTCCAGCGCGAACATCGCGTACACCGACCAGCCGCAGGCGGCCAGGATGCCCAGCGACACCAGCGTGTCCATCGACGACGACAGGTGCCGGGCCTGCCGCAGCGCGGCGGCGTGGAACGGCCAGGCCGCCCAGCAGGCGACCGGCGCGGCCAGCGCGACCAGCGCCCACTGCCAGCCGGGGAACCGGGTCCACGGGAAGATCGACAGCATCATGGACAGGTCGGTGAGCGGGACGAAGAACACCAGCGCCACCGTCAGCCGGCGGCGCAGCCGCCGCACCGCGGCGGCGTCGGCGGTTTCCCGGTCCGGCCCGTCCGCGGCGTCTGGCTCAGCGGGGCGGGCCAGCTCGGCGGTGTAGCCGGTGGCCTGGACTACGCCGATGATCGCGTCCACGGGCAGGGTGGGCGGGGCGGAGACGTAGGCCCGTTCGGTCGAAAGGTTGACGGAGGCGGTGACGCCGGTCAGCTTGTTCAGCTTGGCCTGCACCCGGGCGGCGCAGGCGGCGCAGGTCATGCCGCCGATGACCAGCTCGACCTGGGTGGCCTCGGCCTCGGTCGTCTCGGCCGGCCCGGTGGTTACCGCCATCGCCCTCCCCCTCGGCAAGGGTTCCAGTATCCACGCTAAGTGGGTGCTTCCGTAAATTCGTCGGGGTTGGGCTGGCTGGCGCGGCGGGCCGTGAAGGCGGACTGGTCTTTTGCTGGCCGTGGGGTGGCGTTCGCTGTTTTGTCGGTGCGTTCCGGTTTAATCAACCTATGCCTCGAAAGCGTGAGCGTGAAGCGCCGCGGGTGGTGCACCGGACCGCGCGGTGCGGGCTGCGGGTGACCCGCCATCAGCGTGAGCGGGTGTTCGGGCTGCTGCGGTCGGCCGGCGACGTGTGGTGCTGCGTCCTGGAACTGGCCGCGTGGCGGCGGCGCCGCCAGGACCCGCCGCTGGCCGGGTACCGGGAGCTGTGCCGGGAACTGGCCGCTTCCGGGCCGGGCACGTTCGGGGAGCTGGATAGCGCGGGCGCCCGGTCGGTGCTGCGCCGCTACAGCGACGCCTGGTTCGCGACCGCCAGGCGCCGCCGGGACGGTGACGCGTCCGCCCGCTACCCGCGGCGAAGGCGCGGCCTGGTGCCGGTCCGCTGGTATCACGGCACGTTCCGGCTCGACGGGCGGGTGCTGGTGATCCCGGTGGCGAGGGGCTGCCCGCCGCTGGCCATCCGGCTGGACCGGGACATCCCCTACCCGGCCGGGCAGGTCCGGTCGGTGACGCTGGGATATGACGCGGGGCGGCTGTACGCGGACGTGACCGCGGAGGTCCCGGTCGCGGAGTACCCGCCCGGGCAGGGCCCTGACCCGGCCAGGACCGCCGGGGTCGATCTGGGCATCATCCATCCCTATGCCGCCGCAGGACCGGAGGGGCAGGGGCTGCTGGTGTCCGGGCGGGCGATCCGGGCGGAGTGCCGGCAGCACCTGCGCGACCGCAAGGGCCGCACCCGGGCTGCGGCCGGGCGGGCGCGGAAACCCGGGCAGCGGGGGTCGCGGCGGTGGCGCAAGCACCGCCGCAGCGAGCGCAAGACGCAGGCCCGGCACGTGCGGCGGGTCCGCCAGGCCCAGCACGAGGCCGCCAAGGAGGTCATCACCTGGGCCGTGGGCAACCGGATCGGCGTCCTGGCGGTCGGGGATCCCCGCGGCGTCCTGCACCTCAAGGCAGGACGGCGGCACAGCCAGCGGACCCGGGACTGGCGGGTCGGGCACCTGATCCGCGCCCTGTCCGACAAGGCCGGGGCCGCCGGGATCACCGTGCACCTGGTCGACGAGCGGGGCACGTCCTCCACCTGCCCGCGCTGCGCCCGGCGGGTACCCAGGCCCGGCGGCCGGAACTTCGCCTGCCCGCACTGCGGGCAGACAGGGCACCGTGACCTCGTCGCGGCCGCCAGCATCGCCGCCAGGGAACCTGGCAGCGGCACCATCCCCGCCGTCCCAGCCGGGCCGGGGATCACGCACCGTCGCGCCGGAGCCCACCTCCCCGGTGTGCACCCCGCGCGGCGTGACCCGCGGCGCAGGCCCCCATCACGGCCCGCACCCCGCAGGCACCTGGCCGGCACCGGCCCGCCCCCACCCCGCCAGACAGCGGCCACAGGGAGTCGCTCGCGGCAACGCGAGGAGCCCGCAACAAAGCCCCGGGACAACCCCCCGGCCAACCTACGGGCAGGCGCACTAAGATCACCGCTGTGGACACCCTGGAGATTCTCGTCACCGGCATGACCTGCGATCACTGCGCCCGCGCGGTGCGTGAAGAGGTCGGCGCGCTGCCGGGGGTGACCGCGGTGGACGTCGACGTGGCGGCCGGCCAGGTCGTGATCACCGGCTCGCCGGTGCCCGGGCAGGACGCCCTGCGCGCGGCGATCACGGAGGCCGGCTACGAGCTAGCCGGCTAGCCCGGTGATGGTCTCGGTGCCGTCGTCCCAGCGCCATGGCACCTGGTGACCCTCGAGGTGGACGCCGCCGATCCAGCGGTCGATGCCGTTTCGGGTGACCTGGTCGGCCTGGCCGGCCAGGATTTGCGCCCCGGTGCCGGTCAGCTGCACGCCGGTGGTCCGCTGCACCGGGCGGCCGGGCGGGTCGAGGCGGAGCAGCGGGTGCGGTCCTTGTGCTAGCCGGCTCATCCGGGCGAAGCACGTGGAGTCGCCCAGATACGGCCGTGTTTCCCGCGTCTGGGCCCGCACGAAGGCGGTGCCGGCGTCGGGCGCGCCGTCGGCGACGGCGGCCAGTACCCGCCGCTCGGTCAGCGACAGGCCGTCCCGGGTGGCCGGGTACTCCCGGCTGAGCCGGTCGAACGCCTCACCCAGGAACCGCAGCTCACCGAGCCGCGCGGCGGCGATGGCGGCCAGGCCCGCGGGGTCGGGGGCGCGGAAGGCCGCCCACGCGCGGGTGGCCAGCTCCAGCGCGGCCGGGGTGAGCCGCGCGCACGCGTTGGTATGCGGCAGCTCGCGCAGCTGCCCGGCGGTCAGCTCCCCGAGGCCGCCGAAGCGGGCGATGCCCGGGTGCTCGCCGATGCAGATCAAGGTGACGCGCTCCGCCGGAACGCCCAGGTCGGCCAGCCGGGCGAGGATCTCGGTGAGCTGGAGCTGGTCGTACAGGTCGGCCTCGAACCACAGCACGTACTCCCCGTCGCGGCCGGCCGCGAGGGCCTCGTCCCGCTCGGTGAACTGGCGCAGCGCCGTGGCCGACTCGACGTCCTGGTCATCGGCCAGGTAGCTGACCCGGATCCGGCGCAGCTCGGCCGGCCCGACGGCGGGCACCGGTCCTTCGTGCAAGATGTCGCGCCAGTAGACGACGCGCCGCGCGAGCCCGGTCCCGGGCACGTCGGTGGCGTCGCCGTTGCTGATGTGCAGCGCGTCGAGCATCCAGTCGAGCGCGGCGTTGTCCGGCGTCATCCCTGGATGGTCGGCGAGGAGCCGGGCACGGGCGGTCGCGTAGGACTCGCCGGTCCTGGCCATCCGGGCGCGCACGCGCCGCTTGAAATCCGCCTGCCTGGTCATGGTCGTCTCCCGCGTCCCGGCCGCGGATCCCCAGCGATCACGGCGGCGGGCGCACGATCGACGAATGACGCCCCGGCCGAGAGGTGGGCCTCCCTTTGCCTCCGTCGGAAGACCCGGCTGGGGCGGGTCACCGGAGGTTGGGCGCGGACGGTCGCCTGCTCCTGACGGTACTACAGCAGCATGATCAGCATGTAGCCCATGGTGACGCCCATCGCGATCTTGCAGCAGGCGGCGCACCGGGGGGCCAGGTAGCCGGTGCCGGTGCCGGCGGTGACGGTGCCGGTGGCTGTCGAGCCGGCAGCGGTAGCCGGGGCGAGGGCAGACAGGTTGTTGCCGAGCCACATCACGTAGCCGACCATGAAGGCGGCCAGCAGCAGGGTCAGCGGGGAGAACCGGGCGGCGGCGCCGGTCAGGGCGGTGCCCATCCCGCCCATCCCGACGCCGGCCGTGGCGGTGGCGGCCGCCGCGGTGGCGGGCAGGGCGACCATGAAGACCATGGCGCCGCACTCGATCAGGTGCGGCAGCGGGTGCGGGCAGCGCCACGGGCCCGCGGCCTGGCCGCGGCGGGTGCGCAGGAACTGGCCGCCGAACCACGCCCCGGCGGCGGCGAAGACCGTCAGCCACAGGGGCTTGGGGGCGAAGCTGAGGGCGGGCGTGAGCATCCCGGCCATGGCCACGCCCATGACGACGTGGGTGCCGTCGGCGTCGAGTTCGGCCGCGCGGCCCCAGCGGCGCGCGGCGACCAGGCGGGTCGCGTTGTAGGCGGCGACCGTGAGCATCACGGCCGTGAGCAGGCCGGTGAGCCAGCCGGGACCGGACATGTCAGGCTCCTTCGGCTTCGGGTTCGGGTTCGGGCCTGGCCCGGGCGGCGGGCCAGTAGGCCAGGGCCAGCAGGATCAGCAGCGGGCCGGAGTTGGGGTCGGTGCTGCCGCCGGTGAAGACGGCGCCGAGGCCCTGGGCCAGCCACAGGAACACGGCCAGCACGAGAGCCAGGACGATGGTGACCCGGGCCGCCGTGGCCGCTCTGGCCGGGAGCCAGAGACCGAACGCGGTGATGGTGAACGCGGCCGCCAGCAGGCTCGCGGCGAGCAGGCCCGGCCCGGCCATCAGGGTCGCCAGGTGCGACACCGGCCAGGCCAGCCAGCCGGGCTGCCCGTCGGCCATCTCCTTGATCTCATCGCTGAGGCCGTTGGGGGTGCGGTAGCCGGGCTGGAGCGCGAAGAACGCCATGCTGGCCCAGAGCACCGTCCACAGGACCAGGGCCGCTTTTTCGCCGACGGCGCGGCCGGCGACGAAGCGGGCCGGGCGCTCGGCTGGCCACAGGAGCACCGCGAGCAGCGCGTAGAGGACCACCGCGCCGGGGGCGCCGTCGGTCAGGCTGGCCGTACCCGCCAACACGCCGCCCAGGCCCTCGCCGAGAAACCACACCGCCAGCGACCACAGCACCGACGCGGCCAGCGCCAGCCGGAGCGTGGGCCGCCACGCGATCCCCAGCCCCAGGACCACCTGGATGGTGGCGAAGATGGCGTTCAGCACGACCAGGTGGTGCGTGATGAGGGTGGCCGACCAGGTGATGGGGCTGGCCACGAAGGCCGGGTTCCCGTCCGCGGTCCCCGCCAGCATCGCCGGAAACGCCTTGGTGAACATGGACGGCTGGAACTGCAGGATGCCGTCGAGCAGCCAGATGCCGCCCAGAGCCAGTTGCAGCTTGCGCCGGCCGTCCAGCGGTGGTGCCAGGGCCGCCGCCCGGGCATGCGGAACGGTGCGGCCGACCGCCAGGCTCTCGCTCATCCCCTGTTTTCCCCTCCGGCCCTTTCCAGGGACCGATAAGACGATAAAAGACGGATCCGGGTATTGAAAAGACCCGGGCCGGGTATTCGGTAAACCCCTTCGGGGTATTCCGATAAACCCGGCCGGGGTATCTTTCAGCTGGTGAACGTGGGGTCACCGCCCCGGGTCGCATTACTGCGGCCCTTGGGCTCCTCCCAGTCCTCCTGGCGGCCGAGCGCGGTCATGTCCAGGAAGGTGTAGGCGTTCCCCACGTATTCGGTGCCGCGGGCGAAGGCGGAGTAGGTGTGGAAGATCTCGTCGCCGTCGCGCAGGAAGCAGCTGTAGCCGGGCATCTCGGCCGACCGGTCGCCGCCGAGCAGGCCGGGCTCGGCGCGGTAGTTGTAGTCGCGCTGACCGCGTTCGGCATCCAGCGAGACCTGGTAGTCGTAATTGAAGTCGCTGCCGTCGGCGGAATACCAGGGCACATCCCAGCCGCGTTCCTTGGCCTTCGCCTCGATCTTGCCGTACGGGGCGCGGGAGGCCAGCACGAACGCGGTGTCGCGGGAGGCGACGTGGCCGAGCACGCCCGGGGAGAGCTCCTCGATGGCGGCCGAGCAGCCCGGGCAGGGCTGGTCCCAGTCCGGGCCGAACATCACGTGCTGCACGATCAGCTGGCGCTTGTCCCCGAACAGGTCGCTGAGGGTGACCTTGCCGTCCGGGCCGTCGAACACGTACTCCTTGTCCACCTTGACCATGGGCAGCCGCCGCCGGGTGGCGTTGAGCTCGTCGTGCCTGAGGGTCAGCTCTTTTTCCTGGGCCAGCAGCCGCTGCCGGGCCTCGAGCCACTGCTCGCGGGATACGACATCGGGAAGAGTCATCGCGGAACCTCCTGTGGGATGGGGACTCTCACAGGGACGACGAACCGGCGGGCCGGAAATGGACGGTCGCGGGCGGGGAAAGTTAGCCGAGACGCCAGACGGCGGACTCCCAGGGGCGGAGGCTCAGGGCGGGCGCCGGCGGCTGCGGGGCGTCGGGGTGGCTGCTCAGCACCACTTCGGCGGCTGACCAGGCGTGGTCGAGCGGCAGGCTGACGTCGGCCGGGTCGGCGGAGAAGTTGGCGGCGACGAGGAGTTCGGCGTCTGGGGTGCGGCGGAGGAAGGCCCAGACGGCGGGGTGGTCGGGGAGCAGGAGCTCGAAGTCGCCGTCGGTGACTACGGGGTCGGAGTGGCGCAGGTCGATCAGGCGGCGGTAGTGGGCGAAGACCGAGCCGGGGTCGTCTTCCTGGGCGGCCGCGTTGACGGTCACGTGGTCGGGGTTGACGGCCAGCCAGGGCGTGCCGGCGGTGAAGCCGGCTCCCGGGGAGGCGTCCCATTGGACCGGGGTCCGGGCCTGGTCACGGCTCATCTTGGCCATGGCCAGCAGCAGCGCGGCCAGGTCGTCGCCGCGTTCGGTCGCCTCGGCGTAGAAGCGCAGGGCCTCGATGTCGCGGTAGTCGGTGATCACCGTGAACGGCGAGTTGGCCATGCCGAGCTCGTCGCCCTGGTACACGAACGGCGTGCCGCGGTGCAGGTGCAGGACCGTGGCGAGCGTCTTCGCGGAGGCCACCCGGTGGGCCGGGCTGTCGTCGCCGAACCGGGACAGCGAACGCGGCTGGTCGTGATTGCTGAAGTAGAGGGAATTCCATCCTCGTTCGGCCATGCCTTTTTGCCAGGCGGCCATCGAGGCTTTCAGCTTGGGCAGCTCCAGGGGCACCGGGTCGAACTTGCTGGTGCCGATGTCGAGGGAGACATGCTGGAACTGGAAGACCATGTCCAGCTCATGCCGGGCCGGATCGGTGAACTTGATGCCGTCTTCGATGGTGACGCCGGGCATCTCGCCCACGGTGAGAACATGCGCGTCACGGCCGGCGAAGACCTCGCGGTACATCTCCTGCAGGAACTCGTGGTTGCGGGGGCCGCTGATGAAGTACTGGCCGGCCGGGCCGTACGGGGAGCCGGGGCGGGGCGTGGTGTCCGGCAGTTTCACGTTCTTGCTGATCATGTTGATGACGTCCATGCGGAAGCCGTCCACGCCGCGGTCCAGCCACCACCGCATCATCGCGTAGACGGCCTGCCGGACCTCGGGGTTCTCCCAGTTCAGGTCGGGCTGCTTGACGGAGAACAGGTGCAGGTAGTACTGGCCGGTCTTCTCGTCCCAGGTCCAGGCGGGGCCGGAGAAGAACGACTCCCAGTTGGCGGGCTCGGCGCCGGGGGTGCCGGGGACGGCGCCCGGGCGGGGGTCGCGCCACCAGTACCAGTCTCTTTTCGGGTTATCGCGGCTGGAGCGGGACTCGGTGAACCAGGGGTGCTCGTCGGAGGTGTGGTTGACCACCAGGTCCATGACGAGCTTCATGTTTCTTCGGTGCAGCTCCGTTATGAGCTCGTCGAGGTCGGCGAGGGTCCCGAACAGGGGGTCGACGTCGGTGTAGTCGCTGATGTCGTAGCCGTTGTCGTCCATCGGCGACCGGTAGACCGGGGACAGCCACAGGACGTCGACGCCGAGGCGGTACAGGTAGTCGACGTGCTGGAGGACGCCGCGGAGGTCGCCGATGCCGTCTTGGCTGGAGTCGGCGAAGCTGCGGGGGTAGACCTGGTAGACGACCCAGCGGTGCCAGTCGCCGGGTGCTGTTTCAGGAGCGGACAAGGCGGGCGATGGCTTCGGAGGCTTCCTTCACCTTGGCGTCGGCCTCGGGGCCGCCGGCCTCGATGGCCTGCGTCACGCAGTGGCCGAGGTGGTCCTCGACCAGGCCCAGGGCGACCGCCTGCAGGGCCCGGGTCACGGCGGAGACCTGGGTGAGGATGTCGATGCAGTAGGTGTCGTCGTCCACCATGCGCTGGAGCCCCCGCACCTGGCCCTCGATCCGGCGTAGGCGCTTGAGGTAAGCGTCTTTGTCCTGCGTATAGCCGCGCATGATTTAACTGTAAGCGTTTGTGCTGACCAGGGTAACCTCGCGGCATGCGTGACGACACGATCGCCGCCTTCCTGGACCAGCTGGCCGCGCGCGTCCCGGCCCCGGGCGGCGGGGCCACCGCCGCGCTGCACGCCGCGCAGGCCGCGGCGCTGCTGGCCATGGTCGCCCGGTACAGCGACGGGGCTCGTTATGATGCATCGCTGATGGGGCGGATGGTCGTGGAACTGGATGGGCTGCGTTCCCGGGCACTGGAGCTGGCCGAGGCGGACGCGACCGCGTTCGGCGCGGTGGCCGAGGCGTATCAGCTGCCTCGTTCGGATCCGGGGCGGTCTTCGGCGATCGGCGTGGCGCTGGCCGGGGCGGCGCGGCCGCCGGCCGGCGTGGTGCGGATGACACCGCGGCTGATCCAGCTGGCCCAGACCCTGCTGACGGGCGGGAACCGGAATGTGATCACCGACGTGGGCGCGGCGGCCGAGGCGGCCCGCGCCGCCGCGGTCACGGCGCGGCTCAACATCGAGGTCAACCTGCGCGGGATCACCGACCCGGCGCTGCGGGACGAGCTCGCGGAGACGGTGTGGCTGGCCGGTACGGTCACCGAGCCGGCCGAGGCGATCGTGGCGGCGGTCCGGGCGGAGATCACCCGATGAGCGCGGTGCTGCTTTCCGGACGGGAACTGGCCGCTTCGGTCAGGGCGTCGGTGGCGGAGCGGGCGGCTGAGCTGGCCGCGGCGGGGCAGCCGCCACGGCTGGCAGTGATCATCGCCACCGCCGACGAGGGCAGCGCCTGGTACGTCCGGTCGCTGGAGCGGGCGACGGCCCGGGCCGGGATCGCCTGCGACGTCACCGACCTGAGCGCGGTGGCCCCGGCGGCGGCCGTTTCCGGTATCCGCGGGACGCTGGCCGCGCTGAACGGCAACCCGGTGGTGCACGGGATCCTGCTGCAGACGCCGCTGCCGGCCGGGGCGCGGCTGGCCGACCTGGCCGGCGGGATCGATCCTGTCAAGGATGTGGACGGGGCGAATCCGGTCTCGCTGGGGCGGCTGCTGACCGGGCTGCCGGCCTTCGCGCCGGCGACGGCGGCGGCGGTGCTGGCGCTCCTGGATTACCACCGGGTGGCGTTGAGCGGGCGGCGGGCGGTGGTGGTGGGACGTTCGGCGGTGGTGGGCAAGCCGGTGGCACAACTGCTGCTGGCCCGGGATGCGACCGTGACGGTGTGCCACTCGCGGACCGCGGACCTGGCCGCGGTTACCTCATCGGCCGAGGTGCTCGTGGTGGCGGCGGGGCGGGCGGGGCTGATCGGGCCTGCTCATGTTGCGCCGGGTGCCGTCGTGGTGGATGTGGGGACTAATGCCACGGCGGACGGCGGCATGACGGGGGATGTGGATCCGGCGGTGGCGTCGGTGGCGGGGGCGCTGAGCCCGGTGCCGGGCGGGGTCGGGCCGGTGACCACGGCGATGCTGCTGCGGCACGTGGTGGAGGCGGCTAGCTAGTCCTGACGGGCGGCGCTGGCCTGCACAAGCGGCTAGCCGTCCTGGGTAGCGCCGTTCGTGATCGCGCTGTTGGGGGGGCCGAGCATGCTGCGGTAGACGGCGATCAGCGCGGCCTTCTGCTCGTTGCCGAGGCGCGGGTCGGCGAGGATGGCTTCCTCAGTGGTGGGGATCGTGCGCTCCGCGTTGCCGGCGGCTTCGTCGTCCTTGGCCACGGACGGGACCATCGCGTCGATCAGGCCGGCCTGGGCGAGCAGCGTTTCCGCGGAAACGTTGAGGGCGCCGGACAGGGCCTTGAGTACCCGGACTGACGGCTGGTGCAGCCCCCGCTCGACCTGGCTCAGGTACGGGTTGGACAGGCTGGTCAGCTCGGCCAGCTGGCGGAGGGAGAGGTTGGCGCGCTTGCGCTGCTCCTTGATGAAGGCGCCGAGCACCTCCCGCTGCGCTTCCCACGGGTCCGTCACGGCGCCTCCTTCAAACGTTCTGCTAAAGATAGTACGCGGCAGCGCCCGGGGGTGGCGCTGCCGCGTAGGGAGCGGCCTCGGCATCGGGGGCCGGCCGCTGGCTTACCTTGGCTTACTTGGTGGTGTCCTCGGTGCCCGGCATCAGCTGGGCGGTCGCCTTGACGATTTCCTCAGCGAACTTGCGCTGGCTGGCGAGCAGCTGCTCGGCGAAGTCGTAGGCGCCGGCCACCAGGTCTTCCGGCTTGGGCAGCTTGTCAGCGCCGGGCACGGGCACCGACGGGAGCTTCGGGGTGATGGACTGAACGGTCTCGGACCACGTCTTGACGGCGTCGACCACGGTCTCCTGGCTCTTGCGGACGGCGTTCAGTAGCTCGTCCTGCAGGCCCTGGACGGGGGTGTTCGTGCTGGCCATGTGCTGCCTCCTCTTTGATTTCTTGTGCTAAGTTTACCAAGCATTCGGTTGGAGTGTCAAGCAAGGTGCTTGGGGAATGCAGCGGAGGGGGAACCTGACGCCCGGCACGGGTGCCTGGCGAGGGGCGCGGATACGGGGCGCGGGGTGGCGCCGCTTGATGCGGGGGCGCGGGGTGGCGCGGGGCGCGGGGTGGCGCGGGCTGCGGGGTGGCGCGGGCTGCGGGGTGCCGCGGCTTGATGCGGGAGGCGGCATACAGAAGTGCGCGGCCGCTCCGGTGGTCCGGAACGACCGCGCACTCTCTGTGCTTGGTCTGCGCTTGGTCTGCGCTTGCGGCGCAACCCCTGATCTTCGTCGCTTACTTGGCGGCAGCCTTCGGCGCGCCTTCGGTCTTGCCGGGCAGCAGCGGGGCGGCGGCCTTCACGACCTCGTCCGCGAACTTGCGCTGGCTGGTGAGCAGCTGCTCCGCGAAGTCGTAGCCGCTGGCCACGACGTCCTGCGGCTTGGGCAGCCGGTCCGCGAACGGCAGGTCCACCGAGGGGATCCTGGGGGTGATGTTCTGGATGGTGTCCACCATCGTCCGGATGGCGTCGAGAGCGATCTCCTGGCCCTTGCGGACGGTGGCGAGGAACTGGTCCTGCAGTTCCTGCTGGGTGCTGGTGGTGCTGGCCATTGTCTGTGCCTCCTGGTTGGTCTACTGCTAACTTTAGCAAGCATTGCTTGGTAAGTCAAGCAGTTTTGCTTGGTTTATTTTGCGGCGCGATCGCGGAGCGGCCTGGCGCCTCAGTTGGTGCCGGTGTCCTTGGGCGCGCGGCGCGGAGCGGCCGTCTTCTGGGCGCTCTTGGGGGCCGCGGCCTTCGGGGCAGCGAGCTTCGCGGCAGTGGGCTTCGCGGCAGCCGGCTTCGGGGCCGCGGGCTTCGGGGACGCGGGCTTGGCGTCGGCCTTGGGAGCCGCGGGCTTCGAAGGCGCGGCGGGTTTCGGCGCGGCGGGCTTCTTAGCAGCGGCCTTGGGGGCCGCAGCCTTCGGGGTCGCCGGCTTGGGCGCGGCCTTAGCGGCCGGGGCCTTGGGCGCGGTTGCCGTGGGGGCCTTGGGGACGCTGGTGGCGGCCGGGGCATCCACGCGGGCGGTTGCCGCGGGGCCCTTCGGGGTGCTCGGGGCGCTCGTGGCGGCCGGGGCCTTGGGCGCAGTTGTCGCGGGGGGCTTAGGAGCGCTGGCGGTGGTCGCAGCTGGCGTCTTGGGAGCGGGCACCGGGGTGATGTCGGCGGCCTTGGGTGCGGTCTTGGGTGCGGTCTTGGTGACCGGGGGCTTCGGCGCGACTTCGGCGACGGCCTTCTCGGCGGCGTGGACGGTGCCGGTGACCGCGGTCTTCGCGGCGGCGGCGGTCTGCTGGGCGGCCGCGGCGGCATCACCCCTGGTCGCGTCCTGCCAGGTGCGCTTGCCGTTGCCCGGGATCAGCGGCTCGGTGGCCGCCAGCAGGTCCTCGGCGAACTTGCGCTGGACCGCGAGCAGCTGCTCGGCGAAGTCATAGCCAGTGGCCACGACGTCTTCCGGAGTGGGCAGCCGGTCCGCGAACGGCACGGTGATGGACGGCAGCTTCGGGAGCCGGTCCGTGAGCGGCGTCGACGGCAGCTTGGGGGTAACGGTCCTGACCGTCTCGACCCAGGTCCTGATCGCGCGGATCATGGCGTCCTGGCTCTTCCGCGTCGCGGCCAGGAACTCCTCCGGCAGGTCCCTCGTGGGGGTGCTAGCCATGTGCATTCCTCCTGATTACTTTCATCGCTAACTTTACCAAGCATGATTGAGATGTCAAGCGGAGCGCTTGGCATACAAAGCAACAGCGCTTCCGCGGACGCCCCGGGGCGGGCCTACGACACCCAGGGACCAGCGGGCCTATGGCGCCCAGGGACCGGCGGGCCTACGACATCCAGAGACCGGCGGGTCAACGACGCCCACGGACCACAGGTTTGCGGTGAGGATCCGGGTCGTGGGACGGGTGATGCCCGTGGTGCGCCGGACCTCCACCCGCGGCTCCCAGGGAGCGCCGCGAACGACATCGATGGAACATCAATGTCGTTCCAGCGACATTGATGTTCCATCGATGTCGTTGCTGGCTGCCGGATGCGAGCCCGGTGAGTTACGAGCGGGGGGCTTGGGGCGATGCGGGTACTGAGGCGGGGCCCGGGGCGGATGCGGGGTACAGAGGCGGGGCCCGGGGCCGACGCGGGTACTGAGGCGGGGATCCAGGACGGAGGCGGGGCCTGGGGCGGATGCGGGTGGTGAGGCTGGGAACTGGGTTGGGGACGTTAGCCCGGTCGGCGCAGGTGCCGGCTTATGGGGTCGGTGATGCTGGCGTGGTCCTGGGGGCGAGGGGGGCGGGGTTGGGCGGGAGGGTGGTCACCAGAGGGTCCAGCCGCCGTCGACGACGATGTTCTGGCCGGTGACGAAGGAGGAGTCGGGGGAGGCGAGGAACAGCAGGGCGGAGGCCAGGTCCTTGACGTCGCCGGGGCGGCGGGCCGGGGTGCCCTCGTTGAGGCGGCGCAGGGACTCGGCCGAGATGCGGTCGCGGTTGGCCTCGGTGTAGGGGAACATGCCGGGGCTGATCGTGTTGACGGTGACCCCGGTGTCGCCGGTGCGGGCGGCGAGGTACTTGGACAGGCCGATCAGGGCGTGCTTGCTGGTGACGTAGGCGGGGGAATCCCAGTCGAAGTCGGGATAGAAGTACGGGTTGCCGGTGACCATCCCGTACACCGAGGAGATGTTGACGACGCGGCCCCAGCCGCGCTCGATCATGCCGGGGACCAGCAGCTGGGCGAGCCGGAAGGGGGCGTCGACGTTGACCGCCATCACCGCGCGCCACTGCGCCGGGGTCACCTCGGTCCACGGGCCCAGCTTCCCGTAGCCCGCGTTGTTGACCAGGACGTCGACCGGGCCGGCCGTCGCGGCCAGCCGTTGCAGGTCCTCTTCGCGGCTCACGTCGGCCACCACGGCGCTGGCCGCTCCCCCGGCGGCGGTGATCTCGGCCGCGGCCTGGTCCAGCGGCTCCGGGCGGCGGCCGCAGATCACCACGTGCGCTCCGGCCGCGGCCAGCGACTCGGTGAACTGGCGCCCGATTCCGGTGCCACCGCCGGTGACCAGCGCGCGGCGGCCGGACAAGTCGATCTGCATGGCGCTGCCTTTCGTCGGGCGGGTCGTGGGTCAGGTCGGATCGGGTCGGCGGGTCGGGGCTCTAGAAGTAGGTGTCGATCGTCTCCAGCACCCGGTACTGCTCGTCGACCAGGGCGAGCCGCCGCCACTTGTCGAAGGCGGTGCACGGGTGGATGATGCCGCAGGCCAGCCGGTCGCCGACGGCGAGCTCGGCCGTGGGGCCGGTGTGCAGGTAGGCGTGCTGGTCGTTGAGGGCGGTCACGGTGACGCCGGGCAGCGGCTCGAGGGTGCCGCTAGTGTCGTCCAGCCGCCCCAGGACCACCGGCAGGGCGGCGTCGTAGGGGGCGTCGCGGCGGCCGAACCCGGCGATGGCCAGGCCCGGTTCGGGCACGCTGACTACCTCGCACCACAGTTCCAGGGCGGGGACGAGCTCGGCCCGGCCGTCGGCGCCGGCCGGCAGCGGCGCGCCGGGCCGCTCGGCGTGGTCGTGGAAGGCGTAGCAGCCGCTGCGCAGCACCACCCGGGGCGGCCGGCTGAGCCGGGCGGTGCGCAGCACGTCCGCGACCCGGTCGAAGTACAGGCTGCCGCCGGCGGTCAGCAGGATTTCCGGGGCGCGGGCGAGGAGGCCGTCCCGGTCGAGGTGCTCGGCGCAGGTGGTCACCTGGGTCAGGAAGTCGTCGACGCGGGCCAGTTCCGCGTCGGTCCGGCCGTCGCCGAGGATGCCCTCGAAGGCTTCGGCGCCGGCCAGGCCCAGCTCCGGGTGGCCGTCGATGGCCCGGGCCACGGCCATGGCCTCCTCCTGGGTGCGGCAGCCGGTGCGGCCGCCGGGGGCGCCCATCTCGAGCAGCACCGGCAGCGGGTCCGGGTTGCCGCTCTGGCGCCAGCCCGCGGCCAGCCGGCCCGCGCCGGCGGCCGAGTCGGCCAGGCACCAGACCCGCTGGCGGGGGCGGCCGGCCAGGGACACGCCCAGCCAGGCGGCCGCGGCCGGGTTGACCAGCTGGTGGGCGAGGATGATGTTCGGCACCCCGGCCTCCAGGCAGACCCGGAGCTGGCTCATGGTGGCCACGGTGACGCCCCAGGCGCCCGCGTCGAGCTGGCGGCGGATGAGGGCCGGGGCCATCGAGGTCTTGGCGTGCGGCGCCAGCGAGACGTCACGGGCGGCGCAGAAGGCGTTCATGGCCGCGAGGTTGCGGGCGAACTCGGCCTGCTTGAGGACGAGCTGCGGGAACTCCACGTCGCGGTCGAGCAGGCTCAGCCCGGGGACGTACTCGGTCCGGAAAGTGAACCTCAAGGAGGCGCTCCCTAGTAGTGGATCCAGCCGCCGTCGACGGCGATGACCTGGCCGGTGACGAAGTCGCTGTCGCGCGAGCCGAGGACCAGGAAGGCGCCGGCCAGGTCGTCCGCGACCCCGCGGCGCGGGATGGACTGCACCTCGGCCTGCCGTTCGGCGATGGCGTCGGAGGTGCCGGGATAGAGCTCCTCCTCGGACTCGGTCTTGATCGCGCCCGGCATCACGGCGTTCACGCAGATGCCGTGCGGGCCCACCTCGCGGGCGAGCGCCCGGGTGAACCCGATCAGCGCGGCCTTGGAGGTCACGTAGTGCAGGGCGCGCACGCCGCCGAGCTCGACCATCACGCTGGACAAGGTGATGATCTTGCCGCGGCCGGCCCGCCGCATGGCCGGGTAGACGGCCTGCGCGCAGAACAGCGTGCCGGTCACGTTCACCGCCATGATGCGGTCCCAGGCTTCCTCGGTGATGTCGGTCCAGTCCAGGCGCTCGCTGGCGGCGGCGTTGGCGACCAGGATGGTGACCGGGCCGAGGGCGGCTTCGGTGCCGGCGACCATCCGCTGGACGGCGGCCTGGTCGCTGACGTCGGCGCAGCAGGCGATCGCGCGGGCGTCGCCGCCGAGTTCGGCGAGCATGGCCCGGGCACCCTGCTCGGCGGCGGGGGCGCCGGGCGGGTAGTTGATGGCGACGCGGGCGCCGGCCGCGGCGTAGGCCCGGACGACGGCGGCCCCGATGCCGCGCCATCCGCCGGTGACCAGGGCGGTCTCCCCCGCCAGGCGCCCCGGGGGGGTGGGGCGGCCGGGCGGGTCCGGGGTGGCCGGGGGGGTGCTCATTGGTCCTCGTCGAAGACGATCAGGCCGCGCAGGTCCTGGCCGCTGGCCAGGTTGGCGTAGGCCTCGTTGATCTCCGACAGCCGGTACTCCCGGCTGACCAGGCGGTCCAGCGGCAGCCGGCCCGCCTGGAACAGCTCGATGAACAGCGGGAAGTCGGCGGGCGGGTTGCACGAGCCGTAGGAGCAGCCGAGCAGGGCCTTTTCCTCGGCGCGGAGCGCGTGCGGGTCGATGCTGAGCCGGGCCCCAGTCGGCGGCGCCCCGATGATCACGCACTTGCCGCCGGGGGCGAGGGCCTCGACGCCCGCCTCGATCGCGTCGGTGCTGCCGACCGCCACGATCACCACGTCGGCGCCGCCGCCGGCCGCGGCGCGGATCCCGTCGGCCAGGCCGGGGCCCTTACTGCGCACCGTCGCGGTGGCCCCGAGCTGGCGGGCCGCGTCGAGCTTGAGGTCGACCGGGTCGACGGCGATGACCGGGCTGGCGCCGGCCAGGTGGGCGGCGAGCACCGCGTTCAGGCCGACCCCGCCGCAGCCCACCACGGCGACGCTCTGGCCGGCCTGCACGGCGGCGGTCCGCAGCACCGCGCCGGCCCCGGTGGTGACCGAGCAGCCGACCAGGGCGGCCAGCCGCAGCGGGACCGACTCGGAGATCTTGATCGCGCCGCTGGCCGGGACGATCGTGTACGGGGCGCAGGTGGCCGGGCCGTAGTGGAAGACCTCCTCGCCCGCGCCGCAGGCGCCATCGGGGCCAGTGGCGCGGAAGGAGGTCGTCCCGCCGGGCAGGTAGCCGAACGCGGGCTTGTTGCGGCAGCGGGCCGGCTTGCCGTGCAGGCACTCCCGGCAGGCCCCGCAGCTCGGCGCCCAGGACAGCACCACGTGGTCGCCGGGCGCCAGGCCGGTGACGCCGGACCCGAGCTGGTCGACCACGCCGGCGCCCTCGTCGCCGAGGATGATCGGCATCGGGGTGCCGGCCAGCGAGCCGTCGATGGAGTGCAGGCAGCTGTGGCACACGCCGGTGGCCGCCAGCCGGACCATGACCTGGCCGGGGCCGGGCGGCAGCACGGTGATCTCTTCCAGCGCCATCGGGCCGCCGGTGGCGCGCAGTACGGGGGCCTTGACGGTGCGGGCGGTGCCGGTCATCGGCCGTCCTCTCCGGGAGTGGATGCTCCGTTAACAGGCTGCCGCCGCCGGCCGGTGGCGGCAATAAGCGCCCGGCTGTAGGCGTCGCGCGGGCCGGCGAAGAACTCCCCCGCGGCCGCGTGCTCGCGGACCCGCCCGTCCCGCAGCACCATGATGCGGTCGGCCACCACCTGCGCGACGGCCAGGTCATGGGTGACGAAGACGCAGGTGAAGCCGATTTCCTGCTGCAGTTCGCGGAGCAGGTTGAGGATCTGGGCCTGCACCGACACGTCCAGCGCCGAGGTCGGCTCATCGCACAGCAGCACGTCGGCCCGGGCGACCAGGGTCCGGGCGATGGCGACGCGCTGGAGCTGGCCGCCGCTGAACCGGCCCGGCCGGTCGCCGTGCCGGTCCGGGTCGATGCCGACCCGGGTCAGCATCTCGCCCGCCGCGGCCCGGCGGGCCTTGCGGTCCAGGTGACGGAGCGGCTCGGCCACGCTCTTCCAGATCTTCCGGTACGGGTTCAGCGACCCGGCCGGGTCCTGGAAGATCAGCTGCGCGCTGGCGGGACGCCCTGACCGCAGCCGGGCCGGCGCGCCGTTGATCAGGATGCGGCCCTCGGTGGGCTCTTCCAGGCCGGTGATCAGCCGGGTCAGCGTGGACTTGCCTGATCCGCTCTCGCCGATGACGGCCAGCGTCTGGCCGGGCCGTACCGCGAAGCTCACCGCGTCCAGGGCGCGGACGAGACGGTGCCCGGAGCGGTAGGTCTTGGTCAGGCTCTCGGCCACCACCACCGCGCGATCATTCATCGGCAGCCACCTCGGCTCGGTGGCAGGCCACCTGGGTGCCGCCGATGGTCCGCAGCGGCGGCTCCTCGGTGCGGCAGCGGTCGATGACCAGCGGGCAGCGGGCCGCGAACCGGCAGCCGGCGATGCGCTGCAGCGGCGACGGCACGCTGCCGGGGATGCTGGGGAGCTCCCGCTGGCCGTTCGGCCCGAGCTGCGGGGTGCAGGCGATGAGGGCCTGGGTGTAGGGGTGGCGGGGGCGGGCGAGCAGTTCGGCGGCCGGGCCGCTTTCCACCACCCGGCCGCTGTAGAGCACGATGAGCTGCTGGCTGAAGTCGGCCACCAGGCCGAGGTCGTGGCTGACCATGACCAGGACCGCGTCCTGCTCGCGGATGAAGTCCTGGAGCAGCTCGAGCACCCGGATGCGCAAGGTGGCGTCCAGCGCCGAGGTCGGCTCGTCGGCCAGCACCACGGCCGGGCTCGGCATCACCGCCATGGCGATGGCCACCCGCTGGGCCATGCCCCCGCTGAGCTGATTGGGGAACAGCTTGCCGAGCTCGTCCGGCTGCTCGAAGCCCATCTGCCGGAGCAGCCGGGCGGCCCGCTCGCGGGCCGCGTCCTTGCGCAGCAGCTTGCGCCGGAGCACGCCCTCGGTCACCTGGAAGCCGACCGGGCGCAGCGGGTCGAAGGCGGTGAACGGGCTCTGCAGGACCACGCCGATCCGGCGGCCGAGCTCGGCCCGCAGCGCGGCCGGGTCGGCCAGCGGCGGCGCGGACGGGCCTGACGGGCCTGACGGGCCTGACGGGCCTGACGGGGTGGTCCCGATCCGCACCTCCCCGGTCGTGTCGAACCCGGCGGGCAGCAGGCCCATCAGGGCGCGCAGGACGAGGGTCTTGCCCGCGCCGGTCTCGCCGACCAGCGCCACCGTGGACCCGCCGGCGGCGGCGAACGACAGCGGCCCGATCATGGGCTGGCCAGAGCGGCGGACGGCCAGGTCCCGGACCGCGAGGGCGGTGGCGGTGGCGGCGAGGGCGGAGCCGGCCACTCGTTCGGTCGCTGCTTTTCCGGGGTCCGGCCGGCCGGCGGTCATCGCAGGCCTCCGCTGACGTCGGGGCTGAACAGGTCGCGGATGCCGTCGCCGGTCAGGTTGAAGCCGACCACCAGCAGGGCCAGCGCGAGGCCGGGGAAGGTGGCCACCCACCAGGCCTGCGACAGCACCTCCTTGCCCTCGGACATCAGGAATCCCAGGCTCACGTAGGGCGGCTGGAGGCCGAGCCCGAGGAAGGACAGGCCCGCCTCCCACAGCAGCGCGACGCCGGCCTGCAGCGAGCCCAGGATGGCGATCTCGGTGGTCAGCCCGGGCAGCAGGTGCAGCACCGCGATGGCGGCGCGGCGGCGGCCCGCGAGCCGGGCGGCGGCCACGTAGCCGCGTTCTTTGAGGATGAGCGTGCGGGCCCGGCACAGCCGGGCGTACGGGACCCAGCCGACGATGCTGATCAAGATGACCAGGGTGAGCAGGTCGTTGACGATGATGGCGGAGGCGGCGATGAACAGCGGCAGCGGCGGGATGGACAGCTGGATGTCGGCCAGCCGCATCAGCACCGCGTCGAGCCAGCCGCCCAGGTAGCCGGCCAGGATGCCGACGGCGCAGCCGAACGCGGCCGACAGCGCCACCACGCACACGGCGACCTCGAAGGAGGTGCGGATGCCGCCGCCCACCCAGGACATCACGTCCCGGCCGAGCGCGTCGGCGCCGAACAGGTGGCTACCGTGTCCCGGCGGCGCCAGCGCCGAGGCCAGGTCCTGGTGGGCCGGGCTGCCGCCGGCGAGCGAGGCGGCCACGCTGAAGACCAGCATCGCGCCCAGCACGATCAGGCCCGCGGTCAGCGAGCCGCGCCGGGCCCGCGCCCCGCGGCGGGCCCGCGCCAGGCCCGCCGCTTCGATCGGGTCCGGCAGGCCCGGGCCGCCGAGGCTGGCGCCGGGCAGGTTAATCGCGCTCATCCGCCCTCCCGGCTGACGCGCTGCCGGCCGATCCGCGGATCCAGCCAGATGACCGCCAGGTCAGCCAGCAGGTTCAGCAGCGTGAAGGCCAGCGCGATGATCACGACCGTCGCCTGGATCACGGTCAGGTCGCGGGACTGGACCGCGCCGATGAGCATGGTCCCGATGCCCGGCCAGGCGAAGATGGTCTCCACGATCAGCGTCCCGCCGACCAGCCAGCCGGCCTGCAGGGCGACGTAGGAGACGAACGTCACCATGGCGTTGCGCATGCCGTGGTGGATGACGATCT
>JAICWX010000352.1 GCA_025934635.1 Streptosporangiaceae bacterium | reverse complement strand
GTGCCCGCCTCCGTGGTCCGGGCGACGACGGCCACCGCCGCGCCCTCCTCGCCGAACCGGCGGGCGATCTCCGCCCCGATGCCGCGGCTGGCGCCGGTCACGATGGCGACCTTGCCGTCCAGAATGCCCATGACGGTGACTCCTTCGGCGTGCTTGACACTCCCAGGGCCGTCCCCTGACAATTCTTTTCTAGAACTTTATTCTAACAATTTGCCATTACGGCGAACAAGACGCGGCGCACGAAGGGCCGGCCAAAGGGGAGTCATGGCGCTTAACCACAGCCTCGTGGGCGTAGCGGGCGAACCGCAGGAGCGGTCCTGGGACAGCAAGGACGCCCTGCTCTACGCGGTCGGGGTCGGCGCCGGCCTGGGCGACCCGCTGGCCGAGCTCGAGTTCACCACCGAGAACTCCGAGGGCATCGAGCAGCAGGTACTGCCGACCTACGCGGTGCTCATCGCGCAGGGCCGGACCTCGGGCAGCCTCGGCGACTTC
Source organism: Streptosporangiaceae bacterium (assembly GCA_025934635.1). Next base: position 8,394 of record JAICWX010000352.1, on the reverse strand, counting down.
GACCGGGCCATGCTGGTGCACGCCGAGCAGGCGGTCGAGCTGCACCGGCCGCTGCCAGTCGAGGGCACCGTCCGCACCACCTCGACCGTGACCGGCATCTACGACAAGGGCTCCGGGGCGCTGGTGGTGACCGAGAACGTGGCGGTCGACGCGGCCACCGGGGAGCCGCTGGCGACCACCAGGAGCAGCGCGTTCATCCGCGGCGAGGGCGGCTTCGGCGGCGAGCGCGGCAGCGATGCGGCCTGGGACCGGCCGGACCGCGCGCCCGACCACCAGGTGACCTACCAGACCCGGCCGGAGCAGGCGCTGGTCTACCGGCTGTCCGGGGACAGGAACCCGCTGCACGTCGACCCCAAGTTCGCCGCCCGCGGCGGCTTCGACCGGCCGATCCTGCACGGCCTGTGCACCTACGGGGTCACCGGCCGCGCCCTGCTGCACGTGCTCTGCGGCTCCGACCCGGCCCGGTTCGGGTCCATGTCCGGCCGGGTCAGCCGCCCGGTGTGGCCGGGCGAGGCGCTGACCGTCTCGGTCTGGCGGCAGGGCGGCAGCGACACCGCCCTCTTTCAGACGACCAAGGACGACGGCACCGTGGTCATCGACCGGGGACGGCTGCAAGTACGCGCCTGACGGCGGCGGCGGGTGCGTAACTTATACCCATGACTTCAGCGCGCGACCTCGCCGACCGGTTCCACCAACGCTGGCTCGACGTGAACCCGTTCGTGGCCACCATGTACGGCATCCCCGGCTACGACGACCTGGTCCCGGACGAGAGCGCGGCGGGCCAGCAGGCCTGGCGGGCCGAGGCCGCCCGGTTCATCGCCGAGGCGGACGAACTGGCCGGTGAAGCCGGGGTAAGCCTGGCCGACGCGGTCACGCTGGGCTGCACCCGGCAGGCCGCCCTGCAGGACCTGGAGGTCATCGACTCGGCCCGCGAGGACCACACGGTCACCGCCATGCAGTATTCGGGGCCGGCCACCTTCCTGGCCATCGCCGCCCGGACGGTGCTGACCGATACGACCGCGGCCGAGGCCTACCTGACCCGGCTGCGCCGCAGCGGCGGCTGGATGGACCAGATCGGCGAGCGGTTGCGGGAGGGCGCCGCCAAGGGGCGGCTGCCGGTCGCCCCGCTGGCCGAGCAGGCCATCACCTGGGCGCAGGCCGTCCTGGCGGCTCCCGAGATCGGCGCCGTGCTCGTCCCCGAGCCGCCGCCCGGCTGGGCCCGGACCGGGGCGTGGCAGTCCGAACGCCGGGCGATCGCCGAGGACGTGGTGCGCCCGGCGCTGGGCCGGTGGGTGGACATCGTGCGGGACCTGCTCCCGCGCGCCCGGCCGTCGGAGCAGGCCGGGCTGACCTACCTGCCTGGCGGCGACGAGGACTACGCGCGGTCGATCCGGGTCTACACCACGCTGCCGCTGACCGCCCAGGAACTGCACCAGACCGGCCTGGACCAGATCGCCGCGCTCGAGGCCCGGGCGGCCGAGCTGGGTAAGGGGCTCGGGCTCTCCAGCCTGGAGGCGGTCCGCGCGGCGCTGCGGGACTCGGCCGGGAAGCTGCCCGCCGAGGAGGCGCTGCGCCAGGCGGCGGGCGCGGTGAAGCGAGCCGAGGCCCGGGCGGGCGAAATCTTCCCGGCGCCGCTGCCGCCGCCCTGCCAGGTGACCCCGATGCCGGAGGTGGTCGCGTCGAGCGGCGCGGCGCCGCACTACACCGCGCCGCGGCTGGACGGCGGGCGGCCCGGCACGTTCTGGTTCAACACGCTGCGGCCTACCGCCGGGACCGGCTGGGACATCGAGGCGGTCGCCTTCCACGAGGCGGTACCCGGGCATCACCTGCAGCTTTCCCGCCTCCAGCTGATGAAGGACCTGCCCGACCTGCAGCGCCAGCGCAGCCTGGCGGTGTTCTCCGAAGGCTGGGGCCTGTACGCCGAGCAGCTCTGCGAGGAGATCGGCCTGTACGCCGACGACCGCGGCCTGCTCGGCTCGATCACCGCGTCCCTAATGCGGGCGGTGCGGCTGGTAGTGGACACCGGCATCCACGCGTTCGGCTGGAGCCGGGAGCGGGCCCTGGAGTTCATGGCCGAGCACGTCCCGATGCCGCGCGGGTTCCTGGCCGACGAGATCGACCGGTACGTGGTGATGCCGGGCCAGGCGCTGGCCTACCTCACCGGCAAGCTGGAGATCCTGCGGATCCGGGAGGAGGCCAGGCAGCGGCTGGGCCCGTCGTTCTCGCTGCCCGAGTTCCACGCCGCCATCCTGGACCACGGCTCGCTCCCGATGCCGGTGCTGGCCCGCAGCATCAACGGCTGGCTCGGCCAGCTCGATGGGCCCGGCGCCAACGGACAGAGCGCAGCCAGCGGACAGAGCGCAGCCAGCGGGCACGGCTCAGCCGACGGGCACAGCGCCTAAGGACGACGCCCCGGCGAACCGCTCAGGCCCGAGCACGGCCAGTAGCTGCAGCTTCTCGTAGCCCTCGCTGCGCGGCGGCGCGGTCAGCACCAGCAGGGCCTGGGACTGGTCCTCGGTGAACAGCACCTGGCAGTCCACCTCGATCGGGCCGAGCTCGGGGTGCAGCAAGATCTTGTGGTCCTCGAACCGCTTGGCCACCTCGTGCCGTTCCCACAGCCCGGCGAACTCCGGGCTGGCCTTCTGCAGCGCCCGCACGAGCTCCCCGGCCCGGGACTTCGGGCCCATCGACCCGTAGGCGGTGCGCAGGTTCGCCACCTGGGCCCGGCTCTGCCGGTCGCGATCGTCCTCCGGGTAGCGCAGCCGTTCGGCCGGATCGGTGAACCAGCGGTAGATCTCGCTGCGGACGAGACCCTGATACTGGGATTTATCCCCGAACAGGGCTTCCGCCATCCGGTTCTGCACCAGCGTCTCGCCCAGGTTGGACAAGACCAGCGCCGGGGTGTCGTCGAGCCGGTCGAGCACCCGCAGCAGCGCCGGGGCGACGTGCGCCGCGGCCGGCACCCGGGCCGGGGCACCCCGCCCGGCCACCCGGAACAGGTAGTCCCGCTGGTCACCGGTCAGCCGCAGCGCCCGGGCCAGCGCGGTCAGCATCTGCTCGCTCGGCTGCGGCCCGCGCTGCTGCTCCAGCCGGGTGTAGTAGTCCGTGGACATCGACGCCAGCGCGGCGACCTCCTCGCGGCGCAGGCCCCGGGTCCGCCGCCGCGCCCCGGCGGGCAGCCCGACGTCCTCGGGCCGCAGCTCCTCCCGGCGATGCCGCAAGAAGCCCGCCAGTGCCGAACGATCCATGCTGCCACGCTATCCGGCGCCCCCGGCGCGAACCAGGGATCGCGGATCCCCCGATAACCGCTCTCTGCTCCCCCGCGCTGGACGGCGCAAGACTAGGTTCATGAACATCTCCGGAAACACCGTCTTCATCCCCGGTTCCACCAGCGGCATCGGCCTCGCCCTGGCGCTGGAACTGCAGGCCCGGGGCAACACGGTCATCATCGGCGGCCGCCGGGCGGCCGAGCTCGAGCGGATCGCCGCCGAGCATCCCGGCCTGGACACGGCGGAAATCGACACAACCGACCCGGCCAGCATCGCCTCCGCGGCCAAGGAGGTCCTGGCCCGGCACCCGGACCTCAACGTCCTGATCCCGATGGCGGGCATCATGCGGGTGGAGGACTGGCACCAGCCCGGCTCCTTCCTCGCCTCGGCCGAGGACGTGGTGACGACCAACCTGCTCGGCCCGATCCGCCTCATGGCCGCGTTCATCGAGCACCTGCGGGCCCAGCCGGCCGCCACGATAATCACCGTGTCCTCGGGCCTGGGGTTCACGCCGCTGGCCGCCACGCCGAGCTACAACGCGTCCAAGGCCGCCATCCACATGCTCACCGAGTCGGTCCGGCTGCAGCTGGCCGGAACCAGCGTGCAGGCCATCGAGCTGGTGCCGCCGTCGGTACGCACCTCACTGCTGCCCGGGCAGGAGGACAACGAGGTCGCCATGCCGCTCGATGACTTCATCACCGAAGCCACTGACCTGCTCGCGGCCCAGCCCGACGCCAAGGAGATCCAGGTCGAGCGGGTGAAGTTCCTCCGCTACGGCGAGGCCCGCGGCGACTACGACCAGGTTGTCGCCACCCTCAACGCCTCCGACCCGCACGGGAAGTCATAGCAGGTCCAGGCCCAGATCGAGCGCCGGGCTCGAGTGGGTCAGCGCCCCGACGGAGACGAAATCGACGCCGGTCTCCGCCACCGCCCGGGCCTGGTCCAGGCGCAGTCCGCCGCTCGCCTCCAGCTTGACCGACGGGTAGCCGCGGGCCAGGTCGACGGCGGCGCGCAGCGCCGCCCGCCCCATGTTGTCCAGCAGGATGAGCTCGACCCCCGCGTCCAGGGCCTCCTGGACCTGGGCCAGGTCGTCGCACTCCACCTCCAGGGGCAGGTCAGGAGCGGCCGCGCGGACGGCCTTGATCGCCTCGGCGACCCCGCCCGCCGCGGCCACGTGGTTGTCCTTGATCAGGGCGGCGTCGCCGAGGCCCATCCGGTGGTTCAGGCCGCCGCCGCAGCGCACCGCGTACTTCTCGAGCTGGCGCAGCCCCGGGAGGGTCTTCCTGGTGTCGCGCACCGCGCACCCGGTCCCGGCCAGCGCGTCGGCCCAGGCCCGGGTGGCGGTGGCGATGCCGGACAGGTGGGTGAGGAAGTTGAGCAGGGTCCGCTCGGCGCCGAGCAGTTCCCGCAACGGCGCCTCGATCCGCAGCACCGCGGTCCCCGCGCCGATCCGGTCCCCGTCCGCGGCCAGCGTCTCGGGAGACCCGCCGCGCCTGGCCGCGACCCCGGCCGCGTCCAGGGCCGCGCCTCCCGCCGCGTCCAGCGCCGGGATCCCGGCCGCGTCCAGCACGGCCAGGGCGACCGGCAGGCCGGCCAGCACGCCGGGCTCCCGGGCGACGACGTCGGCCGTAGCCCGCGCCCCCGGTGCGGCCGTCGCGGCCGACGTGACGTCGGGCCCGTAGCGCAGGTCCTCCGCCAGCGCGCCGCGGATCACCCGCTCGGTGTCCTCCGGGTCCAGCCCGGCCGCCCGCAGGTGGCGGGTCACCGCCGTATCCAGGCTCACGCGCCGACCTCCTGCTTTTCCAGCGACCGAACGGAGTGGGCATCCCGCACCCGTCCCTCCTCCACGCGCAGCACGGTATGACGCCCCGGCTGGCTCGAGCTGACCGGCGGCGTATCCCGCCACCGGTGGCAGCCGCGGCTCTCGGCGCGTGCCAGCGCCGACGCCACGACCAGCACCGACGCGGTGTGCAGGTTGGTCGCCTCGACCGTGGCCAGGTCCAGCCGGTTCCCGGCCGACGGCACCTGGTCCAGCAGCTGGCTGAGCCGTTCCAGGCCAGCTCGGGTACGCAAGACCCCGGCGTCCCGGGACATGGCCGCGGCCAGGACGGCACGGGAGGCCGGGTTCGCTCCCCGGCCGGGCGGCGGTAGCTGCCAGCCTGTGCGCGGCCCGGGCGTCCGTGGCCCGGTTAGCGTTGCGCCGAGCCGTTCCCCGGCCCGGCGCCCGGTGACCAGGGCCTCGGTCAGCGAGTTGGACGCCAGCCGGTTGGCGCCGTGCACGCCGGTCGACGCGGCCTCCCCCACGGCGTAGAGCCCGGGGACCGAGGTCCGCCCGTCCATGTCGGCCCGGATGCCGCCGCACGCGTAGTGCGCCCCGGGCGCCACCGGCACCGGCTCGGCGGCCGGGTCGATCCCCCGCGCCCGGCACAGGGCGGTCACCGTGGGGAAGTCCCGTTCCAGGACCGCCCGGCCCAGCCCGGTGGCGTCCAGCCACAGGTGGTCGACGGGCCCGTCACCGCGGGCCATCCGCTGCTGCATGGCCGCCGACACCACGTCCCGGGGCGCCAGGTCGCCGAGCGGGTGGCGCCCGGCCATGACCGGCCGGCCGGCCGCGTCGACCAGCACCGCGCCCGCCCCGCGCAAGGCCTCGGTGAGCAGCGGGCACTGGCCGACCGCCGATTCCTGCCACAGCACGGTCGGGTGGAACTGCACGAACTCCAGGTCTCGCAGCTCGGCTCCGGCCCGGGCGGCCAGCGCCAGGCCGTCGCCGGTCACCCCGGCCGGGCTGGTGGTCGTCCCGTAGGCCTGGCCGAACCCGCCAGTGGCGAGCACGACCGCGCGGGCCCGGATCGTGCCCGTCCACAGCTCCCCGTCGTCGCCCGCGATCCCGGCGAGGATCCCGCCGACCGAGCCCCTGTCGTCGGTCAGCGCGTCCAGGGCCACGCAGCGGGCCAAGATCTCCACCGGGCTGGCGGCCAGCGCCTTACCGGCCAGCGTCTTACCGGCCAGCGTCTTACCGGCCAGTGCCGCCGCCAGGACCCGGTGCAGCTCGGCGCCGATCGCGTCGCCGCCCGCGTTCACGATCCGCTTGCGGCTGTGCCCGCCCTCCAGGTGCAGCCCGGTCCGTTCCAGCCGGGCCCCGCGCGCGACCAGCCGGCCGATCTCGCCCGGCGCCGCGGCGACCAGCGCCGCCACCGCGGCCGGGTCGCACAGCCCCGCGCCCGCCGTGAGCGTGTCCCGCCGGTGCAATGCCAGGTCGTCCCCCGGCCCGATCGCCGCGGCCAGGCCGCCCTGAGCCAGCGGCGTCGCGCCCCCGCCGATGTCCTCCTTGGTGAGCAGCAGGACCCGGCGGCCGGCGGCGGCCGCCGCCAGCGCCGCGGCCATGCCCGCCGCCCCTGACCCCACCACCACGACATCGGCGTCGCGCTCCCAGGCCGGCCGCGTCCCGGGCAGGTAGCGCAGTTCGGTGTCAGCCGGGCCGGCGGGGCCGTTCACCGGGCACCCACAGTGATCATCGCCTGCACTGCCCGGCGGGCGCGGACCGCCACATCCGGGTCAACAATCACTTCGGTGACGCCCTCGCGCAGGCAGCGCAGCAGGGCGGCAGGCGTCGTCATCTTCATGTACCGGCACACCGCGTCCGGGTTGGCCGCCTCCCAGCGCACCGCCGGGTTGGCCTTGCGCAGCTGGTGCAGCATGCCGGTCTCGGTCGCCACGAGCACCGCCGACGCCCTGGTCGTCCGGGCCGCTTCGAGCATGCCCCCGGTGGACAGCACCCGGGTCCGCCCGGCCGGGAGGTCTCCCTCGCCCGACTGCCACAGCGCCGCCGTCGAGCACCCGCACTCGGGGTGGATAAACAGTTCCGCCTGCGGATCGGCAGTAGCCTTGCGACGCAGGTCGGCCGGGCTGATCCCGGCGTGCACGTGGCACTCCCCAGCCCAGACGCGCAGGTTGGCGCGGCCGGTGACGCGCCGCACGTACGCCCCGAGAAACTGGTCGGGCAGGAACAGCACCTCGCGGTCGGCCGGGACGGACGCCACCACCTGCGCCGCGTTGGCCGAGGTGCAGCACAGGTCGGATTCCGCCTTGACCTCCGCGCTGGTGTTCACGTACGCGACGACCGCGGCCCCGGGATGCTCGGCCTTCCACTCCCTGACCTGCTCCGCGGTGATGCTGTCGGCCAGCGAGCAGCCGGCCCGCACTTCCGGGATGAGCACGGTCCGGTCCGGGGCGAGGATCTTGGCCGTCTCGGCCATGAAGTAGACCCCGGCGAACACGATCACGCTCGCCGTGCTCGCCGCCGCCAGCCGCGACAACGCCAGCGAGTCCCCCACGTGGTCCGCCACATCCTGGACCTCGGGCACCTGGTAGTTGTGCGCCAGGATCACCGCATCCCGCTCCGCCGCCAGCCGCCGCACCTCCCCAGCCCACTCCGCACCACCCGCAACCGCACCATCCGCATCGACATCCGTCGCACCGCCCCGGATCCCGCCGTCCCGGATCCCGCCGTCCCGGATCCCGCCGTCCCGGATCCCGCCGCCCCGGATCCCGCCGACGCGTACCGCCGTGGCCTGCGCTTCCGCACCCGTCATGATCTGCCCCAATCTCCCGCAGAGCCGCCAGCTCCTGCCGCCGGCACCCGCAGCGCCTCCAGTCGAGGTTTTCGACTTAGAGTATAAAACACTTTTCGCCTCACAGTCTAAAACTAAGCCGAGCAGCCCGCCAGATTTGCCCTGCGGCAACGAGCCGACCAAAAGACCCACGAGCGAGCACCTCTACCGGCACGCTCGCCAGTAAGCAGCGGCATGCTCGTCGGCGAGCACCGGCACACCCGCCAACGAGGGAACCTCGAGCGCAACCTTCGCCACTTACACCTTGGACATCACTTCAGTCACGACAGCACCACGCGCCATCTCGTCACATACGCCTCATAGATCACTTTCGCCCCACAGTCCCGTCCGCCACCGTAACCGGTCGCCTTCGACTTCCGGGCAACGACATCAATGGAGCATCGATGCCGCTGGAACGACATCGATGGGGCATTGATGTCGTTACGACGGGGCAGGCCGAGTGATGGTCAGAGGCCCGTGGTGCGGATGGGATAACTGAGACCTATAGTCCCGGG